>CALFWA010000381.1 GCA_937928035.1 uncultured Caldilinea sp. | reverse complement strand
CTGAAGAGGGCGTTGATCTCTGCAATCGTCTGGTTCAGTTTTTCGAGCGCCGGCCCAATGTCCACGCGGTCTTTGACAGCTTGCGCCAGCGCCGCAATCTGCTCGTTCAGGGCGCCGACCTTCTGGGCCAGCGAGCGGTCGAAACGCACGAGTGCATCCAGCTGCTCTTCTTTGATGCGCACCGGATCAAAGAAGCCGGCGTAGCCGTAGCTGGCGGTCTTGATGCGGTCGGCGAGCGTCTGCAAGGCAACGATGGCTTCATTGACATCCGCCATTTTGGCCAGTCCGCCGCTTTTGAGGAGTGCGTTTTGCGCAGCGGTGAGCGCCGCTTTGCTTTGTTCTAAGGACGCTGCGATGGCGTCTCGCACCCGTTTGTCTGCATCGCGCCGCAGCTCTTTGTCGATGTACCCTTTGATCCCGGGCAACCCCTTGATCAACTTCTCAACCGCCCCCATCTGGCTCTTGGCAAACTCCACAAAATTTTCGGTCATGATCCCCTCCTGGATCCCTTCGATTCTTTTATTCGAAAGCGTGCTTTGCCGCAGAGATCGCCGCAGCCCGACAGACATCAAAAACTTTGTACGCTCAGCGCCTCTGCAGAAAGTTCATCCGGTCGCAGAGGCCTCCTTGGCGCTTAGGCGGTCTGCGCCGCCGCCCGCTTGGTCAGAAAGACCTGGCTGCCGCAGTAGGGACAGACGATCAGACCTTTGCCGGCGAACTGGAGGTCGCCGCCGCAGTTCGGGCACTTGTGGTCGCCGGCCAGTTTCTGGCTCTCGACGCTGTAGAGGACGCCTTTGTCCCAGTTGATGGCGCCGCTGAAGAGCTGTTTGCCGACCAGGTCCTGGATCATTCTCTCGATCTCTTCGCGGGGAATCTGCAGCTCCGCGATCAATTCTGTGATCGTCACCTGTCCGCGCGTCAACACGGCGTTGAGGATTTGCTTTTCCTTGGCGACCTGTGCGTACTCTTTCGCCTCTTGGGTGCCCTTGCGGAAGAGATAAGCGCCGATCCCGAAGATCGGCGCAATCACGATCAACGCAAGCAACAGCCCCAGGACGGCGCCGCCACTCGTCGTTTCGTTAGCGGAGAACGCCGTCAGCAGCCATCCGCCAAAGGCCAGCAACAGCACCAGGCTGACGATCATCAAGGCCAACCCGACGGTTTTTCCTCCACCAACCATACGTTCTCGCTTCCTTCCCGATTGCGCCGGTGAAACGTGGTGCGTGTTCCGAATTTCGTGTTGCGTTGTGCACGTTGTGGACGTCTCACATGCGTTGCACAACATAGACTGCGTTATAGCATTTTGACGACGACGTGCGCCTTGCTCCACAGCTCCTCAAGCCGGTAGTAGCGACGCATTTCCTCTGTGAAGAGATGGACAATGACGTCGCCGTAGTCCAACACCGACCAGCCGCCGCCCTGGCCATCGATGCCGTCGACGGTCAACGGCCGCAGGTTCTGCTGCAAGCGCAGCTTCTCCAGAAGGTCGTCTTCGATGGCTTTAGCCTGGCGTTCGTTGTCTACAGTGGCGATGATGAAGTAGTAGGCGAGGGAAGTCTGCTCATGAACATCTAGCAACACAATGTCTGTCGCCTGTTTTTCCTCGATAATGTCCACGAGCCGGTGGGCAAGTTGCAAGCTCTCCAGATGCGCCTCCTGTTAAACTACTAGAAGTGCTTGTTCACTTTTTCGCTGTTCGGAAGCTTCGAGGCTTCTCGATGAGAATCGCTTTAGAACCTGCTCTTCAGTGTAGCACAATCTGATCGAACACTCAAGGGTCAAGCAAAGTTTAAATTTCGCAAGCGAGTGATACAATTTTCACCATGACGCTCGACTTTCGACCGCCCAATGCATTGCAACGCGGAATCAAACGCCTGGCTTCCGGCGCGCCGATCGCCTGGCTGCTGTCGAAAACGCTGCGCCATCTCGACCGTGCGGTCGCCATTCTGTCCGGGGGGCGCACCACCGCCACCACCTTGTTGACCGGCCTGCCTGTGATCGAACTGACGACGATCGGCGCGAAGAGCGGTCAACCGCGCACGACGCCGCTTATCGCCGGGGTGGACGGCGACAAGTTGATCTTGTTCGCCACCAACTTCGGCGGGCCGAAAGCGCCGGCGTGGAGCTACAATCTGCGCGCCCATCCCGTGGCGACCGTCACCTACCGCGGCCGTTCGGCGACCTATCGCAGCCGTGAAGCGACGCCGGAAGAGCAAGAGCGCTACTGGCCGCTCGCCGACGCCATCTACGTCGGCTACGCCGCCTACCGTCGCCGCGCCGCGCACCGGGAAATTCCGGTGTTTGTGTTGGAAAGACTGGAGGCGTAGAGGTCGGCTCTGAAGAATGGAGATGGAACCGCAATGCTGATTTTGACCCGCCACGACGTCGAACACCTGCTCACGATGCCCGATGCGATCGCTGCGGTGGAGGAAGGCTTTCGTCGGCTCGCCGCCGGCGCAGTGGAGATGCCGCAGCGACTGGCGACCCCTGTCGCGCCATACAACGGCGTTCATCTATCTATGCCCGCTTTCGTCGCCGACGACCCCGGCGTGCTGACGATTAAGGTGGTCACCGTCTACAACGACAACCGCAGCCGCTATGACCTGCCGACGATCCACGCCGTGCTGCTCTTGCACGATGCGCGCACGGGCAAACCGCTGGCGTTGATGGACGCCGAACATCTTACGGCCATGCGCACCGGCGCAGTCAGCGGCGTCGCCACTCGCTACATGGCGCGGCCCGACGCATGCGTCGTGACGATCTTCGGCGCCGGTGCGCAGGCCGGCCCGCAACTGCTGGCGATGGCCGCCGTTCGCCCAATTCGGCAGGTCTACGTCATCGCGCGCGGCGATCCGCACCGCTTCGCAGCGCAGATGGCCGCCCAACTTCGCATTCCTGTGACCGCGTCCTCTGATGTGCGCAGCGCCGTCGAGGCGGCGGACATTCTCTGCACCGCCACCAACAGCCCTACGCCTCTTTTCCTGGGCGAATGGCTCAAACCCGGCGTGCACATCAACGCCATCGGCGCGTACACCCGAACCACGCGCGAGCTCGACACGGAAACCGTGCGTCGCAGCCGCGTGGTCGTCGACCGTCGGCAAGCTGCGCAGGCCGAGGCGGGCGACATCGTCATCCCCTTGCAGGAGGGCGCCATCGGGCCAGCGCACGTCGTCGCCGAGCTGGCCGAAGTCGTCACGGGCGCAGTCGCCGGACGAACCTCGCCGGAGGAGATCACGCTCTTCAAGTCGGTCGGCCTGGCCCTGCAGGATGCGATGACGGCGGCGCTCGTCTATCGCCGCGCCCAGGAGCAAGGCGTCGGGCAGGAAGTGGAGCTGTGAAAATTTGTTGCGGTGCGCAGCCGCACTTTCTCAAGCTGTTGAAAGCCGATCTCAAGCCGTGATATACTCTTCCTGCTGAAAATTTCGCAACCTAAGCAACCCTGCACGACCAACGTGGATTGCCTGCCATGATCATTCATCACGCCACAGTGATCACGTTTGACCAGAACAACCGCATCCTCGATGACGGGGCAGTGCGTTACGTGGACGGAGTTATCGACATGGTGGGCGATAGCGCCTCTGTGCTTGCCGCCTACCCGGACGATGAACGTTGGGATGCCGGCGGACTGCTCCTGATGCCCGGACAGATCTGTGCGCACACGCATTTTTACGGCGCATTCGCACGCGGCATGTACATCCCCGGGCCGCCGCCCAAAGATTTTCCGGAGATTCTGCAAACCCTGTGGTGGCGGCTCGATAAGGCGCTCGATTTGGAGGGCGTGCGCAGCTCGGCGGAGGTCTGTCTCGTCGACGCCATCCGCAATGGAACTACAACCCTGATCGACCATCACGCCAGTCAGCGCGCCATCGACGGCAGCCTGGACGCAATCGCCGAGGCGGTGCAACGCAGCGGGCTGCGCGCAGCGCTCTGTTACGAAGTGACCGATCGCGATGGGCCGGATGCAGCGCAGGCTGGCATTCGCGAAAATGTGCGCTTTCGCCGATGGGTCGACTCGAACCGGGCGGTGCATCAAGGCCGGCTGGCCGCCACCTTCGGCCTGCACGCCAGCCTGACCCTCTCCGACGCCACACTGGAGCGTTGCGCCGGCGAATCGAACCGCTTCCACATTCACGTCGCCGAACATCCCGCCGACGAGTACGACAGCTTGCAAAAGTCAGGGCAGCGCGTGGTGGAGCGCCTACATGCGTTCGGCGTCACCGGGCCGGAGAGCATCATGGCGCACTGCGTGCACATCGACGCCTGGGAAATGGCGCTGCTCGCCGAGACGCGCACCTTCGTCAGTCACCAGCCGCGCTCCAACATGAACAACGCCGTCGGCGCTGCAGAGATCACCCCCATGCTGCGCAAAGGGATGGCCGTCTGCCTGGGCAACGACGGCTTCAGCAACGACATGTTTGCGGAGATGAAAGTCGCCGATCTGTTTCAGAAGGCGGCGCACGGCGATCCTCGTTACCTGGGCGCCGACAAAGTGATCCAGATGGCGGTGTTTAACAATCGCTGTCTGGCCGCCGTCTTCTTCGAGCGCCCGCTCGGCGTGATCGCACCAGGCGCCTACGCCGACCTGATCTTGCTGGACTATCATCCCATCACGCCGCTGACGCCCGACAATCTGCCGTGGCACATCCTGTTCGGAATCAGCGGGACGCATGTGCACAGCACCATTGTCCAGGGGAAAACGCTGATGCGCGACCGTGAACTGCTCACGCTCGATGAAGCTGAGATCGCAGCGCGCAGCCGTCGTCATGCGCAGACAACCTGGGAGCGCTACTGGGCGATGTTTTGATGAAAGTTTCTTCAGGCTTGAAGGCTTATTCGACAGATCGACCAGAAAATCTTATACTCTTATTTAGAGGTGTTTTGATTTATCCGGATTGACGATTTTTTAATTTGTGATCAAGCTCAGAAACACGAATAGCCCAAATGCCGACACCGACGTTCACTACACTGGAACAGCTGCAAGATCGGTTGGATAGCTTGCACGCACAGCTCATCGAACAACAGCAGCGCATCGCTGAACTAGAGGCGGCCAATCGCAACCTGGAGAACGCCTCCAGGATGAAGGACGATCTCCTTTCCACCATCGGCCATGAGCTGCGCACACCGCTGAACGCCATGTTGTCTCTTGTGCACATTTTGCAAGGGCAATTGGATGACGTCTTGACCGAGCGCCAGCGCGAGTCATTCCGCGTCGTCGAAGCGAGCGGACAACATCTTCTTGAACTGATTAACGATATTCTGGATTTAAGTAAACTTCAAGCCGGCAAGATGCGCTTGAAGATCGAATCGGTGGCGGTCGAGCCGCTCTGCGCCGAGGTGATCGACCTCGTGCGACAGCTTGCAGAACAGAAGCGGCTGCAAATTTCTGTGCAGCGCGACCAGCGAGTCGGCGCCATCCAGGCGGATCGGTTGCGCCTCAAGCAGATTTTGGTGAACCTGTTGAGCAACGCCGTCAAGTTCACGCCGGAAGGCGGCGCAATCGGCGTCGAAATTATCGGCAATCCTGAGCGCGAGCAGGTTCGATTTGTCGTGTGGGACACCGGCGTCGGCATCGCCGAAGAGGACATCCCACTATTGTTCAAGCCTTTTGTTCAGATCGACAACGAGCTTTCCCAGCAAAACACCGGTTCCGGCCTCGGGCTGGCGCTTTCGCAGCGTCTGGCGCGCCAACACGGCGGCGATATTGTGGTGGAGAGCAAGCCCGGCGTCGGCAGCCGTTTCATCCTCGAATTGCCGTGGAAACCCTCCGACGCTTCGGCGGAGGTGGCCGCCGAGGAGCAAGCTTCCGTCCAGGCACCGACGCCGCCGCGACGCCGACTTGTGCTGCTGGCGGAGGACAATGAGGCGAATATCTATGCGCTGTCGGAGTATCTTTCGATGTATGGCGTGCCGGTCGTCGTGGCGCGCACAGGGCCGGAAGCGCTTGAGCTCACCGTCAGAGAGCGTCCAGGGCTTGTTTTAATGGACATTAACCTGCCTCGACTCGATGGCCTTGAAGTCATTCGTCGGCTGCGCGCCCTCGACCAGTTCACCGATCTTCCGATTGCGGTGATCACGGCGCTGAGCGGCGACAACGAACGCTTGCGTCAGTCGGGCGCCAATCATTTTCTGAACAAACCGATCGACCTGGCGGCGCTCGATCGCCTGCTCGATCAGTACTTCACCCAGCAATAATTTCATACAACTTTCATGCAACAGCGCACTTCATGCAACCGCGCAGAGTGGAGAAGCTTGTATGTCGAAACCTGTGATCGGCGTGATCGGCGGCACCGGAGCAGAAGGTTCTGGATTGGTGGTGCGATGGGCGGCCGCCGGTTATCCTGTGATCATCGGAAGCCGAAGCCGAGAAAAGGCGCAGACCGTCGCCGCTGAGCTGGCTTCCCTGCTGCCTGCCGGCGCCGCCGAGATTCGCGGGGAGGACAACGCCGGTGCGGCGGCGGCCGGCGACGTCATTGTGCTCAGCGTGCCCTACAGCAGTCAGGCGGACATGGCGGCCCAGATCGCCGAAGGCGCGCAGGGAAAAGTGGTGATCACGGTCGTCGTCCCGCTCAAGCCGCCGCGCGTTTCCGTCGCATGGCGTCCGGAGGCAGGCTCGGCGGCGGAGGAATTGCAACGTCAACTCGGCGAAGGCGTCCGGGTAGTGGCTGCATTTCAGAACATTGCGGCCGGCCACTTGCGCGATCTGAGCTGGCAGCCGGACTGCGACGTCCTCTACACAGGCGACAGCAAAGAAGCCAAAGCCGTGGCGCTGGAGCTGATCCGGGCCGCCGGTTTCTTCGGCGTCGATGCCGGTCCGCTCGCCAACTCCTCGGTGGTTGAAGGGTTGACCGCCGTCTTGATCGGCGTCAACATTCGTTATAAAGTGCAGGGGAGCGGGATTCGCATCACAGGGATTCCGCGATGAGCGCAGAGATGCACATCGAAACGCTTGCGATCCATGCCGGCCATACGCCTGATCCGGCCACCGGTGCAGTGATGTCTCCGATTCACCTTTCCACCACCTTCGAACGCGCAGCGGATGGGAGCTATCCTTCCGGTTATGTGTATACGCGCACGGCCAATCCCAACCGTCATGAGTTGGAAGCGACGCTCGCGGCGCTGGAGGGAGGCGCCGCCGCGGCGGCGTTTGCGTCCGGGTTGGCGGCCACCGGAGCGATTTTCCAGGCGCTTGCTCCAGGCGATCACGTTCTTTTTCCCGACGACGTCTATTTCGGCGCCGGTCGTCTGCTGCGCGAACTGATGGCGCCGTGGGGCCTCCGCTACAGCATCGTCAACATGGCCGACCTGGATGCCGTCCGCGCAGCGGTGCGTCCTCAGACGCGACTGGTGTGGGTGGAGACCCCGTCCAACCCCTTGCTCAAAATCACCGACATCGCCGCCGTCGCCGAAATTGCGCACGCCGCCGGCGCACGCTGCGCCGTCGACAACACCTGGCCTTCACCGATCGGTCAACAACCGCTGGCGCTCGGCGCCGATCTCGTCATGCACGCCACCACCAAATATCTGGGCGGCCACAGCGATGTGCTCGGCGGCGCCGTAATCGTTAGAGAAGCCGATGAATTTTTTGAACGCATCCGTCTAATACAGACAATCGGTGGGGCGGTTCCTTCGCCGTTCGATTGCTGGCTATTGCTGCGCAGCCTTCGCACGCTGCCCTATCGCATGCGCGGTCACAGCGCCAATGCGCAGCACGTCGCCGAATTTCTGGCCGAACATCCGGCCGTGGCGGCGGTGCACTATCCTGGCCTCCCCACCCATCCCGGCCATGCCGTTGCCCGGCGCCAAATGAAGCTCTATGGCGGCATGCTTTCGATCCAGGTGCGCGGCGGCGTAGAGGAGGCGATGGCCGTAGCGGCGCGCGTGCGCCTGTTTACGCGCGCCACCAGCCTGGGCGGCGTCGAAAGTCTGATCGAACACCGCGCTTCGGTGGAAGGCGCACATACGACGACGCCGGCGAACCTGCTGCGCCTCTCGATCGGACTGGAGCACCCCGATGATCTTATCGCCGATTTAGCGCAAGCGTTGGCGAGATAGCATAGGAACCATGCGCATCTCATTCGCCCCGATTACGGAAGAGGAAGCGCGCGCCGTCTTGCGCTGGCGCTACGCCGATCTGCCGTCCTTCGACGAACCCAACGCAGAAGAATTCGAAAATGACGTCGCCGCCTTGCTGCGGCCGGATTTCCATTACTACGCCGCCCACGATGAGGCCGGACGCTTGATCGGCTTTTGCTGCTTTGGCGCAGATGCGCAGGTGCCCGGCGGAGATTATTCGCTGCCGGCGCTGGATGTCGGACTGGGACTCCATCCGGCCCTCACCGGTCGCGGCTTCGGACGCACGTTTCTCGAACAGATCCTTGCGTTCGGCGTTGCCGTCTTCCAGCCCCGATTTTTCCGCGTCACCGTCGCCGAGGTCAATCAGCGTTCCCTCCGTCTGTTTCAAGGCGCAGGCTTTTACTTTTTGTATAGCTTCGTCAGCGGAGAGATCCGCAACCATCGTTT
>CALFWA010000380.1 GCA_937928035.1 uncultured Caldilinea sp. | reverse complement strand
CTATCGTCGGGCGGCTCGACTGAGCATCTGGTCACACCGCAGGAAGCTGCTGCCCGCAGCACCGTCATGGAGGCGATGTACCGGGGCGCTCGCGAAAGACGGTGGGTGCAAATCGGGGACTAGCTCTGGGCGCCGACGATTGGGGATCGCTTCACAAAACCGCTCGATCCCCAGTCGCCTTTTCTCTCATTCTTCTTCCTTCGCTCCTCTTCGAAACCGCTTCTCCGGGTCGTACGGGAAAAAATCGATCACTTCGCCGCTGCGCACGCGCTCCTGCAACTGCTGCCAAAACTCCACGGTGAAGAGCTGGCTATGGTGCTCCTCCATCACTTTGCGCAGCGGCGGCGGAAACCAAAGAAACTTGCGGAATTCCTCCGGAAAGATGTCGTTTTCGGCGACGGGAAACCAGGGTTGATCTGCAATTTCATCGTCGTAATCGCGCGATTCGGGCAGTTTGCGGAAATTGCAGTCGGTGAGTAGACAAAGCTCGTCATAGTCATAAAAGACGACGCGCCCGTGCCGCGTCACGCCGAAATTCTTGATGAAGAGATCGCCCGGGAAGATGTTGGCCGTCGCCAGGTCGATGATGGCGTGGCCATAGTCGATCACGGCGGCTTTGGCGCGCTCGAAGCTCATTTCCTTGATGTAAAGATCGAGCGGGTAGAGGCGGCGTTCGGTGTACAGATGCTTGATGATGACCTCGTCGTCGGTGATCGTCACCGTTTTGGCGGCGGTCTCCTGCAGCTCTTTGAGCAACGCCGGAGAAAAGCGGTCGCGGCTGAAGGTCAGCCCCTCGAATTCCTGCGCGTCCACCATGCGGCCGACGCGGTCATGCTGAAAGACCATCCGGTACCGCTCCATCACCTGCTGACGCGTTGTAGTCTTGGGGTACGCAAATTGATCTTTGATCACCTTAAAGACCATGTCGTAGGAAGGCAGGGTGAAGACGGTCATCACCATGCCCTTGGAGCCGCGCGCGATCTCGAACTGATCGTTGGAGTTGTTAAGGTGACGGTAGAGGGCGCGGTAGCGCTCGGTTTTGCCATGCTTGTGATAGCCGATAGCGATGTACAGCTCGGCGATCGGTTTGAGCGGCAGAATGCTCTTCAGAAAACCAACCAGGTCGCCCGGAATTTCGGCGTCGACGTGAAAATAGGCGCGTGTGAAGCTGAAGACGACGCTGGCCTCCTCCTCGGAAAAGAGCGCTGTGTCGACATAAATTCCTCGCTCCTCATGCAGCAACGGCAAAATGATCGGGATGACGCGGTTGCGTTTGCGCACGCGGCCGATCAGATAGGCGGCTTTGTTGCGATAAAAGACCGACTTGACCATCTCGACGACGTCGAAGTCCGGCGCGTCCCAGTGGGAGCGTAGGGCGCGCTCCATGGCGCGCGCCACGCGGCGCGCATCGCCTTCCAGGTCTTCGTAGGGAGCGGCGAAGCGGTAGTCGCAGAGGATCGCCTTGATCATCGCCTCGAGAGAGCCAACCTGCGTGTAGACGCGCACGATCGGCGTATCGCCGGTGGGCAGCGTGGTGGCGCCGAACCAGACGAACTCCAGCGCCGGGTCGACGCCGACGGTGTTCAGCACGCGTCGCGTCACCGAGTTGTAGAAGGTCTCGGCCAGCTCGACGTCTTTGCGCTGGTTGATCTGGCGGGCGTAGGCGTCTTTGACGGCGATCCAAACGGAACGACTGTTGACCTGCTCGCCGAGCATCGTGCGCAAACCGTGGACCAAGCGCCGGATGATCTGCTCGCGCAGCTCCAGCCGTTCGATGGAATCATTTTGCCAGTTGGTCCATTCACGGCGCTCGAAGCGCTCCTGAGCGCGATGCGTGATGGCTTTGAAGGCCGTGTGATAGTCCTCAAATGCGCTGTGAATGGCGGAAGCAGCGTGGTGCGCCAGGCTGCGCTTGAAAGACTCGGCTGGCAGAAGGGATGGCCTTTCAGGGATTGCGAAGATGGTCTCTCTCTGCATTTCTGTCCTTCTGCTTTCCATGCAATTACGCTCCGAGGCATCGACTCAGCAACGCCGCCAGCGCACGCTCCAAATTGGTGAACGAATAGTGAAGGCGCCCCAGTTGGTAGTTGCGTTCGGTCATCTCCTCGCTGCGTTGTGGATTCAACAACAGCTCGCGCGCTTGGGCCACCGTCGCCGCAGTGATGAACTCGTCGAACTCGATCACCTGGAATCCCTTGGGCGCGATGTCGAGCCGGTAAATCTCATAGGCGCTGACCACGATCGGGCGGCGATAGTAGATGGCCTCCAGAAAAGCGTTGCCGAACCCTTCGATGGCCGAAGGGTAGGTTACGAGGTCGGCGGCCAGATAGGCGTCGGCCAGGCCAAACTTAACGATCTCACCGCCTTCCTCCACGCGCTCGACGTCGAAATGTTCCGCAGCGAAGCGCACCTGCACATCGAACAGTTCGATAATGCGACGCAGATAGTCCGCATATTCCTGTCCTTCATCGCCCGCTTCGTGGGAGATGACGAGCGTGCACGGTAGATCGAGCTTTTTCATCAGCTCAATCGACCGTTCGATACGCTTGCGCGGCACGATGCGCGTTGGCTGCAACAGCAAAAAGTCACCGGCCGGAATGCTCAGCCGAGTTCGCAGCTCGGCTGCGATCCCGTTGCGAGGGGGAGGCTCTGCATCAAAATTCATAACGTTTGGGATCACGGTCGAGCTAACGCCGCGTCGACGCGCGAGTTCTCGCTGTGCGGCGCTGTTGATGACGACATGCTCGATGCTGCGCAGCGTGGGCGGAAAGGCGGCGTTGAGATAATCTTCCGCTGCGTTCACCGCATAGCGAATGCGCTCCCAGGCAAAGTCGTGATGGTGCCCGATGAGTGGGAGGTGCGTCTCGGCCACGAACTCGGCGATCGCCAACCCTAACGGCACATTCATCGGAATTGCCAGTGCATTTTCGGCAATCAGCAAGTCAATTTCAAATTGTCGTGTGAATGCGTAGAGCTTCTGTTTCAGATGTTGCTGAAGTGAATACACTTGCCGCGAAGTTTCCGGCGAGCGCACGCTGTCTCCGAACAGGTCGCCGGAAATCTGCTGAATCTCCGGATGATTGAAGTGCGCCTCGGGTATCACCATGCTGCGCGCATCGGGCCAGGTGGACTCTCCCGCAAAAAAGAAGTATTCATGCCCCATCCCTTCGAGCACCTTCACCCACTTTTCCACCTCCAAGGATACGCCGTCTTTACCGGCGAAGCGTGTGGAGACAAAACCGATGCGGAGTCCGGAGCGACTCATCAACATACGCGTTTCCTTTCCATCCAATCCGGCGGATAGGCAGGATTTTACCATGAAAACGGGGCGCAGCCTATCGGATGGATTTCAGTTGAACGATTTGTCGGGGATCGCCGTCTCGCAATATACTGACGTCCTACAGGTGAGAATCGAACTTGATCAAACGCAGCGGAGGCGCAATTCATGGCTCGAACGCTATCCACCTTGACCCATCTTGAATGCAGCATGTGCGGCAAAATCTACGATCCCAATCGCCTGCTCAATCTCTGCCATGAATGTGGAAAGCCTTTGCTGGCGCGCTACGACCTGAGCAAGGCCGCGCTCTCCATGACAAAAGAATCGCTGCGCAAGCGGGAGGCGAGCCTGTGGCGCTATGAAGAGGTGTTGCCGGTGCAGAACGACTGGGCCATGCTCCGGCTGGGCGAAGGGTGGACGCCGCTGCATCACGCTCGGCGCCTCGGTGCCTCCATCGGCTGCCCCAACACTTATATCAAGGACGAAGGGTTGAACGTCACCGCCTCCTTTAAGGCCCGCGGTCTGGCGATGGCTGTCAGCCGGGCGTATGAGTTGGGCGTGCGGGAGCTGGCTATTCCCAGTGCGGGCAACGCCGCCTGCGCCATGAGCGCTTACGCCGCCGCCGTCGGCCTGCCGGCGCACGTCTTCATGCCCAAAGATGCGCCGACGCTCTTTCAGGTCGAGTGTCGCGAGTTGGGCGCCAACGTCACGCTCGTCGACGGGTTGATCAACGACTGCGGCGTCAAAGTGCGCGAGGGCGTGGCCGCCCACGGATGGTTCGACGTGAGCACGCTTAAGGAACCCTATCGCGTCGAAGGCAAGAAGACGATGGGCTACGAGCTGGCCGAACAGATGGACTGGGAGCTGCCCGACGTCATCATCTACCCGACCGGCGGCGGCACCGGCATGGTCGGCATGTGGAAAGCCTTCGACGAGATGGAGAAGATGGGGCTGATCGGCTCGCAACGACCGCGCATGGTCACGGTGCAGAGCAGCGGCTGCGCGCCGATCGTGCGCGCGTTCGAGCAAGGTGCAGAGCACGCCGAACTTTGGCAAGGCGCCAAAACCATCGCCGACGGCCTGCGCGTGCCGGTCGCCATCGGCGACTTTTTGATCTTGCGCGCCATTCGGGAGAGCGGCGGCGTCGCCGTCACCGTCACCGACGAGGAGATGCTGCGCTACGCGCGCGTCATGGGCTCGCAGAGCGGCGTCTTTCCCGCTCCGGAGGGCGCCGCCACCCTGGCGGCTCAAATTCATCTACTCGAGCAAGGCTGGATTCGGCCCGACGAGCGCGTGGTGCTTTTCAACACCGGCAGCGGCCTCAAGTATGCCCATCTGTGGGCGGACATGGTAGAATAGAAAAAAAAGGAAAAGTAGCCGTGAATTTTGGAGCGTGCGTCTGGCGTTCTGTGTTCCGTGTTCTGTGTGTGTAATCTATCCTTCACGCACCACGAAACATGCACCACGAAACACGCAAATTCCGGTTGCATCTGGCATAAAAGGAGGCATCACAGCATCATGGCTCGCAGGAAGTTGACGCGCAACGAAAAGATTTTTTATGCGGTGAGTCTGCTGATCATCTTCAGCATGGTCTTCAGCATTTTTGCATCCCTGATTGTAACGCCCTTCTAAAGGTTCGTCAGTTTGAGTCCCCAGTCGAACCCTCCGACCGGCGACGTTGTCTCCCGCAGTGGTCTGCTGCTGGTGGGTATTGCTGTTTTCTTTTTCAGTACAAGCCCTGTGTTGGTGCGCTGGGCCGCAGAGAGCCTGACCGCCTATGAAATTGCGGCGGGCAGGCTTCTGTTGGCGGGCTGCATGGTGTTGGGCGTGGCGCTTTTGCGCCGCGAGGCGCAGCCCTCCCCATACGCCTGGCCGATGCTGATCGTCGTCGGCCTGGTGGCCGCCCTTCACTTCGGTGCGTACATTGCTTCGCTGGAATTCACGACCATCGCCCACAGCCTGGCCATCGTTTACACCGCCCCCATCTTTTCGGCGCTGCTCTCGTGGTGGATTCTCGGGGAGGCGCTGCGGCCGCATCAGTGGCTCGGCGTCGTGATCGCCGTCATCGGGGTGGCGATCATGGCCGGTTTTGAGCCACAGTTCGATACGCGCATGTTGGTCGGCGACGCCCTAGCCCTGGTGAGCGCCATCACCTTCGCCATCTACAGCATCGCCGGGCGTCGTCAGCGTCAACGTATGTCGTTGTTGATGTACGCCGGCGCCGTCTATTTGATCGGCGGGTTCTGGCTCACGCCGCTGGCTGTGCTCAATTTTTCCAACGGGGGGTACACGTTGCCGGCAGTGCTCAGTGTTGTCGCATTGGCGGCGTTGCCGCTCGGCCTGGGGCACACGCTATATAACGCTGCGCTGCGCCGCATGCGCGCCACCACCGTCAATCTCGTCGCCACGCAGGAGGTCACCGGCGGCGTGTTGCTCGGTGCGCTGCTGCTCGGCGAAATTCCCAGCCTGTTGACGCTGGCGGGCATCGCCGTCACGCTGTGCGGCATTATTCTGGTTTTGTATGAAAGGCAGCCATGAGTGAGAACGTCTCGGTGATGCAGCGTCGTCTCGAATTGCTTCCCGTCACCGCTGCATATCAGCCCCGTGCAGAAGGGGACGAAGGCTTGGAGCTGACCATCGGCGGCTGTCGCGTGCGGGCGCTGGCGGAGCAGTTTGGCACCCCCCTGTACTGTTTCGACGCCGCCACGCTCGACGCCGCCGCCGAGCAATATCGCACGGCGTTGCGCCGTTGGTATCCGGCTGAGTCTGCCGTGACCTACGCAGGCAAGGCGTATCTGTCGCGTGCGATCGTGCAGTGGGCGCAGCGCCACGACTTTTGGATCGATTGCACCGGCGCCGGCGAAATCGGAATCGCCGCGGCCGCCGGCGCGCCGCCCCAACGCATCCTGGTGCATGGCGTGAACAAAAGCGAGGAAGACCTCGACGCCGCCGTTGCACATGCAGGCGTTATCGTCGTCGACAATCTGATGGAGCTTCAACGGCTTGCCTTGCGCCTGCGCAACGCCGAAAACCAACCGACGCTGTGGCTGCGCGTGCGCCCCGGCGTGGCGGTGGAGACGCATGCCTATCGCCAGACAGGCCAGGAGGACAGCAAATTCGGCATGTCGCCCCAGGAAGCGCTGCAGGCGGCGCGGTGCTGCCAGGAGCAAAATCTCCTGCTCCGCGGGCTGCATTTTCATCAAGGGTCGCAGTTTCGCGATCCCTCTCCCATTGGTCTGGCGTTAGAGACCGTGCTCGACCTCGCCGCAACGTTGAGCGCAATGGGCTGGCGAATGGAGGCGCTTTCTCCAGGGGGAGGGTGGGGCGTGGCCTATCATGAGGACGACCTGCCGCACCCAGAGATCGAAACTTACGTGCGCTTTGTGAGCCAGGCTGTGGTGGAAGGATGTCGCCGTCGCGACCTCCCGTTGCCGAAGTTGCATCTGGAACCGGGGCGAAGCCTGGTGGCGCGCGCTGGCGTCGCCGTCTACCGCGTCGGCGCTGTCAAACAGACCGCCTCTCGCCGCTGGCTTTTCATCGACGGCGGCATGGCCGACAACCCGCGACCCGCGCTCTACGGCGCGCGCTACAGCGCACTACCGGTGATCGACCCGGAGCGATCCTGCACTGGGCCTGCATGGATTGCCGGCCCCTACTGTGAAAGCGGCGATGTGTTGATCGAGGCGTTGCCGATGCCCGCAATAGCTGCAGGCGAATTGCTTGTCGTTCCGATGAGCGGCGCCTATCATCTGTCGATGCAGAGCAACTACAACGGCGCCAGGCGACCGGCAGTGATCTGGTTGGAAAGGGGGAACGTCACCCTGATCCAGCGCCGTGAAATGCTGGCGGATCTGCTGGCGCGCGATGCTGATTTGAATTGGTGACTCCAGCGCCAGCCCCTCTATTTCTGGCTCCATTGCATGAGCAGGAGCCTACGTTGAAGCGCGCTTCTTGCCTTTGTCCTCGTTGGTTCTGCGCCGGGTCGGTGGTCGGTCGTCGAGCATGCGCAGCAATTCGCACACGACGTCATCGATGCGCCGTTTGTAGCGCAACATGTCGCGACGACACTCCACTTCGGCCGGCGTCTCCGGTTTGAACGCCCGCAGCATCTCCTCCAACTCCGTATCCACCTTCAGGCGGTTACGATTCACCGGGTTGCCACGCAAAAACTCGCGCAATTCATGGGCTACCGTCGTATCGTAGTGCGTTAGGTCGTTGTGGAGGTCAACCAAACGATCGGAGGCAATGGCGGGCATTGGCATGGACCTCAACGTATCCCAGGCTCTGTTTAGTTTGCGTCGATACACAGATCTGTCCAAGTCGTACTACGTTTCGGCGAAAGATTCAAATGTGGGAAGCTTGAACCGGGTGTTCACGAAGCAGCTTTGTTGACAGGATGCACAATCCCTGTGCGATGTCTTCGATTATAAAGCCGTCTCGCAAAGCGCCAAAAAATGACGCGCCGTTTTTTGATTGTGCCGAAAGAAGCTTGGGGAAGATGTGAAGCAGGCGATATGAATGACGTTTTTGGGCGACAGTGCAACGCTGCCTAACTGAGAGGTGAGGTCGGGCCGCAGTCAAACAATGATGAGCGCTCTTATAGATGGAACGACTGAAGGCGGTGTTTGATCAACAGAGTGAGAAGATCTCAACAACCGCCTAAATTTGACCGACACCGGTTGGTCTTCACTAAGACCAACCGGCGATCTTATTCAGAAGAAGAGGTTTACATCAGAGCATCCTTGGAGAAGCCGTTGGCCCAGATGCCGCCTTTGTTGCCGCCGTTAGCCCAGATGCCGCCCTTGTTGCCGCCGTTGGCCCAGATGCCGCCTGCTTGAGCGGGAACACTGACGCTAATCAAGAGGGCAAACGCAATGAGCGTTGCGATCACAACGGTTCCAAAGCGGATGGTGTTGCGGTTCATGGTGTCTCTCCCCTTCTGTTTGAATTGCAAAAGATCAAAATCAACAATCTCTGATGAACGATCCGATGAACAATATGAGGTAGAACGAATTCGTCGCTAGTGTAAGACTTTTGATGTATGTTCTTGGCGCTGTTAGCTATGACAAATGCAGTATACTACAACTTTTGTAAAATTACAATACCGTAAAGTAATCAAATTTCAAGCCCAAGAATTCGTCAAGTTAGTGCCTTCACTGCGATTGTGGGATGATCTTTGGGCGCGTCAAACCGCGGGCGTGCAAAAAACGACGATCGAGGCACCGTCAAATAAATCAACGGGAATCAGGCAAAGTGCTGGAGGCAGCTCCTGGCTGCGCGCCAGGTGTGTGGGAAAATTTTAGGTAAAAGTTGGGGTTTGCTGATTTTTAGAAGGCTGTGGAATACTTGCTGCCATCTTCAAAATAATCTGACAATGATTCTGGCAATCTGTAGGCACAGCCCATGGCTGCATTTCCTCGAAGGCCTTGCGATCCATCAAGAACGCGCAGCTGGGAGCCGCACCTTTCATCATCGCCGCCAGTTTGCCCAATCCGCTCGAGCGATTGTCAGGTTCAACTGGGGAACTTCTCCGTTGTTAAATTCGGCTAAGCTTTCTGGAAGATAGGCGCTATGCTCTAGAAGTTGGTGGAAGCCTCTTTCAGGGACTGCGCCTTCGCTCTAAGTTGCGTCCAGGGCATCCAATCTTCTGCGCGCCAGGGGCCGCCCTTGGCTGCGGGCACGGGCCGGTTGGCGTTGTCGCCGTAGCGGAAGGCCCATGCCAGATCGCACGCCTGGCAGGCCATGCAGCCGGCGCTGTCGGGCGGACAGCTCAACCCTGTTCTGTTCTGGCCGGCGAGCCGCAGCTCATAGTGGAAATAATTCTCGCTGACGCCGCTCTGCACCACGTCCCAAGGCAGTGGCGAACCAATTTCCCATGCGCCGACGTAGTGCTCCTTTTCCAAACCATGCATCGCCATCGCCTGGAAGAAGGATTTCACCGTCAGCCCGCCGGAGGGGGTGTCCAGGAGCACTTCGGCCAGTGCGCGGTCGCCGCGGCTGAGCACCGCCTGCACCTCGGCCCAGTCAGGCGAGTCGGCGCGCACCTCTATGCCATGTCGCGCCAACGCCTGGTAGATCATTTTCTGGCGTCGGCGCAGCGTCTCGACGGGCGTCATCGCCTCCCACTGGAAAGGAGTGTGCGCCTTAGGAACGAAGGGGGTGGCGTTGATGGCGATGCGCCGTTTGAAGCGTCGGCGCGCTTCGAGCGTGAAGTCGATCAGCGCCTGGATGTCGTCGTCGGTTTCGGTGGGATGGCCGACCATGAAATAGAGTTTGAGTTGAGGAAAATTGAACTCTTGCGCCAGGCTGATGGCGCGCATCATTTGCTCTTCGGTCTGCGTCTTGTTGATGACATTGCGCAGCCGTTGCGAGCCCGCCTCGGGCGCCACGGTCAGTGTTTTGGCGCCGGTTTCGGCCAAGGCTTTGATCAGCGGCACAGAGATCGGATCCATGCGCATGGAAGAGGCGCTGAGACTGGCGCCCATCTGTTGAAGCGCGATCGCCAGCTCGTCGATCCGGGTGTGATCGCTCACGGCGGCGCTGACCAACCCGATTTTCGTATAGCCAAGCGAGAGGGCGCGCTCGGCGGAGGCCAACAGGGTTTCGAGCGGCTGTTCGCGCGCCGGCCGATAGACATAGCCGGCGAGGCAAAAGCGACAACCGCGGCCACAGCCGCGCGCAATTTCCATCAAGTGCATGTTGGCGAACTCGGTGTCGGGCGTGTAGAGCGCGCTGCTCGTGTCGAAGTCCGGCAGATTGCGCACCCACAGCCGCTCGACTTTGCGAAAATGAGGATGGTTGCGGTTGGAAGGGCGTAGCGTCGGTACGTACCAGCCGGGCGTGCGGTCGAGTTCAGCCAGCAGCGCCTCATGATCGTCCAGCCCGCCGTGACGACAGCGCTCGATGAAATACGGAACCGCCTCTTCCCCTTCGCCGATCAAGATGGCGTCGAAGAAGGGCGCCATCGGCTCTGGGTTCATGGTCACGCCGGGGCCGCCTGCGATCAACAATGGCCAGGGTTTGCCGTTCCACTGCCGGGAAATAGCGCGATCCACAGCCAGGGGCGGAACACCGGCCTGTCGCAATAGCTCGACGACGTTGAAATAGTCCATCTCCCAGGAAATGGTGAACGCCCACACGTCAAAATCGACGGCGGGCGCTTCACTTTCCAGCGAAAGCAGCGGTCTGCCCGCCTGCGCAGCGCCTTTTTCCCAAAAAATGCGCTCGCACACGACGTCCGGCTCGGTGTTGAAGATGCGATAGAGAATCTGCAGCGCCAGGCTG
The DNA here is from genome assembly GCA_937928035.1 of uncultured Caldilinea sp. Classification (GTDB taxonomy): domain Bacteria; phylum Chloroflexota; class Anaerolineae; order Caldilineales; family Caldilineaceae; genus Caldilinea. The sequence goes on along the minus strand of CALFWA010000380.1, from coordinate 422 downwards.
GACATGCCGACGTAATAGGTGTTCGGCATTGTCAACGCCACATGGATGCGTCCTCCCCAATCTTTGTAAATGGTGCCATGTTCGTTGCGCTCAGGCTGGCCGCCGCGTGGGCGATGCGCTATTGAGTTGTGATTTTGGACAGTGCGTTTCCTGCTCAATTCCCTGCCTTCAATTGTTCTGTTCCACCATGAACACCTCTGGGGCGCTTCTACATCCCCGATCTTTTGCCTCGTCGATCGAACAGTATAACACAGAGAAAAGAGCGCACGTGTAAGAGTACGTGCGAAGAGGGAGTTCTATTCAGTGTTCTGATCTCTCTGCTGGCGATCCTGTTCGGGGTGGGACAGCTTTGCCTGATTCGGCGCATTCCCTAGCCCATCGCATCGCAGAGAGGGTGAAGGGGAGCGCCTGCGTGACTGCCC
>CALFWA010000379.1:7500-12789 GCA_937928035.1 uncultured Caldilinea sp. | reverse complement strand
TGCTGCCCGCCCGAAAGCTGATTGGGACGATTGTGGAGACGCTCGCCCAGCCCAAGCCGCACGAGCAGTTCCCGCGCCCGCTCGCGTCCCTTGCGATCTAGCTTGCCGTTGAGCCGCAGCAACAATTCCACATTTTCCAGAGCCGTCAGATAGGGAACCAAATTGTTCGACTGGAAGGCAAAGCCGATGTAGCGGCCGCGAAAGCGCGTGCGTTGCGTTTCGCTCATGCGCCCGATGTCCTGCCCGGCGATAAAAATCTGCCCGGCGCTCGGCCTGAGCAGGCCAGCCAGCATGGCGAGCATAGTGGTCTTGCCGGAGCCGCTCGGGCCGACCAGCGCCACGAATTCTCCTCTGCGCACGCTCAGCGAAACGTCGTTGACGGCGGTGACGGCGGTTGCGCCTGCGCCGTAGACTTTAGTCACGTTGATGGCTTCTAAACCGATCATAGCGTACGCCCTTTCTTGCTTTTGCTATTACGCCATGCCGAGCGCGCGTAGCGGCTCGATGCGCAGCAACGCCACGACGGAGACGATGCCCCCCAGCGGCCCGATCGCCAGCAGTGCCAGCACGGCGGCGAGCGCAGTGGCGCCCGTCAGCACAATTGGCACGGTGACCGGAAAGTTGGCGGTCAACGCCAGCGTGCCCGCTGCGCCGAGAGCGACGCCCAGCGCATTTACGATGATAATCTGCGCAAACGCCGTCAGCCCCACCGTCCAGTTCGAGAGGCCGATGGCTTTCAGCATGCCGATCTGCGCCACCTTCTGCAGCGTCTGAATCTGGAAAAAGCCGCCGACCACCAGCACGCCGATGAAGAACGTGAAGAACTGCTGCGTGGTCAGCGTGCTCTGCTGCGCCGTATAGCCCGGCAGCGCCTCCCAGGCTGTCTTTTTGTCCGCAACCTCGACGTCCTTCACCTCTGCTTGGATGCGGCGCTTCATGCGCTCGATCTCGTCCGGGTTGCGCAGCTTGACGACCGCAATGTTAGAGACCAGCTCGCCGCCGGGCTGGCCGCCGTCGGCGCGGATGTTGTCCCACGTCACAATCGGCGCAAAGACCGCCGGCTGGAAGAAGTACTGGCGCCGGTCGGTGAGGCCCACCACAGTCAGGTCATAGAATTCTTCACGCGTGCCGCGCGTCACTTTGAGTCGGATAAGATCGCCGACCTGCACGCCCAGCCGCACGATCACGCCCTCGTCCACGATGACGTTGTTGCCGCGGCTGCGCTCGAGCTGCTGCCCGGCGAAGACCTCCGGCTCGCCCGGCATGCCGGGTTCGACGCCGATGAAGGCGATGTTGATCTCGCCGCCGCCAGGCGAAACCAACTTGGCGGTGGAAAAGCCGACCTGCCCCACCGCCTCCACGCCCTCCACTCGGCGCAGCTCCGCCACGCGTGAGCGACCGATGCGGCTTGCCGCAGTCGAAAGCTGCGTGTTGGCCTGAAAGACAAGCAGCTCGCCGTTGAGCTTTTCGATGTATTCGCGGTTGGCCGAGGCCAGCCCCTCGGCGAGCGCCGCAATAAAGAGCACCAGCACCGTGATCAGCGCCACCACCGCAGCGATCAGCGCAAAGCGCCCTTTATTGCGCCACACTTCTTTGAAGGCGAGATAAAAAGCCATGCTCATTTCACTCCAAAATCGACCACAGCCGTCATGTTCCAGAGCAGACGGTCATCCCGGCGCTCCGGTTTCACCACGACCATGTAGACGGTGTCTCCCCGGTTGTCCTGTCCGATGGGGCGGATGCGGTCGACCGTCCCCCGCAGCTCCAGGTCTGGAAGGGCGTCGAAGGTGACGGTGACCTGCTTGCCGGGCGTCACGCCCACTACGTCCAGCTCGGTCAGATCCGACGTGTGAATTTCCCAGGCGGAGTCATCGGCGAGCTGCACCACCGGCAGGCCAGGCCCCACCTGCTCGCCGACGTTGACGTTGACCGACGCCACCACGCCGGCGAAGGGGGCGCGCAGCTCGGTGTTGCGCAGCGCCACCAACGCCTGTTGCAACGCAGCCGTGGCGGCGGCGACCTCGGCCTCGGCCGCCGCAATCTCCTCCGGCCGGGCGCCCGCCTTGAGCGCATCGAGCTGCGCCTGCGCCTGCGCCACCTGGGCGGCCGCAGCGGTCATGTCAGAAGGCGTGCTGTTGCGCATCATGTCCAGCTGCGCCTGCGCCTGTCGCACTGCTGCGGCTGCAGCCGCCAGCTCTGCCTGGGTCGGGCCGTTGAGCAAATCTTGCAGACGCGCCTGCGCCGCCTCATAGGCGATGGTGGCCTGCTGCATGGCGAGCGACTCCGGCCGCATGCCGGCGTCGGGCATGTCCTTGATGCGGTTATAGGCGGAGCGCGCCTGACTGAGCTGCGCTTCGGCTGCGGCCACTTCTGCGCGCGCCGCAATCAAAATCTGCTCTGAGGGACCCTGCGTCAGTCGATTATACTCAGCCTGGGCGCGCGCCAGCGCAGCCTCCGCCGCCCGGATGTTGCCCGGCGCCGCCGCGTTGATCAGCCGCTCGTAGGCGGCCTGGGCTGCCTGCAACGCCGCTTCGGCGACGGCGATCTCCTCCTCGCGCGCGCCGGCGCGGATGCGGTCCAGGTTGGCCTGAGCGCGCGCCAGGTTGGCCTGCGCCTGGGCGACGGCGACGCGTTGCTGTGCATCGTCGAGCTTCACCAACAGGTCGCCCGCCTCCACGCGATCTCCCTCGCGCACGGCCACCTCCACAACGATCCCGCTGGCCGCCATGTTGAGCTCGGAACGGCGCACGGGCACCACCTTGGCGTCGGCCAGGATGCGCGGCTGTGGAGCGTCGACCTGCGGCGCCATCGCCGACTGCTCAACCTGAACATCCTGTCCGCTTGGAGAAGCCAACACTTCGGTTAGCTCCGCCGGCAAATAGCCCAGCGCATATGCAGCATAGCCGGCGCCTGCCAGTGCAATGACAATCAGAAGGAAAATTAACAGTCGTTTCATAAATGGTTCGCTTTCTTACTCCCATACTGATTTGTTGCGTGGTGCATGTTCCGTATTGCATATCTGCACATCCTTAAATCCACGAAACACGCACCACGAAATACGCACCACGAAACACACTCCTGTTTACAACTGCGTCACAGCGGCGCCTGAGGAGCCGGAATAAGCATAGGGCGGCGCCTCTTCGCGCGGTTGCAACGGCGGGTCCGGATGGACGAAAAGGCGCCGCCATGCGAATGAGGCCACCCAGAGCATGATGACGCCGGTGAAAAGCGCCGGCCCCCAGGGGCGCGCCAGCGAAAGCAGCACGCCGCCCACGGTCGGTGCGATTACACGCGTGAGACTCTCTAACGAAGCCGAAATGCCCAACACACCGCCCACCTCTTCCGGGTAAACCGATTTGCTCAGCGCGCTGTTGATCACCGTGTTGAGCACGCCGCCGCTGAACGCCAGCGGCGCCAGGACGATCAACAAGGTCCATATGTTGGGCGCAACTCCCCATGCAAAGAGGGAGACGGCCATCAGGAGGGACGCAGCCAGGATCAACTGCTTGTCGCTGTAACGTCGGGTCAAGCGTCCGATGGCGAAGCCCTGCACCAGCACCGCCAGCACGCCGACGTAGCCCAACACCCAACCCGTCTGTTCGACTGAAAGGTTGAGCGGCGCGCCGGACGCATAGATGGCGAAGATCGACTGGAACATGGAAAAAGCCATGCCGAAAAAGAAACGAATGTGAAACAAGGGGCCGACGCGCGGCCGCTGCAGGGCGGCGATCAGCGAACGCAAGCTGAAGGCGGCGCGAGGGCGATGGGCCAGCTCAGCGCGGCGCTCAGGGGTCGCCGATTCGGGGAGGAAGAGATAGACGGCGATCAGGTTGAATGTGGCGATCGTCAACGCAGCGAAGGCAGGCGCAGCGTAGCCGAAGCGCTCACCCAGCAGGCCGCCGATCACCGGCCCGATAATAAACCCCAGGCCGAACGCTGCGCCGATGAGGCCAAACGCCTTGCCGCGCGCTTCCGGCGGCGTAACGTCGGCGATGTAGGCCTGCGCCACGCTGATGTTGCCGCCCGTCAAACCGTCCAGAATGCGGCTGACCAGGATCAGGCTCAGCACTGCGCCGTTGATGGCGGCAAGGTTGGCGCCGAAGAAGGCGACGCCGATCGAGCGACCCAGCGCCTCCGCCACACCTAACAAGAAAAAGCCCAGGGCGGTGCCCGCAATACTGATCAACAGGATCGGACGACGCCCGTAGCGGTCCGAAAGGCGTCCCAACACCGGCGCGCCGATCAGTTGTGCAGCCGCATAAGAGGCGGTCAACAGCCCGATTATCGCCTCGTTCGCGCCGTAGGACCTGGCATAGTAGGGCAACAACGGCAAAATCAGACTGAAGCCCAGCAGGTCGACAAAGACGATCAGAAAGATGGTCATCAGGCGATTTTGCTCAGCCCGTGCACGCATAAGGTTCTTCATCCCCTTTCAAAAACGTTATCCATGGATGATGTGAGCAGCGAGCACTGACGACGCCTCGTCAGCATTGAATCTGGGCGAGGCAGCAGGCCGTCCAGAAACAATGAAATGATCTCCTCCGCCATGACCTCGCGCGGCGGCGCGCCCTTACGAAGCTCTCCATAGTTGAGGCCATCCATCAGCCACAAAAAACAGCCGGCCAACAGGTCAGGATGCATGGCGCGAATTTCGCCCCGCGCCTGCGCCCCGACGAAACACTCCCGCAAGGGCTGCAGCAACGCAGCATGCGCCTTCTGTTCCAGCTGCTCCCGGGTCTCGGAGCTGAGCGCCGTCAAGTCGGCGTGCAACATGCTCATCAACTTCAACGGTCGCTGCGAACCAAACCAGGCCGCCACCGCTCGCAGCTGCGCACGCAGATCGCTCCCTCCCTTTTCGATGGCGGCGCTGACCCCTTGACGATGGCGCTCGAACATGCGCTCCGCCATGACGAGGAAGAGTTGCTCTTTACCGCCTGGAAAGTGATAATAAAGGGACGCTTGCTTGATGCCCAGCGCGTCGGCGATGTCGCGCAGCGTGACGGCGTTGTAACCGCCCTCCATGAAGAGCTGCTCGGCGACGTTGAGCACGCGTTGGGTTGAATCGCGCACCTCTTGCATCGAGCTTTCTTGCACTTTGTTTTCACCTATACAACGTTTTCGCCTACCTACCGATCGGTAGGCACGCTCAGCATCATACGCCCCTTCATCTACGTCTTCGGTAGGTCAACATACAATTGACAAAATCTAGACAAAACCTTGCGCATTCGCCTGATGCGACGAAAAATGATTACGCTTTCAGCGCCTCGCTTGTTTGACCAGAACAGTTGT
>CALFWA010000379.1:0-5000 GCA_937928035.1 uncultured Caldilinea sp. | reverse complement strand
GCCGTTCTTGCGCAGTGGCTGCCCGAGCTCCTGACGCAGGTGCGCCCAGAGATCGTGCTCTATGACGCTGGCGTGGACCCGCATAGGGACGACGCGCTCGGCAAGCTGGCACTCAGCGACCAGGGGCTGTTTCGCCGCGATCGCTTTGTCTTCGAGCAGTGTCTGCGCCGAGGGATTCCGGTCGCCGCCGTAATCGGAGGCGGCTACAGCAAAGACATCAACGCGCTGGGCCGGCGACACACCCTCGTCCATCGCGCCGCCGGAGAGGCCTGGAAGCAAGTGTAGCCCACCGTCTCAGAGCGGCGGCGTGAAGCGGCCGTCCGCTGCAGTCCAGCCGCCGTCTACGAAAAGCACTGCGCCGGTCACGTAGGAGCTGGCGTCGGAGGCCAGATAGATGACCGCGCCCACCAGCTCGTCCACCTGCGCCCAGCGCCGCAGGATGCTCTTCTCGGCATACGCTTGATACCAGGCCGGATGCCGCTTGATCGGCGCCGTCAGAGGCGTATCGACGACGCCGGGGGCGATCACATTGGCGCGCACGCCCTGCGGGCCAAGCTCGGCGGCCAGCGTGCGCACAAGCTGCACGGTGCCCGCCTTGGTCGCCGCGTAGACGCTCTGCCCCGGCTCAATGACCTGCGAGCGAATGCTGGAGAAGGCGATGATGCTGCCGCACCCCGCTTGCGCCATGCGACGCCCCGCCGCGCGCAGCGCCAGAAACGTCCCGCGCAGGTTCAGGCCTACGACGCGCTCGAACTCCTCTTCGGTGATCTCCACCATCGGCTTGCGCACGTTGATGCTCGGCGTCGTCACCAGGACGTCGAGGCCCGGCAGGGCGGCGATCAGCGCGTCCACCTCATCGGCGCTGCGCAGATCGACCCGCCGCGCGCTGGCGACGCCGCCATCCGCCGCAATCATGGCGGCGGTCTCGGCGGCCGCCTCCTCGCGTACATCGGCGCAGACGACCTCCGCGCCAAACGAAGCCAACCCATGCGCCGCCGCGCGGCCGATGCCGCTGCCCGCGCCGATCACCAACGCTCTGCGCCCCGACAGATCGAACAAGTGCGTATAACGTCCCATTGAAAACACCTCCTGACCTTTCCTGGACTATTTTCCGATGACTTCGCCTGGATTGACAAATCGACGGATATCAATCAGGATATGAAGCGAGTTGAATGCTGCGTGTTGAATGCTGCGTGTTGAATGCTGTGCGTTGCGGAACTTGTGGGGCGAGGGAAGGGAAGCCAACAAAACAAGATGTCTCGGTGCGTTCGACAAGGCGCGTAGGCAGGAAATCAACGCAACACGCACCACGCACCCAAACAATGGAGCTCGAACAACAAATGAACGTTGCAAAAAAAACGCCACGCACACCACCGATCGATCCGGTGCTATTTGCGAAGGCGCTGGCGGATGAAACTCGCCAGGAGATCATGAAGCGGCTCTGCTGCTGTTGGCTGAGCGTCACCGACCTCGTCGAGCAGATGGAAGGCCGCGTCAATCAGCCTACGGTCAGCCATCATCTCAAGAAGCTGGAGGAGGCGGGGCTGGTGCAGGTGCGCCAGGAGGGGCGTCATCGCTATTACACATTGAACCAGGAGCACCTGACCGTCTGTTGCGGCGTGCTGGCGATGACCTTTGCACCCCAACCGACGGAGGCTGAGGATTCCAAGATTCGATAAGATTCTTCACCTCGCCCCATCTATCCTCCTCGCGCCGCCGAGAGGCCGGCCACAAAGCGCGCCAGCGTCGGCGAGACGGCGCCCGGCGCCAGCATGATTTCAATGAGAACAAAGCGCCCATGCGTCTGCGCCGCCAGCTCAAGCGCCTGGGCCAGCTCTGCACGCGTCGCCACGCGCACGCCCACGCCCCCCAACCCCTCCGCCAGCGCAGCAAAGCGCCAGTCGTCCAGATCGTTGAAACGACTCTCCGGCTGAAAGACGCGCAACATCTCCCAGCTTCGATTGTTGAAGAGCAACACGATCGGATCCCAACCATAGCGCCGACAATTGCCGAGCTCCCACCCTGTCATTTGGAATGCGCCGTCTCCCACCAGCACCAGCGGGCGACGTCCCGTAGCGACCTGCACGCCCAACCCTGCCGGGACGCCGTAGCCCATCGTGGCGTAGTAACCTGGCGCCACCAGCTCGGTGTTGTCCATCTCCAGCGCAGTGAAAAGACAATCGCCCATGTCCGAGGCCAACGGCAGCCGCCCGTGCACGGTGAAGAAGTCGTTCACGGCGCAGGCAACGTCGATCGGCTGAATCGGTTGATCGTCGTAGGGGAGGCCATGGGGGTAGGAGCGTGGGGAGGACGCAGCGGCGGCCAGCGGCGAGGCGTGCATGAGCAATCCATCGACGAACGCCTCTAATGAGATATGGGGATAGACATGATGCCCCAGCGTGACTGCGCCATTTTCAGCGTGGATGGCGCGGCGCAGGTTCAGCCGTTTGCCGGAGACGCCGAAATTGGTGTCGGACACGATCACGCCGAGCAGCAGCAAGGCGTCGGACTCTTCCACCAGCTGCGTGATTTCCGGGTCGCCGGCCACGCCGAGATAGGTTCCCAACACCGGCGCTGACGAGTTGGCCAACAAGCCTCGCCCCAGAAACGAAGTGACGACCGGAACGCCCAGGCGCTGCGCCAATCGATCCACCTTCGCCTCCAGTCCGAAGCGGCGCACCTCGACCCCGACCATCAGCACAGGCGATTTCGCCTCGCGCAGCCGCTGCAACACCTCCTCCACGCAGGCCTGCACCGCCTCCGGATCGCTGGGGTCGGCCTCAAGGGGGGGCACCGGCGCACAGGGCTCAAAGACGACGCTGCGCGGGATTTCAAAATAGACAGGCCGCGATTCGGTGATGCAGCGGTGCAGCACGCGTGCAATGGCGGCGGGCGCAGTGCGCGGATCGTCGAGCTGCGCCTGGTCGCACGTGATCTCGCGATAAATTTGCAGCTGCGAGTCGAGCGATTTGACCTGATGATGGAGGAGCAGACCACGGCTCGACTCGGCGCGGCCAGGAGCGCCGGAGATCACGACCAGGGGAACCTTTTCGGCGTAGGAGGCTGCTACGGCGTTGACCATGTTGAGCGCGCCTGCGCCGTAGGTGACGGCGGCTGCAGCCGGCGCCGAACGCAGTCGCGCCGCCGCATCGGCGGCAAAGCCGACCCCCGGCTCGTGGCTCAGCGTATAAAGCGGCAAAATGCCGGCGTTTTCGACCACCTTGAAGAACGGCAAAGCGAAATCGCCTGGGATGCCAAACAGCTCGCGCACGCCGTGCCTGTGCAACGCATCGAGGAGCGCTTCGGCGAGATTCATGGTGATGACCTCCTGACAGGTGAAAGAAGTCTCGGACGAAAGGCTATAGGTGGGCGATCCGGTTGGTTGCAATCTTGCGTTCTACGGCGAATCATAACACTGCCGGAGCGTTCGGCCAATCGCTGCGGTTCACCACCTGAAGACGCTCAAAGAGCAATGGCTGTTTCCTTGACAAAAAGCGCCTCCGCTCCTATTCTCCATTTCAGGCAGGCTTGGACGCGCTGCAACCTATGATGAAGCCATCGAACGCCAACATTCGAAAAAGGATCCTCCCATGAATTATCTCGAGGCTATCCGCACCTTTGTTCAGGAGCGCCTGTATCCGCTCGAACCGATTCTGCTGCAGCACGGCTTCGACGCCGTTGCACCGCAGCTCGACGCGCTGCGTGAGGAAGTTAAGGCCATGGGGCTGTGGGCGCCTCATCTGCCTCCCGAGTACGGCGGCATGGGGCTGACGTTGCGCGACTTCGCCCGCGTCAGCGAGGAGCTGGGGCGCAGCCCGCTTGGCCACTATGTCTTCAACTGCGCCGCGCCCGACATCGGCAACATGGAGCTGCTCCTGGCCCACGGAACGCCGGAGCAGAAGGAGCGCTGGCTGCGGCCGCTGGCGGAAGGCAAGATTCGCAGTTGTTTCGCCATGACGGAGCCGGAGCACGCCGGCTCCAACCCGGTGTGGATGAGCACGACCGCGCGGCGCGAGGGCGACGAGTACGTGATCGACGGCCATAAGTGGTTCACCACGGCGGCGGAGGGCGCCGCCTTCGCCGTCGTGATGGCGATCACCGATCCGGAGGCGGACAAACCGCACCGTCGAGCCAGCCAGATTATTGCGCCGCTGGATACGCCCGGCTTTGTCTTGGTGCGCAACATCTCGCTGATGGGCGAGCCCGGAAGCGGCTGGCTCAGCCACGGCGAGGTGCGCTTTGAAGGGTGCCGCGTGCCGGTCAGCAATCGCATCGGCGCGGAGGGCGAAGGCTTTGCGCTGGCGCAGGAGCGGCTGGGGCCCGGTCGCATTCACCACTGCATGCGCTGGATTGGCATCTGCGAGCGCGCTTTCGACCTGATGTGTCGCTACGCCGTCCGCCGCGAGCTGGCGCCGGGCCGCCCGATCGCTGCCCAACAGGTGGTTCAGCACTGGATCGCCGAAAGCCGCGCCGAGATCGACGCCGCCCGGCTGCTCGTGCTCGACGCCGCAGCGCGCATCGACAGCGTCGGCGCTTCGGCGGCGCGCATCGAAATCTCCACGATCAAGTTCTTCGTCGCCAACGTGCTGCAGCGCGTGCTCGACCGCGCAATCCAGGTGCACGGTGGCCTGGGCGTCACCGACGATGTCGTGCTCGCCTTCTGGTGGCGGCACGAACGCGCCGCCCGCATTTACGATGGCGCCGACGAGGTGCATAAGGACGTCGTGGCGCGGCACGTGCTGCGCCAATATGGATTCGACGTCCGTCAGAGCAAATAAAAGTCTATGGCTCACTCAATGGCGCCGGCTTCGCGCAGATGTTCGATCTCCGCCTCGCCAAATCCCCAGGCGCGCAGCACCTTCTCCGTGTCTGCACCTGGCTCCGGCGGCGGAGAGGGGGAAGCAGTCGGTGTGCGGCTGAGGCGCGGCGCAGGCGCCGGCTGCACGACGCCGTCGACTTCCACGAACGTTTGCCGCGCCTGGTTGTGCGGGTGCAGGGGC
>CALFWA010000378.1 GCA_937928035.1 uncultured Caldilinea sp. | reverse complement strand
GTTTCGGTCGGCGTCAACAGCGCCGTTTCGGCGATGGTCTCCGTAAGCGTCTCCGTCGCTGTCATCTCGCTGACCGCAAGCAACGAGATCGTCAGCGGGATCGACTGGCGAATCTTGATCCGAAGCGGCTGCTCCAACGGCGCAGGCTCCACCGTCGGGGTTGGCGTTGCGTTCTGTTGTTGAACCGCCGCCTGCGTCGCCGACATCTGTAGTAAGAAGAGCGTCAGTAGGCTGAAGGCGAACGTGAGCAGGGTGAGGCTCTTGCGCTGCATTGTCGTCCTCCCTGTTTCGTGAGGAAAGGGTCGATTGTTTCTCGATTATAGCCTATATGTGAATCTTTCTTTTGGCAAGTTGTGCGCCAATCAAGTTTGTTGCGCTCTTCTGGATTGTGTCAGCCTGGGATGAATTCTGGTAGAATGCACGCCTGTGCATTTCTATTAAGAACGAATGGTGAATGGAAACAGTTTCAGATGAGCACGAAAATTATTTACTCGATGATCGGCGTCGGCAAGGTCTACCCGCCCAATAAGCAGGTCCTGCGCGACATCAGCCTCTCGTACTTTTACGGCGCCAAAATCGGCGTCCTGGGGTTGAACGGCTCCGGCAAGAGCACGCTTTTGCGCATCATGGCGGGCGTGGACAAGGATTTCATCGGCGAGACCGTGCTGGCGCCCGGCTATACGATTGGCTACCTGGAGCAAGAGCCGCAGCTCGATGAGAGCAAGACGGTGCGGGAGGTGGTTGAGGAGGGCGTGCAAGAGGTCATCGACGCGCTGCGCGAGTTCGATGAGATTAACGCCCGCTTCGCCGAAGAGCTGACGCCCGAGGAGATGGACGAGCTGATGGCGCGGCAGGCCGAGGTGCAGGATCGGCTCGACGCGCTCAACGCCTGGGACCTGGATAGCCGGCTGGAGCTGGCGATGGACGCGCTGCGCTGCCCGCCGGGCGATACGCCGGTGAAGGTGCTCTCCGGCGGTGAACGCAGACGCGTGGCGCTCTGCCGTCTGCTGCTGAAGGAGCCAGATATTCTCCTGCTCGACGAGCCGACCAACCATCTCGACGCCGAGTCGGTGGCGTGGCTGGAGAATCATCTGCGCAACTATAAGGGCACGGTGATCGCAGTCACGCATGATCGCTATTTCCTCGACAACGTCGCCGGCTGGATTCTGGAGCTGGATCGCGGCCATGGCATTCCATGGAAGGGCAACTACTCCTCGTGGCTGGAGCAAAAGCAGCAGCGGCTGGCCCAAGAGGAAAAGCAGGAGGCGTTGCGCCAGAAGACGCTTCAACGCGAGTTGGAATGGCTGCACATGACGCCTAAGGCGCGGCAGACCAAACGCAAAGCGCGCATCAACGCCTACCACGAACTGCTCGCCCAAGACAAGGAGCGAGCGATGGAGGAGCGAGAGATTTACATTCCCCCGGGGCCGCGGCTCGGCGACCTCGTGATTCGCGCCGAGGGTGTCAGCAAGGCGTATGGCGACAACCTGCTCTATGAGAACCTGACCTTCGACATCCCTCCCGGCGCCGTCGTCGGCATCATCGGGCCCAATGGCGCCGGCAAGACGACGCTCTTTCGCATGATCGTCGGCCAGGAAAAGCCGGACAGCGGGACGCTAACGATCGGCGGCACGGTTAAGCTCGCCTACGTCGATCAGACTCGGGACGCGCTGGACCCCAATAAAACAGTTTGGGAAGAGATCTCCGGTGGGCAGGATCAGATCCAACTCGGCGATCGACTCGTCAATTCGCGCGCTTATGTTGCACGCTTTAACTTCACCGGCCAGGACCAGCAAAAGAAGGTGGGCATGCTTTCCGGCGGCGAGCGCAACCGCGTGCACCTGGCCAAGATGCTTAAATCCGGCGGCAACGTACTCTTGCTCGACGAACCCAGCAACGACCTCGACGTCAACACCCTGCGCGCGCTTGAAGACGCCCTGGAGGCCTTCGCCGGCTGCGTGCTGGTAATCTCCCACGACCGCTGGTTTCTTGATCGCATCGCCACGCACATCCTGGCCTTTGAAGGGGACAGCCAGGTGTACTTCTTCCCGGGCAACTACAGCGAATACGAGGAAGATCGTCGGCGTCGCCTTGGGCCGCTGGCCGACCGTCCGCACCGCATCACCTACCGCAAGCTTCGCCGCGCATAAATGTGCTGGCGAGGGAGTTGACTCCCTCGCCAGCAAACTACAGTAGCTCCAGACGTACAGCCTGAACTCGTCGCCCAAGGGGTTTTCCCTTTGGAGTCAACCAGTTTGTCAAGACCTTTAGTAGTGGCAACTTGCCAGATTTTGGATGGGGTGAGAGGCTGTTCTCCTTCGCTCAAAACCTTTTGCGCCAGTTCTAGAAATGTGATTACATTCCATTACCCTTTAAGTACATTTGTGGATACAAAGAAGCAACCCAACTATCGATTAAACGGATTCCGTAAATGTTTATATTTCACATTGCCTTTGCGGAATTTTTCCATATAATACACAGGCTCAAAGCTGCACTGTAAGATTCTCTTCACACTATGAGGCAGAGCTGTGGCTCGATCAATACGGACTTTGCGGTGTCTTTCCTAAAAGGATTTCATCCATGTCGTCCGGGAAACTGCTGGACCGCGTACGCGAGGTCGTCCGCCGGAAGCACTATTCCGTCCGGACAGAAGAGGCCTATGTGCACTGGGTCAAACGCTTTATCCTCTATCACCATAAGCGCCATCCCGGCGAAATGGGGGCCGCAGAGGTGGAGGCCTTCCTGACGCATCTGGCAGCGGACGAGAGCGTTTCCGCCTCCACACAGAGTCAGGCCTTCAGCGCCATCCTTTTTCTCTATCGGGATGTGTTAAATCAACCGATCGGGCCGATTCAGGCGGCCCGCGGCCGCCGCGACAAACGCATTCCTTCTTTCCTCACCCGTGAGGAGGTGAGACAAGTGTTAATCCACATGACCGGCGTCCATCAGTTGATCGCTAAGATCCTCTACGGCAGCGGGCTGCGTCTCCTGGAGGCGCTACGCCTGCGCGTGAAGGACATCGACTTCGAGCGCCGCGCCATTGTTGTGCGCGACGCCAAAGGCAACGAAGATCGCGTCACAATGCTGCCCGAGTCTCTGATTGAACCTTTGCGGGCCCATCTGCAATGGGTGAAATGTCTGCATGAGCAGGACCTGGCGCGCGGCCACGGAGCCGTCTATTTGCCCGATGCGCTGGATCGCAAGTATCCTAACGCCGCCCGCGAGTGGATCTGGCAATACGTCTTCCCCTCCGACCGTCTCTCGGTGGACCCAAGAACAGGCGTCGTTCGCCGTCACCACATCGACGGAAGTGGCGTGCAAAAGGCGGTTCGCCAGGCGGCGCAGGCCGCCGGCCTCCCCAAGCGCGTCAGCCCCGCACACTTTCCGTCACTCCTTCGCCACCCATCTGCTCGAAAACGGCTATGACATTCGCATCGTTCAGGAGCTGCTGGGGCACAAAAACGTGAAGACCACGATGATCTATACGCATGTTCTTCAACGCAACGGGCTGGCGGTGCGAATTCTGCTGGATTGAAGGCCTTGGCTTCGCAGACCGTTTGTGCAAAATTCGACGATCCTCGAAGTGAGCTACGGGAGTTGACCGCATGACGAGCATCTCAACCCTCCTCTCCGACTACACGCCCACCGACCGCCTCGACGAGGCGTGGACGCTGCCGGCTCGCTGGTACACCGACCCTGCATTGCTGACGTTGGAAAAGGAGCGCATCTTTTACCGCACCTGGCAGTGGGTCGGCTCCACTGCGCTGGTGCAGCGGCCGGGGGATTTTTTCACCTACGATCTCTACGGCGAGCCGCTCGTAATCACGCGCGGCCAGGATGGCGCCCTGCGCGGCTTTCACAACGTCTGCCTGCATCGCGCCGGGCCGGTGGCGGTGGGCAAGGGCAATCGCAAATCGTTGCAATGCCGCTATCACGGGTGGACATATGCGCTCGATGGACGGCTGCTCAATGCGCCGGAGTTCGAGGGCGTGCGCAACTGGTCGCCGCAGGAATACTGCCTGAAGGCGGTGCGCGTGACCGAGTGGGGGCCGTTCATCTTCGTCAACCTCGACGACGAAGCGCCTCCCCTCCTGGAGTTTTTGGGCAACATCCCAAACGAGGTGGCGCGCGCCGGCTTCGACATCGCCTCGATGCAGCCGGTCGAGCGCCGCGACTACTACGTCGACTGCAACTGGAAGGTGTACGTCGACAACTACCTGGAAGGCTACCATATCCCGATTGCGCATCCGGGCCTCTATCGCGAAATTGACTACGAGCAATACCGCGTCGAAACCTTCCGCTACTACTCATCGCAACATGCGCCGATCCGTCCGGCGCCGCCCTCTGGGTTGATCCCCGGCCGCGACCGCCGCTATCTGCGCAGCGACGGCGAGCAACAGGCGCTTTACTACTGGGTCTTCCCCAACCTGATGCTCAACTTCTATCCGGACAACCTGCAGATCAACATCATCGTTCCGCTGGACGTGGAGCGCACCCTCACCATCTTCGAGTGGTGGTTCAAGCACCCCGGCAGCGGCGAAGGCTGGGAATCGATGCAGCAGTCGATCGCCTTCAGCGATGAAATTCAGCGCGAGGACATGGAGATCTGCAACGCGGTGCAGCGCAACCTGCACTCGCGCGCCTACGACCAGGGGCGCTTCTCGGTGAAACGAGAGAACGGCGTCCATCATTTTCAGCGACTGGTGGCGGAGTATCTGCTTCAAGCAGGATGAAAAGCATCGCCGCCCATCAGGCGCCGTCCGGCCGGAGGCCGAACCTGCGTCAAACAGCGTTTCCGGCGGGGCGCGGCGGCTCACGTGGTCGCGCTGGAGGCGCGACAGCGCAGCTCCGACGCTATTGCAATTTTTATGTTCAGAAAGGATCGAGGAGAAAGTATGCCATTTTCAGGATGGATCACAGGGCTGGGTGGGTTGTCCCGGCTGTCGGATGCAGTCACCCGCTCGATCAGCGCCGAAAACCCGGACGGGCGCAAGGGCGGCGGCGGTCGCGCCATGGAGGGAACCGGCGCCGTCGCCGCACGGGAGCTAGGGCAGGGCTGGAAGATTTCCCCCTGCATCAACATCTCCGGCAACGCCACAGTGACGCTCGCCGCCATCGACGGGCCAGGCGTGATTCAGCACATCTGGCTGACGGTGCATCCTTCGGCCTGGCGGCGCCTGCTCTTCCGCTTCTACTGGGACGACGAACCGACGCCCTCGGTGGAGACGCCTCTGGGCGACTTTTTCGCCAACGGCTGGTGCGAACGCTGCAATATCACCTCGTTGGCGGTGGCGGTCAACCCGGCCGGCGGCTTCAACAGCTACTGGGAAATGCCCTTTCGCAAGCATGCGCGCGTCACGGTCGAAAACCTCTCTTCCGACCCGGTCAACGGCTTCTATTACCAGATCACCTACGCCCTGACCGAAGTGCCGGAGGAGTGCGCCTACTTTCACGCACAATGGCGGCGCAGCAACCCGCTGCCCTACGCCACCGTGCACACCCTGCTCGACGGCGTGCAGGGACGCGGCCACTACGTTGGCACCTACATCGCCTGGGGCGTCCACAACAACGGCTGGTGGGGCGAAGGAGAGATCAAGTTCTATCTGGACGGCGATGAGGAGTGGCCGACCATCTGCGGCACAGGCACCGAGGATTACTTCGGCGGCGCCTGGAACTTTGAGTTCCCGCCCGGGCAGTACGGTGTCTTCAGCGGGCCGTACAGCGGCCTGCCCCAGGTGATCAAGCCCGACGGCCTCTACCGCAGCCAGCAGCGCTTCGGCATGTATCGCTGGCACATCCTGGACCCCATTCGCTTTCAGCAGGACCTGCGCGTGACGATCCAGGCCTTGGGCTGGCGCTCTCCGCTCGAGGGCAAGCCGCGCTATCTGCCGCTGCAGGACGACATCGCCTCGACCGCCTTCTGGTACCAGACGGAGCCGCACGCTCCCTTCCCGCCTGCGCCGACGTTGAATGAATGTGAAGTGATCTAGGGGACAATTCTCGGAAAGGAAGCCAATCATGACGTCAACTCCTTCACAGCCCTCTGCACGCAGCGCGCTGGGCCGCGTCGGTCTGCCTGCGCCGGTGCGCGAGTTGGCCCAAAAGCGCTGGGACGCCATTGTAGTAGGGGGTGGACACAACGGCCTCGCCTGCGCCGCCTATCTGGCGCGCGCCGGCAAACGCGTGCTCGTATTGGAGGCGCGCGACCGGCTCGGCGGCGCGTGCACGCTCGAAGAGACCTGGCCTGGGTACCGCGTCTCTCCGTGCGCCTATTTGTGCGGCCTACTGCATCCGATCGTCATCGACGAGCTGCGCATGGTCGATTACGGCTTTCACTGGACGCCGGCCACCGCCGGCATGTTCGTTCCTTTCGACGACGGCGACAGCATCCAGCTTTGGGATGACGATGAGCGCTGCGAGGAGGAAATTCGCCGCCTCTCCCCGCGCGACGTTGCAGGCTGGCGCGCCATGACCGACGTCATGCGCCGCGCTCGCAACGCCCTGCGCCCGCCCACAGAAGACGACATCTGGCTCTGCCGACATCCGTCCCGAGAGATGATCGAGGACCGTCTGAAGAACGACCCGGAGGCGCGCAACCTGGTGCTGCACTGGTCGATGGTGGAGTACGTCGAGGAGTATCTTCACGATGAACGGCTGCAAACCGCCTATCTCGGCCAAGGGGTGATCGGCACCAACGCCAGCCCGCACGATCCCGGCACCGCCTCCATCAACTTCCATCACTCGTCGGGGCGGCTGTTCGGCACGGTGGGCACGTGGGGCTACGTGCGCGGAGGCATGGGCATGGTCTCGTTCATCCTGGCCGACATTGCACGCGACCTCGGCGCCACGATTGCAGCGGGAACGCCGGTGGCGCGCATCTTGCCCGGCGAGGGTGTGGAGCTTGTCGGCGGCGAACGCATCCACGCGCCGGTGGTCATCTCCAACGCCGACCCGCGCACCACCCTGCGCCTGCTGGGCGACGCTGCGGACAGCCGCTGGCGGGCGCAGGTCGAGGCGATCCCGCAGGAAGGCTGCACAGTGAAGGTGACGTTGGCGCTGCGCGAGCTGCCTATCTTCACGGCGCGGCCGGACTCGCAGGAGCTGCATCGGGGGCAAATTAACACGCCCTTGACAAAACAGGAGTGGAAAGAGTATCATCCCCTCGCCAAGGCTGGTCACTTGCCGCCGCGTTTGTGGACCGAACTCTACATCCAGACAACGTACGATCCCAGCATTGCGCCCGAAGGCCGTCATCTGATGAGCATCTTTGCGCAATATGTGCCGCACACCTTTGCGGTCGGGGATTGGGAAAGTCGTCGAGAGGAGGTCGGCAAGCTGGCCGTTGCTTCGATCGCGCGCTATGTCAGCAATTTTCCCGACGCCATCGAACACATGGAGGTGCTGGGCCCGCCACACATCGAAGAGAAAGTGGGGCTGGTCGGCGGCCACATCTTCCAGGGCGAAATTCTGCCAGAGTACATGTGGGACAAACGGCTCGCCTATCGCACGCCGATGGACGGCCTCTTCCTGTGCGGCGTGGCGACGCATCCCGGCGGCAGTGTGATCGGCGTCAACGGCCGCAACGCGGCGCTGGAAGTGTTGGAATCCGGGTTGATTTAAAGATAAACAAGGAGGAACCTAATGAAGTCACGCACGATGCACCTTTTCCTGTGGATGCTCATTTTGCTGGCGCTGAGCGCGTGTCAGATGCCGGTCGCTGCGCCGACGGCGGCGACGCCTGTCGGCGAGGAAGCGCCCGCCGCCGATTTGCTCTCCATCGTGCAGCAGCGCGGCAAGCTGATCGTCTCCACCGACCCCGCCTATCCGCCGCAGTCCGAACTGGTCGCAGGCGTTGCGCCGCCAGCCGACACCAAATGCACCGGCGACGAGCGGCCCGCCAATCAATTCAGCGGCTTCGACATCGACGTGGCGGTCGCCATCGCTGAAAAGCTGGGCGTGGAAGCGTGCTTTGTCACGCCGGACTGGACGCTGATCACCGCCGGCGGTTGGGCCGGTCGCTGGGATTTGAGCATTGGCTCCATGACGATCACGCCGGAGCGCATGCGCAACCTCTACTTCACGCAACCCTATTACACGACGCCGGCGGCCTTCTTCGTGCATCAAGACAACACGACCTTCGCGCAGCCCTCTGACCTCTCCGGCAGGCGCATCGGCGTCTGCACGGGCTGCACCTACGAGTCCTATCTGGACGGCACGCTGAGCATCCCCGGCGAGACCATCGAATTCGTGGTGAGCGACGCCCAGATCGTCGGCTACGACACCGACGTGCCTGCGCTGGAAGACCTGGCGCTGGGCGACGGCGTGCGCCTCGACGCCGTCTTGACTGCGCAGCCGACTGGCCTCACCTACATCGAAAACGGCGGCCCGCTCAAGCAGCTTGGCGATCCCGTCTATTTTGAGTACCTGGCCGGCGCCATCGACAAATCTGCTCCTCACGACACGACCGCCTTCCGCGAGGCTGTCACCAAAGCCATCCAGGATCTGCATGCCGAAGGCGTGCTGCTGGCGCTGTCGGAGCAGTACTATGGGGTGGACTTGACCACGGCGGCGGCGGAGTTTGACCTGGACCGCCTGGAGCAATAGCAGGAACGGTGCGGGGGAGGAGACTGGCCTGGCGGCGTTGCATAGCGCTGAGTTGACCGTCAGTCTCCTCTTCGGCTGGAAGAAAGGAAGACGTCATGACAGCACGGGCGGGCGAAGAACCTGCTTCCCGTAGACACTATGATCTAACGCGCAAGCAGGATCAGGAGGCCTTCGCCGCACATCTTCTGGCGCAGGAGCGGCGCCGACGCAGGCTGCAACGCATCCGCGTCTTTGCGGTATGGATCGCGCTCTTCGCCATCCTCTGGTTTGTCTTTTCCTTCCTCAACATCGACTTTGGCTATACGGTCAACAACGCCGAGTTTGTTCTGTTGGGCATCGGCGTCACCCTCGGCGTGTCGCTGGTTTCCATAACCATTGCGTCGCTCATCGCCCTCTTCGGCGCGCTGGGGCGTCTTTCCACCAATTCGTTTTTTCACGGCCTCTCCACCTTTTACGTCTCCATCTTTCGCGGCACGCCTCTGCTGGTGCAGATTTTTATTATCTACCTGGGCCTGCCGCAGATCGGACAACAGATCGCTGCGCGCGGGTATCCCTGGTTGGGTGCGCTCTTCATCTTGACGGCGATTCAGTCCGGCGTGCTGGCGCTTAGCCTCAACTATGGCGCCTACATGACCGAAATCTTCCGCGCTGGCATCCAGTCGGTCAGCCAGGGACAGTGGCAAGCTGCCGCAGCGCTGGGGATGAGCCGCTGGCAAACGCTACGCCTGATCGTCCTGCCGCAGGCGATCAAGATCATCATTCCGGCCGTCGGCAACCAGTTCATCGCTATGCAAAAGGACTCTTCGCTGGTGTCGGTGATGGGCGTGTGGGAGATCACCTACCGCGCCAACCGCTTTGCGCGGCGAGACAGCAAGTACATGGAAATGTTTTTGCTGGCGGCCGCTATCTACTGGGTGCTCACGATCGTCTCGGAGTGGCTCTTGGCGCGGCTGGAAGGTCGCATGGCGCGATCCGATCGGAGATAGCGACATGCGACGGGAAAAGCCGCTAGATATTTCTCCGCAAGTGATTGGGTTGAGACGATTCAGAAGGCTTTTCAGATGAACGATCATTGCTGTTCACGGCCATCAGCAGGAAGCGAGGTATGTGAGCTGCCGTTGGCAGCAGGTCGGCGTAAACTATTGCCTGAAACATTTTGCCCTAGATGTAAGCAAAAAGGGAAAGCTGTTCAGGGGCAAACTGTAAAGGCGCTCTTGTCTGTTTCGCTGCGCTCAATTCAAGATACAGAGCATTATTTCTGTCACACGCAGTCGTGTCCAGTTGTCTACTATTCTGCAGATGGCGTGTCCACTTTTACAACCTCACAGGTGCGGGAGCGCGTTTATCAGAAAGAACCAAATTCGGATGACGTTTTTGTTTGCTATTGTTTCAAGCACACAGCGGGCGAAATCCGCAACGCCTCGCCTGAAACTTACGCCTGGATCATTGAAGACATCAACACCGGCATACGAGCCAACCAATGCGCCTGCGACTTGCGAAACCCTCAAGGCTCTTGTTGCTTGGGAAATGTTCGTGGTTTGAGGAAACAGATGGAGTAAGCGTCTATCCGGCAAACAATTACGGCCTAGCCCGTCGCCCACATCCGCACCCTGCGAGGCGGCGAGTAGACGCATCAGTGGTGCAGTCTGGGATTACAGCTCGGTGACCCCGGCGGAAGAAAAGGCGCTTGGTCCATCCCCCAATTGTACGAAACTTCATTTACAGCATTCCCCGTTTCATGTACACTGAATAGCGCGTCGCTATGGTCTGTCCGCACGCGGACATTTCGGTTCCGTCCTAGAGGAGTTCCTGTGAACGACATATTTTCATCCCCAAGCCAGGTCAAAGAGGCGCTCGGTCGTCAGCAGTACATCGCCAGCGACGAGATCGCCACCACCGTGTTTTTGACCACGCAGCTCGGCAAGCCGCTGCTTTGCGAAGGGCCGGCGGGCGTCGGCAAGACGGAGCTGGCGAAGAGCATCGCCGGCGCCACCGGTCGCGAGTTGATTCGTCTCCAATGCTATGAGGGGTTGGACGAGACCAAAGCCCTCTATGAGTGGGAGTACGCCAAGCAGCTTCTTTATACACAGTTGCTGCGCGACAAGCTGCAGGACACGTTGGCCGGCACTGCGACGCTGGCACAGGCCGCCGACCGGCTGGCCGAGGAGGAGGACGTCTTCTTCTCGATGCGGTTTCTGCTGCAGCGGCCGCTGCTGCGCGCTATTCTCAGCGAGAAGCCGACGGTGCTGCTGATCGATGAGATCGATCGCGCTGACGCCGAATTCGAGGCGTTTCTCCTGGAGGTGCTCAGCGATTTTCAGGTTACGGTGCCGGAGCTGGGCACGCTTTCCGCCGTGCACCATCCGATCGTCTTACTCACCAGCAACAACACGCGCGAGCTGAGCGAGGCGCTCAAACGCCGCTGCCTCTACCTCTTCATCGGCTATCCGTCGGTGGAGCAGGAGCTGGCCGTCGTGAATCTGAAGGTGCCGGAGCTGGCGCCCAAGCTGGCGCAGCAGGCGGTCGAGCTCGTGCATCGGCTGCGCAACCTCGACCTGCGCAAGTCGCCCAGCATCTCCGAGACGCTCGACTGGGCGAGGTCGCTGGTGGCCCTCAACGCCAAACGGCTCGACCGCGAGGTGCTCGAAAATACGCTCAGCGTGCTGCTCAAACATGAAAGCGATCTCCAGAAGGTGAAACGACGCCTCGACGTGACGGAGAAAGGCCCCAGCCTGGAGGACGACGACCGTCCTATGCGCTGGCGAAACTAGTGGAGCTACGGAGGAGCCGATGGACGAAAGAATGATTCGCTTCATCTCTGCGCTGCGGGCGAGTGGAGTGCGCATCAGCCTGGCGGAAAGCGCCGATGCGTTCCAGGCTGTGGACAAGATCGGCGTCCAGGATCGCGAGCAATTTCGTCTCAGCCTGCGCGCCACGCTGGTCAAAGACGCCGGCTGCCTGCCGGTCTTCGATGAACTCTTCCCACTCTTCTTCGACAGCGCCGATCCACACACCCCCACCTTTGACGTGACGCAGGAGATGACGCCGGAAGAGGCGCAGATGTTGGCGCAGTTGCTGCGGCAGTTCGGCGAGCAGCTGCGCCAGATGCTAGAAAAATTGCTGCGCGGGGAGCAGCTCAGCCAGCAGGAGCTTGACCAGCTGGCGCAGATCACCGGGTTGAACCGCGCCCAGGACATGCGCTATCGAGACTGGTACGCCCAGCGCATGATGCGCGCTTTACGCTTCAAAGAAGTGCAGGAGGCGCTGCGCGAGATCATGGAGCTGCTCGCTAAGATGGGCATGAACAAGCAGCGGCTCGAACAGATGCGGCAGCTCATTCAAGCCAATCAGAAGGCGCTCGAAGAACAGATCAGCCGCTTCGCGGGCCAGAAGATCGCCGAGAACATGAGCGAGGCGGAGCCGGACGAGGCGAACCTCGACGAGCTGATGGACCGTCCGTTCCGCGCCCTCTCCGACCGCGAGATGGACCTGCTGCGTCGCGAGGTGCGCCGATTGGCCAATCGACTGCGCAGCCGCATCGCCCTGCGTCAGAAGCGCGCCAAAACCGGCCAGCTCGACGCCAAGGCCACCCTGCGCGCCAACTTGAAAAACGCTGGCGTGCCGATGGAAATCAAACATCGCGATCATCGCCTCAAGCCCAAGCTAGTCGTGATCTGCGACATCAGCACCTCGATGCGCCACTGCTCGGAGCTCATGCTGAGCCTGGTCTATGCGCTTCAAGACCTGATCACCAAGACGCACGCCTTCGCCTTCATCGACCATCTGGAGTACATCTCGCCCGACTTCGCCGCCAAAGAGGCCAACGAGGCGATCGCTGGCGTGCTCCAACGCATGCCGCCCGGCTATTACAGCACCGATCTCGGCTTTGCCTTGAAACAGTTCGTCAGCCATGATCTGGACACGGTCGATCAACGCACCACCTTCATCATGGTGGGCGACGGCCGCAACAACTACAACGATCCTGCCCTGGACATCTTCCAGATGCTGGCGCGCCGCGCGCGGCGCATGATCTGGATCAACCCGGAGCCGCCCATGTTGTGGGGAACGGGCGACAGCGACATGCTTCAGTATGCACCCTTCTGCACCAATGTCCTGATGGCGGCGACGCTGGGAGAACTGACGGAAGCCGTCGATCATCTTCTGTCGCATCCGTGAAAGAGAGGAACCATCGCAACCCATCCGGCGTTATATCCTCGCCTGGGTGCAACCTTGCGCACAGGTGAATTGACAAAGGATAGGCGGCAGGCTAGACTTGACTTGGGCTGGCCGTTTCAGGTTCATCGAACCCAACGACGCCTGACCCGCCACAAGTGGAAGGAAGCTTATGTCCACGCGCACGGATGTGAATGCGATCGAGTACGCAGCCGATGATCCAGCGGATATGCTCACGCACAATGCCAGAAGACCTGCAACCGTAGATGGAACGATGAAGCCAGAGCGTAGCAAAGGCGTCCGCAGCGGCGTTCAACCCGCCGCACTTTCGATTGGAGCGATTTTGCGCGAGCGTCGCGAGGCGATGGGCGTCACGCTCGCCGAAGTGGAGGTGGCGACGCGCATCCGACAGAAATATCTGGCTGCACTCGAGTCGGATGAGTGGGATCTGTTGCCGGGCGAGGTGGTCGGTCGCGGCTTTTTACGCAATTATTCGACGTATCTCGGCCTAGACCCGAACGAAATGATTGAACGTCGTCGCGCGATCGCAGACGAATCGTTGGCTGCAATTTTGGCCGACACCAGTGCCGGCTCCACTTTGCCGCCGGAACGCCCGGTGGACTATCGCCCAAAAGATGTTGCCCTTCACGATGAAGAAGATGAGCTGGAGCCGCCGCGCCGCGTCAACCTGGTTCCTGTTGCGGGTGCGTTTGCCGTCGTTGCCCTCGTCGCTGCGCTGTGGTGGGCAGCCATTCAGTTCGGCGGCGCTATCATCGACGGCTTTACAGGGATTCAGCAGCAAATTGCAGCGTGGCAGGAGGAGAGGCTTGCCCAGACTGCACCCACCACCCAAATGACGCCGCCGGCGCTCCCGACTAACCTCATTGCGCCGCAGCCGGTTGTGGAAAACAACCCCGCCGAGAGCGGCGGGGCGACAAATCCGGACGCGCAACCACAATCTCCCACCCCTTCCACAGAGCCGGTCGGGGGAGTGGACGCTGCGCCCGCCGTTGCAGCGCAAGCTGAGCCACAGGACGCAACCCAGCCTCCTGCAGCGCCGGTGAGCGAGAGTGCGTCTGGCGCAGTGAGCCTGCTGACGCTCCTTCCGACGCCGACGCCTGCGCCGACGGTTCCAACCGCCGCCCCGACGCGGGTGATCACGGCGGCCAATCTGCGACAAGGGCCTTCCACCGAGTTCCCCATCATCGGAGGCGCCGTCGAAGGACAGGAGATCTTGCTGGTGGGGCGCAATGCGGACGGCTCGTGGTATCAACTGGACAATGGCGCCTGGATTTTCGCCCAGCTGGTGGAGAACACGCCGGCCGATCTGCCGGTCGTCGAGGCGCCCGCTGCCCCGTAGCAACGGCTCATACGACGGCGTCGTAAGCGCCGTTTGGACAATTCAACAGGTGTTAAAAGAGGCGGGAAATTTCCC
>CALFWA010000377.1 GCA_937928035.1 uncultured Caldilinea sp. | reverse complement strand
TAACAGGCTCACGAAGACACTTACGCCCGCAATCACCCACTGACCGGCAGAAAAGGTGACTTCCAGCAGCCCTAACTTGCCGATAAACCCGCTGGTAGGCGGGAAACCGGCCAACGAAAAGGCAGCAATAAAGAAGACGGTCGCCTGCAAGGGTTTGGGCCGAACCAATCCCCCGAGTTCATTCAATTTCCCGGTGCCCATCTCTAGCTCAACGGCCCCGCCGCCGAGCAGGAGCGCCGTTTTGACGATCTGATTGTGCACCAAGAACAGGATCGCCAGCGCCAGGCCAAAGCCAATTCCATACGGGTTCGGCGTCATGGCAACGGCCAACCCCATCACCATGTAGCCAATCTGGCTGATGATGTGAAAGCTAAGCAGGCGGCGGATCGTCGGTTGGGCGAATGCGCCCAAAACGCCGACCACCATCGTCAGCCCGGCGATCGTCATCAACAGCGGCTGCCATTGATTCAGCAGCCATGGGAAGAAAAGCGGGAAGACGCGGTACATCGAATACATGCCGACTTTGGTCAGCACGCCGCTGAAAAGGGCGGTCACGGCCGGGTGGGGCGTGTGATAGCTGCTGGGCAGCCAGAAGAAGACCGGGAAGACTGCAGCCTTGGCGCCAAAGGCAATCAACAGCAGTCCGGCGATCATCGCCTGCACCAGGTAGGGCGCATCGTTCATGCGCACGGCGATGTGCGCCATGTTGAGCGTGCCCAGGGTGCCATAACTCACGCCCGCCGCCAGTAGCAGCATCATCGAGCCGACCAGGTTGAGCACGACGTAGCGGATGCCGCCGTTGAGCTGGCTGGGGGTGCCGCCGATGGTCAACAGCACAAAGCTGGCCATCAGCATCACTTCGTAAAAGACATACAAGTTGAAAAGGTCGCCCGTCAGAAATGCACCGTTCGCTCCCATCAGCAAAAAGAGCATCATCGGGAAAAAGCCAAGCTGGGCTCGTTCGGAGTCGATGGTGGCCAGGGCGAAAGGAAAGATCAGAACGCTGAGCAGCGCAACCATGACTAGCATGATCGCGCTGAGAGCGTCCAGATACACGGTAATGCCAAAAGGCGGCGTCCAAAGCCCCATCTGATAGGCCACCGGCCCGCCGTCTAAGACAAAGGCCAGCAAAAGGACGGTCACCGCCAGATTGACGAGGACGCCGAGGCCCACCAGCGTCTGCTGAATCTGGAGCCGCCGAGAAATCTGCATGAATTGCAGAAACATCCCCATCGCTCCCAAAAGCAGGGGAATAGCCACGGGCAAGGTGATCACGGTCGGATGGAGGCTCATTCGCGCGCGACCTCTCGTTCTGCTTCAGGGTGATCGTACACTTCGTCCAACTCGTACTGAAGGATGTCGTAATCGTCAGCCGCATCGGGCAGCTTCATGCGCAGCGTAAACTCCGCAAAGGGGTCAGAGGTGTTGACCACCGTCGCCAGTTCGCCCGGCGCCAGATCGCTGCCGGTGAGGGCGTCGCGGCGATAGACAAGCGCCACGATGAAGGCGGTGACGCCGAAGCTGATGACGATCGCCGTTAAAATCAGCGCCTGCGGCAGCGGATCTGCGTAGCTGGCGAACAACACGTCGGCGCCTTGGGGGACGCCTTCCATTTCTTCAGGCACGATCGGCGGCGCGCCGCGGGTTAAGGCACTGGTGCCGAACAGGGCAAGGTTGACGGCGTGAGTGAATAATCCTAACCCTAGAATCAGTTTGATCTGTCCGCGCTGTAAGATCAGGTAGGCGCCGCAGGCAAAGAGGACGCCGACCAACAGAGCCAGCATGAATGCAGTCATCGGTGACGATCCTCCCTCTGTCTTTCAAGCCGTGTTTGCTCTGGAACGGCGACTTCAGCGGCTTCGCCCAGTCGCAACAGGTAGGTGATCGCCATGCCCACCACGACGAACATCACGCCCAGGTCGAACAGTTGCGGCGTTCCCAGTTTGAGCTTTTCTCCGGCCATGGAGAATTCGAGCCAGATGCTGCGGAAGAAGCCGCCGTTGTACATGCCCAACAACGCCGCGCCCACTGCAATCGTCAGACCGGTTCCGGCCAGTGGGACTGCCCACGGGCCGTAGCGGTCACGCGTTGCTTGCGTGCCTCTCGCCAGGATCGTCAATTCAATGGCCGAGGCCGCCACCAGTCCGGCGATAAAGCCGCCGCCGGGCATGTCGTGGCCGCGCAGAAAGAGAAAAATGGCGATCAGAAAGATGATGGGCGTCAAAATTTTATCGACCAGGCGCAGGTAGATCTCAATCATGTCCGACCTCCGTCGCCTCATGCTTCACGGCAGAGACCGGCTGCGCGCCGTCCTCGCCTGCGCTGCGTGCGGCGACGATGCGCCGACGCAGTTTGTGAATCTGCGGGCTGCGCAGCAATGCATAGCCGCCGAGCGCCGCCAGTCCCAACACGGTGATCTCGCCCAGCGTATCGTAGCCGCGGAAATCGACCAAAATGACGTTGACGACATTGGTGCCTTTGCCGAGCGAATAGGATTTTTCCAGGAAATAGGGGCTGATGCTCTCCCCGATCTGCGTCACATGGTTGACCATGACCACGGTGAAACCGAAAAAGCCCATGGCGATGGCCACGAACAGGCGAAATGCCCGACGTCTATCGTCCTCAATAAAGGGATCGGGGCGCACGCGAAAGAAGACGAGCACCAGCAAGATGACGGTCAGCACCTCGATCAGCAGCTGCGTCAACGCCAGATCGGGGGCGCCGAAGACAATAAAAAAGATGGTGACGGTGATCCCGACGACGCCCAGCGAGATGATGGCGCTCAGGCGAGAGCGGGCGCGCACCGTCGCCAGCGCGCCCAGGATGGCGAGCGCAAAGATCAGCCATTCGGCGATGCTCGGAATCTCCAGCGAGTCGAGCAAAACGCCGGTGCGTGCCGTCGAGAAGAAAAGCGCATAGACCACCACCGCCACCCCCGCCAGCAATGTGACGCTGACCTGCGGCGCCATTGGGCTGCCCTGGATCACTGTGGTGAGTCGGTAGGCAAAATGATAGATGGCGTCGATGATGGCGTCATAGACGGCCAGTGAGCTGAATTTCTCCGGCACGGCTGCGAACGCTCGACGCACGTGGTTGCGGAGGGCGAACACCCCAATGCCCACCGCCAGCACTGCCAGGCTGGTTAGGAAAACCGGCGTCAGCCCGTGCCACACTTTCAATCGGAGCGTCGTCGGCTCTCCAGAAATTGCTGCAATGGCGGGCGCAAGGAGCAGGTTCTCATACATGCCTGCAAAAAACGCACCAACGGTTCCCAGGAGCGTTAAGAGCAGCGCTGGCGCAACAAACCCCGGCGAAGGCGCATGATGCAGATGAGCGGGATGTTCATCCGCCTGACGACGGAAGAAGGCTTCCCACGCCAGCGTCGCAATGGCAGCCACCATAAAGAGCGCAGCCAACACCGAGGCTGCGTACATCAGCCCGCCGACGAGACCATCGCCGCGCTCCAGTCGTTGAAAGCCCTGTTCTAACATCAGCTCCTTGGCCAGGAATCCCATTGTCGGGAGCACGCCGGACATCGAAAGCGCAGCCAGCACCACCGTCGCCGCCACGAGCGGCATAGTGCGCGCCAGGTTGGCTAGCCTGCGCAGGTCGCGCGTGCCCATCGCATGGTCGACGATGCCGGCGCTGAGAAAAAGTGGCGCCTTATAGAGGGCATGCGCCAGCACGGTGACAACGAACGCTTCATAGGCGTACTTCTCGCGGAAGGCCAGCAACATCACCAGCGTGCCCAATACGGCGACGGTGGCGTAGGCGAGCGACGCCTTCATGTCAGTGTAGCGAATGGCGCTGACGCCGCCGAGCGCCATGGTAAAGCCGCCGACCAGGAAGAGCGTCCAGAACCAGAGAGGCAGCTCGCTGAAGGCCGGGTGCAGCCGCGCCAGCAGAAAGACGCCCGCTTTCACCATCGTCGCCGAATGGAGATACGCGCTGGCGGGCGTCGGCGCCGCCATCGCCCCCGGCAACCAGAACTGGAAGGGAAATTGCGCCGATTTGGTGAAGGCGCCCAGGAAAATCAAGATCAGGGCGACCGGCGTGATGGATGCAGCGGCGATGTCGGGAGCGGCCAGAATTTCGCTGATGTTGAACGAGCCGACGTGCAGTCCCAGCAACACCATGCCGGCCAGCATCGCCAGGCCGCCAGCCGTCGTGACGATCAAGGCGCGGCGAGCACCTTCGGTGGCTCCTTTGTAGTCGCTCTTGAAAGCGATCAACAGATAGCTTGTGATGCTCGTGCCTTCCCAGAAGATGAAGAGCGTCAGGAGATCATCGGCCCACACCAACCCCAACATGCTCGCCATGAAGCTGTAGAGCACCAGGTAGAAAAAGCCCTGTCTCGGCTCGCCCTCGAAATAATAGGCGGTGTAGAAGGCGATGCAGGCGCCGACGCCGGTGATGATCAGGCCGAAAAAGAGCGCCAGCCCATCCAGACGCAGAGCAAGCTCCAATCCTAGCGTGGGCGCCCACGCGTAACGCTCTGCAATGAAATTGCCCTGGGCGATCGCAGGCAGCTGCAATGCCTGCCACACGGTGATTGTAGCTGGCGGCAAAGCGCCGAGCCAGGCGAACCATAGGGAGCGATGCGGTTTCAGGAGCCAGAATATCGGTGCAGAAATAAACAGTATGACCAGACTAAGCGCAAGAGCAGGCACGTTGTGTTCTCTCGTCTTGTTCGTGATCCTCGAAAGAAGTGTGAGTCGACGCCGACCCAGAGGATTGTATGCAGTTCGCTCCGGCGCGGGCTGCGTTCATTTTTTGAATCTGGTGAAGAGATTTCTGGACATTGTTGACGATTCTGCTCAGTCGCTCAGAAATCTCGCTTCTCGATAAAGCATACATGACTTGCACGCTTCCTGCAAACAAATTGGGGCATCTTGATCCACTGCATTCCTTGCAGCAGTTAGACGACGCACTCAGACAAATTGGCGAGCAAAGCTTCCCACGGTTCTTACGACATTTGCGCGGTTTCCATGCACGGCATTCCACCTGGAGTCGCGGCAATCCTGTAGGGGATTCGTCGGTTGACGCTTCTGACCGGTCAACCTATACTGGGTTTGGGACGACGGCGGAGATTTTTATCATCGGGCGCCATGTCTTAGCGGCGCCGACAACGATGGAATCCCATCAAGCGAACTAACTCGCATCGCTTGCGATGTTTTTTCTTCCTTGCGCCTTTGCGTCGAATAAGTTTCTCAAGGGGGCGCCATGCAGCTATTCCGACGGCTCTTCTCACATGACAAGATCGAATCATCGTCTGTTGAAGATTCCAAGACTGCGTTCCACAACTGTGCACCGCCTCATTCCCATCTCCTTATTGCTCTCTCCATTGCAGTCATCGGCCTACTGGGTTTCCTGATCGTTCTCGTCATCGCTGTAGCCGCTGGGTGAAACCACGCACCCTTCCACCAACTGGTCTATTTTTGAACTGAGCTTCAGGTGGAATGCGAAAGCGACTGCTACAGTATGAAATCCATGAAATTCCAGTACCATAGCACCCAGACTATGCCTAAGGCGAGCAGCGTGAGCACGGTGTAATGCAGGCGGCTAAACCAGCCCCAGTAACGCCTCAGCCAGCTCAGGACGGTGAAGAACACCATACCGAGCGCAAACAGCGCGATCGCTATCGGCAACAGAAGAAGCGCAGAAAGCAGCGGCGGCTCGCCAAAAAAGATTCTGGGCACGCCATAATCGGGGTGAATATCCCCCAGTACACCCACGAGCATGAACAGAAACGCTGCCAACGCAACGCCGAAAAGCCCAGCCGTCCAACGCGCCAGGCCAGCGATGAATGGAGATCGCCCTGTTCCCCGGCGAGCTCCGAAGGCGACCACCCAACCGAACATAGATAGCAGCGTCATCAACAGGGCGCCGCCGACCAGAGACGCTGTAAAGGAGAATGTGGCGTACCAGGGCGCCTTGTAAGATGTGAAGGGCGTGAAATCGTTGAAGTGCAGCCAGATGCGACCGACAGCGTCCTTCTGAAAGAGAATCCTGTCCTGATGTTCAGAATGGCGAAAGAATCCAGGCTCGAGCTCAGCGTAGGTCTCCGTCCTTCCACCCATGAAAATCCGCACCGTTCCCTCATCTGTAAGCTGGACGAGCGTTGGCTGAAGCAGTTGAAGAACTTTTTCGATCGAGGTGTAGTTTGCGCGTGCAGCATGATATTCGCCGACGTACTGGGCGACGTGTTGCGCTGCGTCCGCCGGTGGATTCACAGGCGTAAACGAGGCTGGAAAGTATCGATCCATGAATGCGCGAAAGAGCGCATCGCGTACTAGGGCGCCGCCAAGCGCATTGTAGGAGACGTACAGCCCCACTCCTTCCTCTGGAGCGAGAAATAACCCTGTATGAAAGAGAGGCGTGTCGCCTGCATGATGGAGGATGCGCCGTCCGTTCACTGTCATTGTCATGAAGCCGTGCGCCATTCCATCCAGGCGAGGATCGGGCGTGAAGAGTTGGCTGTGCATCCGTTGCGCAGTCTCTTCCTGGAGGATGCGCACATCGCCGAGACGACCGTTCTGCAGGTGAGCCATCATGAAACGCGCCATGTCGAGCGCCGGCGCGCTCATGGCGCCCGCTGGCGTGGCGGAGATAAACTCGAAGCCGCCGGTACGATAGATGCCGTTGTCATAGAAATAGGCGCCGGCGAGATGGGGCGCCAGTTGCGCCGGCAACGGCTGCCGAAAGGTGCTGGCAGTCATTCCAAGCGGTTCAAAAATGTGCTGCTCCACGTAGCTTTCAAAAGGTTCACCTGTCACCCGCTGCACGATGTATCCCGCCAGCGCTGTCCCATAGTTGGAATAGGCGCTCACCTGTCCAGGTGGGAAGACACGCGCCGGCAGATATCGCTTGAGATACGCCTCCAGCGTAAGCAATTCATCTGCAGAGAGCACGAAAAGTCCTTCGCCGATGTCTTCAAAGCCAGGGGTGTGCGCCAATAGGTGGGCAAGCGTGATTGGTTCGGGGAAAGTGGCTGGGATTGGAAAGTCCAAATAGGCGTTGACGTCAGCGTTCAGGTCCAGCCTGCCCTGCTCGACCTGTTGCATGACAGCCGTCCAAGTGATTAGTTTAGAAGTTGAACCGGGACGAAAGAGGGTGCGCTCGGGGTCGACCGGCTTGCGAGCCTTCAGGTCTGCATACCCATAACCCTTGGCCAAAAGGACTCTGTCGCCCTGCACAATGGCTAACGTTGCGCCTGGAATATGATAGCTTTCTAGGTGGGCGGCCATCAGGCCATCCATGAAAGTCTCCAGGTCTACGAGGTCGATTGGACTCTCTGATTGCGCTGTCACTGAAGTGGACCACAGAGTGAACGCCAAAAGCGCCAGCGCCAGCGCTCGCATCAAGGGAGTGAATAAGGGGAAGATGGGCTTCATTGTAGGCTCCTCAAGCATCTGCGCAATGGACCGGCAGCGTACGCCTCTGCTGACGCTGAAGCGGCGTTCGTGCGCGCAGATTCACAGGAACGCCTGCTTTCGATGCTAGCTCAGGATTCGAGTTCATGCAAAACTGCAAGTGTTTCAGCTTTTTGCTGCAGGCCTTCATCTGAGTGAAAATCCTAAACGGCGCTGCTGTCCGATTCGCCCTCTTGGGTTAAGCGTATTTTATCATCTCGTGAAGCATGGAGCGCCAGGAGTCTTTTTGTGGAAGCTACGAACATGCATTCGATTCTCTTTGACCTGGGCAACGTGCTTGTGCACTATGACCACAGGCGCGCGCTGTCTGCGCTGGCAACGCTCTACGGCGTCGACGCCGAGAAGATTTTCCACCTTTACCAGGAGATCGCACCTGCGTTCGGCTTGGGGCGGATTGAGCCTGAAGAGGTGGTTGGCCTGTTCAACGAGCGCTTCGGCGTCGAACGCAGCCTGGAGCAATTTGCAGAGGCGTTCTGCAGCGGTCTTGCGCGCAATGACACTGCGCTGGCCTATGCTGTGAGTCTTCGCCAAGAGGGTGCGCTGGCGATCGGCGTCATCAGCAACACCAACGCCATCCACGTCGCCTGGCTCGACGACCATGCGCCGGAGCTGAAGGAGTTCGATCTGGTGATGATGAGCAATGAAGTCGGGATGTGCAAGCCGGACCCGGAGATTTTTGAGCTGGCGGTGGAGCTGCTCAACGTCCCTGCACAGCGAATTCTTTACATCGATGACTTGGAGGAAAATGTCGAGGCGGCTCGCAAACTGGGTATGATGGGCCTCGCTCATTCGGACTGGACGAGGACGCGTCACCAAATCGAGACATGGCGCGCCGCACGTTGCCACGCCGCCCGTCCTCAGTGAATGCCGAGCCAATGCAGGCTGCGGCGCCGGTCGAGCCGCGTCAGGCCCAACGTTTGCGCATAAGAAACCGCCTCGGCATATTCGCTGCGCGTCAGGCGTCGATTCAGCTCGGCGTAATGCTGGGTGTCGACGCGACCGGCCGGGTAGTACTGATCCATGAGATTCACGTATGTGTTGGGCGACACTTCTTCAGCCACAAAGCGCAGGATGGCCTTGGTCTCCTCCAGAAAGCCCGGCATGACGAGATGGCGCAGCAGCAGCCCGCGTCGCGCCAGCCCATTCTCATCGATGACCAGGTCGCCGACCTGCCGATGCATTTCCAGAATGGCCTGGCGGGCCGCCTCTGGGTAATCTTTCGCCTTCAGATAGCGTTGCGCAAGCTGAGGGGTCCAGAACTTGAAGTCCGGCATGTAAATGTCCACGACGCCGTCGAGCAGGCGCAGGCTTTCCGGCGAATCGTAGGCCGAGGTGTTGTAGACGATCGGCAGCCGCAATCCCCGTTCGACGGCGATGACCAACGCCTCCAACACCTGGGGAACGACGTGCTCCGGCGTCACCAGGTTGATGTTGTGGACGCCTTGCGCCTGCAGCTCGAGTATCATGGCTGCCAGCCGCTCTGGCGACGTCTCCACGCCCACGCCTTCCTGGCTGATCTCAAAGTTCTGACAGAAGACGCAGCGCAAATTGCACCAGGTAAAGAAGATCGTCCCGCTGCCGCGCCACCCGCGCAGACAGTCTTCCTCCCCGAAGTGTGGGAAGTAGCTGCTCACCCGCGCGTAACGGCCGGTCTTGCAGACGCCCGTTTTGTCCGCAAGTCGGTCGACTGCGCAGTCTCGCGGGCAGACGCGGCACTGCGCCAACCCTGCCACCGCTTCCTGCGCCCGTGCACGAAGCTCACCGCTTCGATAGAGCGCTATGTAGGCGGGTTCAAATCGAGTCTCGCTTCGCATCACCTTGCTTCGCGTTAATTGGCGACTTAATTCGCAACGCGCAATTCATTGACATTAATTCGCAACGCGCAATTCATTGACAATCCGGTCAAACTTTAGCCCCTTTGTCTGCAAGGCATTCGTGATCACGGTTTCGATGCGCTGTTTCTCCGCTTCGCTGTGAACAACGCCGCGCAAGTGAATCACGCCCTTCACGCTTTCCACAGTAAAAACATCGGAATCGGGGATCATCGGATCCGCCGCCAGCGCCTCGCGTGCAGCCGCCTGCAGACGATCATCTACAAAATTCTGACTGGACTTACCGAGAAAGGGGATTTTCATCGTGCGCCTCCTCGCATCAAACCAACGGACTTCTGGACACAAAACGCCATCATCGTGTTAAACGCGCCGTATCCTGTAAAAGACATCTCAAAATGAGACATCGTCCAAAAAACAAATTAGCGAACAAGCATCGATCAAAATTATAGCATAGTTTTGCAGTGCAGAGGACGCAGCTTCCACAAGCTCGCTACGGGTTTTAAGTCCAATAGAACAACCATCCGCCAGGAAGCCTGCGCTTCCTGGCGGATGGTGGCGGAAATTACAAATTCACCAAGCGTCCATGGAGCCGGCCCGGGCTGTTCCCACCTTTTACCGGCGGAAGCGTCCGATTCAGCCGCCCCCGCCCCCAGGCTCCTCCGGTGGACTCGGCGTTGCGTTTGGCGCGTCCGACGGCGCTTCGCCAGAAGCCCGTAGCTGCTCGAAGTTGAACGTGACGCCCGCCTGCGCGCTGAAGTCGTCGGTCGCCACCAGGATCACCAGCCGCTGTGTCGCAAT
>CALFWA010000376.1 GCA_937928035.1 uncultured Caldilinea sp. | reverse complement strand
TGGAGTCATTCCAGTGGCTCGAGCCGAAGGCCGATGGCTTCCGCAACTACCTTAGCGAGAAAGCGCGTCGCCCGGCCGAGGAGCTTCTGGTGGACAAGGCCCAGCTCCTGACGCTCACTGCACCTGAGATGACGGTGCTGGTGGGTGGAATGCGCGCCCTGGGCGCCAACTATGACGGTTCCAACCTGGGCGTCCTGACCGATCGTCCCGGCTTGCTGACCAACGACTTCTTCGTCAATTTGCTCGATATGGGCACGGAATGGAAGGCGCTTTCCGGAGATGGTCAGGTCTTTGAGGGCCGCGATCGTACAACGGGCGAGCACAAATGGATCGCCAGCCGCTTTGACCTCATCTTTGGCGCCAACTCCCAACTTCGAGCCATCGCCGAGGTTTACGCCAGCGACGACGCCCAAGAAAAATTCGTTCGCGACTTTGTGGCGGCCTGGCACAAGGTGATGAGTCTAGATCGCTTTGACCTGGCCCGACAGCGCCTGGAGGCCAAACTCAAGGCGCGCAGTTTGGCAACCCAAGCCGCCTGAGCAGCCCGACAGTTAAAAGGTTCAGCCATCGCCTGGCCAGGCGATGGCTGAACCGACGTAGACGTTCTTAAGCTGGTTATAAGAACAGACGGCGCTGAAAACACTCACGCCGTCACCTTACACTTATTCCTTACTCCGCTCGCTTCACCACATCACACAATAGCGCCTTATAGACCGGAAAGCCGGAGATCGGGTCGCGATGCTCGAAGTCGGTCAGCGCGTTGACGTTGGCCTCCCGCCATGCCTGCGGGCCGAGCGGGCCGCCGCCGCCCATGTTGACCTCCACCGCGCCGCGTACGATGTTGGTGGAGACGCAGGCGTAAAAGGGGACGCGCCCGCGTGGGGTGACGACCCACACCGGGTCGCCGTCGGCGATGCCGCGCGCGGCGGCGTCTTCCTCATGCAGATGAACGAGCGGCGCCGGCAATTTGTTGAGCAGGCCGGGGATGTTGTGATGCTGCGACCGAAAGTCGAAGTTGGTTCGTGCGCCGGAGTTGAAGACAAGAGGATATGTTTTCGCCAGCGTCGGCGCTGCGATCGGCCCTTCGGCCGGCTCGGTGTAGACGGGCAACGGCTCGTAGCCGTAGCTGCGCAGCCATTCCGACGCAATCTCAAACTTGCCGGTCGGCGTCTCAAAGCCGGGCTTGCCATCCTCGCGTAGTTCGCCGCTGACGTATTTACGATAGCGCATGGGCGGCTGCGGATAGGCGACGCCCTCCGGGTGCGCCAGCAGGTCTGCTAGTTCCACGCCTGTGTCCTTGAGCGCAAATTCCACCATCGCTCGCTCCGTCTGTGGCCAGAGATGGCCGTAGCCCAGCCGCTGCGCCAGCTCGGCGAAGATGAGATAGTCGTTGCGCGCTTCGCCCAGCGGCTCGATCACCTTCTGGCGGAGCTGGACGTAGCTGCCGTGGATTTGATACGACTCGATCTCAAACATCGTCGTCGCTGGCAACACAATGTCGGCGTAGAGCGCGTCGGCGGTGAGAAAGCGGTTGACGACCACGAGCAGATCGAGCGCAGCCAGAGCGCGACGCCAGAGGTCGGGGTTGGGCCAGGCGGTGATCAGCGACGCGCCGCTGACGATCAACCCACGCAGCGGATAAGGCTTGCCTTCCAGGATGGCGCGCGGGAAGAGGGCGGCGTGCGCCTCTTTGCGCACTTCGTAGTAGATCGGATACTCTTCGGCGCCGATCGGAGGACGCGCATCGGCGGGAGGCGGCGTTAGGTTGCGGTTGAGGCGCAGGCGGTTGCGCGGCTTGAAGAGCTTACCTCCCGGCGCATCGAGGTGGCCGGCCAGCGCCTGCAAGGTGTAGAGTGCGCGGATGGCCTGGACGCCGCTGTCCGAATATTCGAGCCCGGTGTAGGTGAGGATCGAGCAGCCCTGCGCGCACGCCATCGCACACGCCAGCTCGCGCACCTTCTCGGCGGGAACCCAGGTGATCGCCTCCACCCGTTCGGGCGTGAACTGCTGGACGTAGGCGCGCAGCTCGTCGAGGCCGTGCGTCCAGTTGTGCGCAAAGTCGTGGTCGTAGAGATCTTCGGCGAACAGCACGTGGATCATGCCGAGCGCCAGCGCGCCGTCCGTCCCCGGGCGCACGCCCACCCACTCGCAACGCAGCGCCTGCGCAGTTTCGCTGCGCCGATGGTCAATCACAACGATGCGCGTCCCCTGCTGCTGAAGCTGGCGCAACTTGGGCAGCAACGCCGGCG
Organism: uncultured Caldilinea sp.; assembly: GCA_937928035.1. Taxonomy (GTDB): domain Bacteria; phylum Chloroflexota; class Anaerolineae; order Caldilineales; family Caldilineaceae; genus Caldilinea. Next base: position 1,707 of record CALFWA010000376.1, on the reverse strand, counting down.
ACGAATCGGTGGCAGGATTCTCTCCCCACACCAGGATCAGGTCGGCGTGGTCGATGTCTTCTTGCATGTCCATCATATAGGCGCCGAAACAAGCGCGGGGGGCGATCATGCCGTAGGAGACGTAGCAAAGCGCGCCGACGCCGCTGATGTTCGGAGAGCCGAAGGGAAACAGCACGGCGTTGGCGGAAGATTCGGCGGTGCCTGCGGGCGCAAACATTTCGTTGAGGCCGTACTCGAAATTGCCGCGGCCGGTGTACATGCCGACCGCCTCCGGCCCATACTCGTCGGCGATGCGGCGCAAACCCGCCACGATGGCGTCGTAGGCCTCGTCCCAGGTGATGCGCTCGAACTTGCCCTCCCCGCGCGCGCCGACGCGACGCTGCGGATAGAACAGGCGATCGGGCGAGTAGACGATCTCCGCCGCCTTCATGCCGCGCGTGCACAGCACGCTGTAAGGATGGTTCTTGATCGGCGTCAGGCGCGCAATGCGACCGTTCTCCAGATGCACCTCAGCCCCACATCCGGACGAACAGACGCCGCAGATGCTGACGATCGTTTCATGGAGGGGTTTCGTTTCATGGAGGGGTTTCGTTTCACGGAGAGGTTTGATTTCTGTGTGCGCAGTGGGTTTGGCTGTTGTCAGCGGAATCGTTTCAAGCATGTCCGGTCTCCTCCTTGGTCAAAACTCCTATCGCACCCTCTGCTTAGCCTTGGCTCTGTTCGGCCGATCTTTCGAGCAGGTCGCCGAGAGCCGGCGTCGCCGCCATTTCGCGCATATATTGCCAGTCCAGCCACTCGCCTTGCACGGCCACCACGCCAAGCAAATCCTGCCACTGGCGTTCAGGTTGTTCGCCATCGAGGCGATACATCTGCAGAAGGGTGACGTCGACGAACGCCCGCGCGCAGAAGTCGCCGCATGCACCTGTTGAGATCGGTCACTAAGCGCAGACGCTGCTCTGGCGTCTTTCGGCGCAGCAGATCGAGCAATCTGTGCTCTGCATTGGACGTCGTATCCCTAAAGAGTTGCGCCAACGCTCGGTCCTTGCTATTGCTTCAAAATATACTCAATCTCTGCGTCCACGCTGGCCGGCAGCGATGGGACTTGGTGGCTCTCCAAAATTTCCAGTGTCGCCTCGCGGATGCGCTGACGCATAGTCTTGCCGCCCTTTTCCAGCCATGGCTCCAAACGCTGGCGGTCGAAGAGCTTCGGCGTCCACAGCTCGCGCCAGTGGCGCATAGTGTGGTCGTGGCTGAGAAATTGGCCGCCCGGCCCCACCTCGTGGATGACGTCGAGCGCCAGCGCCTCCTCGTCGAACTGCACACCCTGCACAAAAGCGCGGTTCATGCCGATCAGCTCATTGGCCAGCACCATATATTCGGGAGAATTCGCCAGCCCGGCCTCCAGGTAGCCGACGTCGTGATTGAGGTTGGTTTTGGCGAGCAGGGCGGTCTGGATCGAAAACTGAGCGTCGATGGCGGCCTGCTCATCAAGCACGGCGCTGTCGCTGTGCGCCGAATAGCCCCACACCGGCAGCTTGTAGAAGCGCCCCATCTCGGCGGCCATGATGCGCGCCAACTGAAACTCCGGCGCACCGTAGACGCTGATCATCTCCTTCATGTCGAGATGGTGGACGCCGTGGCCGTAGAGGAAGGGCGCGCCAGGGTTGGTCAACTGGTGCATGATCAGACCGCTGAGCATTTCGGCGT
>CALFWA010000375.1 GCA_937928035.1 uncultured Caldilinea sp. | reverse complement strand
TTAATCGTCGACACCGTGGCCGATGCGCCCCAGACTGTGGCGATGAAAATTTTAGAGCTTTTGCGCATGAAGAGGCCATGAACCCTGTCCCCACCGTCGCTGCGATTGAAACCACAATCTTCCGCCTGCCGATGCACGGCGAGCTGCGCTGGGGAAGCCAAAGCTCGCTGGCCGAAGCGCGTCACGTGTTGGTGCGCGTGACCTTGAGCGACGGCAGCACGGGCGTCGCCGAAGCGCCCCCTCGTCCCACCATCTATGGCGAAACCGCCGGCACCATCGTCGCCATTATCCGCGAGGAGTTGGCTCCTCGCCTGATCGGCCAACCTGCGGACAAGGCCTGGGCGCGCATGGCGCCGATCCGCAACAATCACACCGCGCGCGGGGCCATCGACATGGCGATCCATGATGCGCTGGCGCAGGGCGCAGGGCGGACGCTGGCCGAACAGCTCGGAGCCGTGCGCACAAAAGTTCGCGTGAGCTACATCCTGGGCATCGGTGACCGCGAGGAAGTGTTGGCCGAAGCGGAGCGAGTCGTCGCCGAAGGAGTGCGCATGCTCAAAGTGAAGGTGGGACGCAACTGGGAAGAGGACGTCGAGCGCATTCGCGACCTGCAGGCGATGTTCGGAGAGCGCGTAGAGCTGTACGCCGACGCCAACGAAACCATGGACGGTGAACGCGCAGCCGCGCGCCTGGCCGCGCTGCGCGATCTGGGGCTGCGCTACTGTGAAGAGCCGCTGCCGGTCGAACAGGTGCGCGCCCGCGCGTCGCTGCGCAGCCGTCAGATTCTGCCTATCATCGCTGATGACAGCGCCTTCACCCTGCGCGATCTGCAGCGCGAGCTGGAGCTGGACACCTTCGACATTTTGAACATCAAGACCCCGCGCACCGGCTACACCGAGTCGCTGGCGATGGCGGCGGCGGCGTGCAAAGCGGGTAAAGGCGTAATGGTGGGCTCGCAGGCGGGCAGCACGATCGGAACGGCGCGCGCTGCCGTCTTTGCCGCGCGCGCAGAGGTGGGACATCCCTCGGAGCTGTCGTTTTTCTTGAAATTGCGCGAGGAGATCACCGATCGACGTCTGAGGCTCGTCGACGGCTGGCTTTCTGTAGAGGAAGCGCTGGCCGTGCGTATCGACCCGGATCGATTGCGCGAAATGACCGTGCAACCCTGATTCCTGAGGCTTATGGGTGCGTAAGGCGCACCTTGACTCAAATTCGATTCATAGAAAAAATCGACAAGGAACGTCCCTATGACCAAAATCAGCTTTCTAGGCGCAGGCAGCACCGTCTTTGCCAAGAACCTCATCGGCGACATCCTGAGCTATCCAGAGCTGCAGGACGCCACAATTAGCCTCTTCGACATCGACCCGGAGCGGCTCCGCACCTCCGAAATCGTCGCCCATAAGATCGCAGAGTATTTCGGCATCTCCCCCCGCATCGAGGCGACGACCGACCGCAGGCAATCACTCAAAGACGCCGACTTCGCCATCAGCATGTTTCAGATCGGCGGCTACAAGCCGGCCACCGTGATCGATTTCGAGATTCCCAAGAAGTACGGCCTGCGCCAGACGATCGCCGATACGCTGGGCATTGGTGGGATCATGCGCGGTCTGCGCACGATCCCGGTCTTTCTCGATATCGCACGCGACATGGAGGAGCTTTGCCCGGACGCCGTGCTGCTCCAGTACGTCAACCCGATGGCGATGAACTGCTGGGCCTTGAGCCGCGCCACCGGCGTCAAGACGGTCGGCCTGTGTCACAGTGTGCAGGGAACCGCCGAACAACTGGCGCACGACATCGGCATCCCGATCGAGGAGATCAACTATCTGTGCGCAGGCATCAACCACATGGCCTTCTATCTTCGCTTTGAACGCAACGGCGAAGACCTCTATCCGTTGATTCACAAGGTGATCGAGGAAGGTCGCGTGCCTGATTGGAACCGCGTGCGCTATGAGGTCTTCAAGCGCGTCGGCTACTTTGTCACAGAATCGAGCGAGCACTTCGCCGACTATGTGCCCTGGTTCATCAAGCGCGACCGCCCCGATCTGATCGAAAAGTTCAACATCCCGCTCGACGAATACATCCGCCGCTGCGAGGTGCAGATCACCGGCTGGGAGTTCATGCGACGCAAGCTGGAAAACCCGGAGCTGGATCTGTCGAAGGAGTTCGCCGAGGCGATGGCCAAAGCGGGCGTCTCACCGGAGCACCTGCCGCTGGTCGTCCATCACTTCGAGCGGATCAACGAGGTGGAGCGCAGCAACGAGTACGGCTCGCTGATCGTGCACAGCATCGTCACGGGCCAACCGCGCGTGATCTACGGCAACGTGCCCAATCACGGCCTGATCGACAACCTGCCCCAGGGCTGCTGCGTGGAGGTGCCCTGTCTGGTCGATAAAAACGGCGTCCAGCCTACGAAGATCGGCGCGCTGCCGCCCCATCTGGCCGCGTTGATGCGCACCAACATCAACGTGCAGGAGATGGTCGTCGAAGCCGCGCTGACGCGCAAGCGCGAGTACATCTACTACGCCGCCATGCTCGACCCCCACACGGCGGCCGAGCTCGATCTGGACCAGATCTGGCGTTTGGTCGACGACTTAATCGAGGCGCACGGCGACTGGCTGCCCCAATACCACTGAGCGAGGAGCAGATGACCCACAAAATCGTCCTGATCGGCGCCGGCAGCGCCAACTTTGGCCTGAGCATCCTGGGGGATCTCTTCAAAAGCGAAGTGTTCGCCGGCGCCGAGATCTGTCTGCACGACATCAACGCCGAAACGCTGGCGCGCACCGTCTCCTTTGGCCGGCGCCACATTGAGAAACACAACCTGCCCTACAAACTGGAGGTGACGACCGATCGCTGCGCTGCTCTGCAGGGCGCCGACTTCTGCATCATCTCCATTGAGGTCGGCAATCGCTTCGAGCTATGGGAGCAGGATTGGCGCATCCCCCAGCAGTTCGGCATTCGCCAGGTCTACGGGGAAAACGGCGGGCCGGGCGGTCTCTTCCATTCCTTGCGCATCATCCCGCCCATCCTCGACATCTGCAGCGACATCATGGCGATCTGCCCGGACGCCTGGGTGCTCAACTTCAGCAATCCGATGAGCCGCATCTGCACCACCGTGCAGCGCAGATACCCAGACCTGAAACTGATCGGCGTCTGTCATGAAGCGGCGTCGCTGCCCGAACATCTGCCTCACATCCTGGAGACGCCGCTGGAGAACCTGCAATTTCAGGCGGGCGGCCTCAACCACTTCAGCATGCTGTTGAACGTGTTCTATCGGGACACCGGCGCCGACGCCTATCCGGACGTGCGCGCCAAAGCGCCGACCTACTTCGAGCGCATCACCAACGTGCTGGACTGGGCGTTGCCCAGCCTGCCGGCGGAGCATGTCGCCACCGTCGGCCATCGCCCCTGGGCGGAGCGCAGGCTGTTCAAGGTGATCTTGGAGCGCTTCGGCTATTTGCCGGTGACGGTGGACTCGCACTTCGGCGAATATATTCAGTGGGCGCACGACGTGGTCGATCACGCCGGCATTCTCGATTTCTACCGCACCTACAAGCTCTGGGTGGCGCAGAAAGTTTCCGAGGAGACGCTGCTGCGCGGTTCGGGCGACGACTGGGTGACCTCGCAGGTGCTGGAAAGCATCGCCGCCGATCGTCCCACCGAGGTGTTGGCGCTCAACCTGCCCAACCGAGGACTCATCGACGATCTGCCCTCCGACATGACCGTCGAGACGCCTGCGCTGGTGGATGGCGACGGCGTGCATGGCGTGGCGTTAGGGCGCTTGCCGCGCGGCATCGCAGGCCTCTTGCGCAATCAAATCGCAGTGCACGACCTGACGGCAGAGGCGGTGCTCACGCGCTCCAAAGCGGCTGCGCTGCAAGCGCTGCTCGTCGATCCGGTGGTGGACAGCGTGCGCGCCGCCGAGCAGACGCTGGAGACGATGCTGCGCGTGCAACAGCGCTGGCTGGGGTATTTGGAGTAGGCCGGATTCACGGCAACCGCCGACCTCTGGGTTCGGCTTTTATCTTTTAGAAAGCTCTGTTTTTGACAAATCATTTGGGCGATTCTGGGAGGCGCAGCTCGTAGCTGCGCCTCCTTAAATCATCCAAAAACCTATGGCCTGGCGGAACAGGCGGTGGGGAGCCACACAAAAAGAAGCCTTACGCAGGTCATCGTCTCCGGATGAGAACAGCTGCGGGCGTCCCCTTTGAAAGACGCAAATCAGGGAGGCAGGGATTTGTCGAAGCGCCGATCGGCTCCGGCTCTACGTAGGCCGCCGTCTGCAACGTTTCGGCGGCGGAAGGCGAGCCGGTCAGATGGTGCATCATGCGCCAGGTGTGATAGCCCACGCGATCCACCCAACGCATCGACTCGAGTCGGCGCTGCGCCTTCTCGGGCCGGATGCGGCAGGCGGCGGTGTCCAGCAACACCTGTTCCCGGTGGAGGCGTCGCGCCTCCGCCTGTCGGGTGGAGGCCTGTGCAAGGCGTTGAACGAGCGTCGATGCGTCGCCTTTTCTCGTTCCCAACCAATCCAGCGCCGGCGCCGGCGCCTCGGCCAACTGCGCAGCTGCCGTGCACACCTCTTTGCCGTACAGAGGAGAGGGGGACTCCAGGCAGGCTTCGATCAGGCGGTCGGCGTGGTCGCCGGCGTGGAGCAGCGCCAGCCGGCGTGCAAAAATCTCCCCGTCATAGCCTGCGTATTGAATGCGACCTAAGAAGCGGCTGGTTTCATCCATCGCCGTCTGCGCCAGGTGAAGCCGGTGTTCGCCGGCGCGGTCGAGCGCGCCGTTGCGCAACAGATGGATGGCCTCCTTCAGCGCGACGGCGGCGATTTCGGTGAGCGCGCGCGCCGCAGCCTCGGTCGCCACCTCGGGCAGATGCAGCACCGAGTCGTCCAGGTGGCGGGTGAGCACAGGCCCGCGCTCCGGGATCAGGCGCTCGATCAGACGGGCGAAGGGTGTGATGAAGGGCGGAAAGAGCGCAGCGCCCAACAGGTTAAAGAGGGTGTGGAAGAGCGCGATGATGACGGACGGATCGCTGTCGCCGATGAATTCGCTCCAGGCGATGGCAAGCGCCAGCAACATCGGCGCAAAGAAGAACGTCAGCGCGCCGGTGACGCCGTTGAAGAGGATGTGCGCCAGCGCCGTGCGTTGCGCCGGCATCGAAGCGCCCATCGCCGCCAGGATTGCCTTGACCGTAGTGCCGAGGTTTTGACCGATCACCAGGTAGGCGGATTGCTCCAGCCCGATGGCGCCGCTGTTCAGGGCGGTCAGCGTCAGCGCCACGGCTGCGCTCGACGACTGCAGCAGTACGGTCATCACGGCGCCAATTAACACTAGCCAGAGATGATTGATCAGGGAAGGTTGCGAAAAGGGCGAAAGATCGATCCGTTGCGCCAGCTCACCCATCCCTTCTTGCAAGAAGTCAATGCCGACGAAGATCAGACCGAACCCCACCAACGCCATGCCCAGCGAGGCGCGTGCGCCCTGTAGCAGCAGACGCATCAGCGCACCGACGCCGATAAAAGGCAGGGCAATCGCCCCCACGTTGAGCTTGAAGCCGAGGAGCGCCACGATCCAGCCCGTGCTGGTCGTGCCCACATTGGCGCCGATGATCACCCCGATCGCCGAAGAAAAAGAAAGTAGCCCGGCGCTGACAAAGCCGATCGTGGTAATGGTGGTTGCGCTTGACGACTGTACCAACGCCGTCAATGCCACGCCGGTGAGAAAGGCATTCAGTGGAGTATGGGTTGTCCGCTCGAGAAACCCTTGCAGTCTCCCTCCGGCCGCTGCCTTAAGCCCATCGGACATCAAGATCATGCCGGCCAGAAAGAGCCCGACGCCGCCGAACAGATAGGGAAAGAGCGCAAGAAAGCCCACATCCATGCTATTCATGAGGTCGCGTGAAGCGTTTGAGGAAGCAATTTTCTGAGGCGACGGTGCCGATCAACACCATTTTGGCGTGGGCCGGCAGCGGCGTGTGAGGGTCTGGATTGACGGTCATGACGCCAGCCTGCTCCAGGGCAACGACTGTGCAGTCGGTGAGTTGGCGGATGTTTGCCTCGGCGATGGTTTTGCCCACCAGGCTTTCGGGTGTCTCTACCTCGAAGACGTCCAAGCCTTCGGTCACCATCAGGATGCTGTCACGGTTTAACAAATTCATGATGGTGCTGGCGCCCATCGAGGCATACGAAAGGACGAAATCGGCGCCGGCGCGATGCAGCGTGGCAACATTGCGCTCCAGCCGCGCCCGGCTGATGATCTGGACATCAGGGCGGAGCCGTCGGCAGTAGATGGTGAGATAGATATTGGTGTCGTCGTCGTGCGTCGTTACCAGCACCGCAGGGGTTTTGCGGATACCGGCGGCGACCAGCACTTCGAGATCGGCGGCGTCGCCGAGAACGTATTTGGTCGGATCGCGCACGCGCTCTGGCAGCAGCTCGACGATGCGATAGTCCATCCCACGTTCGGCCAGCGCCCGTCCCGCTGCACGGCCCACGCGCCCACCGCCGATAATGACCACCGGCTCGCCGCTTGGCGGTTCTGTGCAAAGCAAGGTGTTATATTGCTCGATCTGTTGTTCAGAGCCGGCCAACACCAGCACGGTACCCGGCTCGATACGCGTGGTCGGCCGTGCCAATTGAAATTGTCCTCGCTCCCATACGCCGAGCACAGTGACGCCCACGCGATCGCGCAGGCGACTTTCGGCGAGCGTCTGGCCTACCAGCGGCGAATTGCGCGCCGTGGCTTCGGCGATCACCAGGCCGTTGAGCCGGCCGATGACATGGGCGCGAGCGTCGCCGCCGGTGACCCGTCGCACCAGCGCCTGCCCCATCATCTCTCCCAGTTGCAGCACATGGTTGCAACCGGCCAGCTCCAAAATATCGACCGACGCCGCTGCATTAGCCGTGGCGATAATCGGCACACTTTCGGAGACCTCGCGCACGGTGAAGGCGACGTTCGTGTTGAGACGGTCGTTGGCCGTCGTCACCACCAGCGCCGCCTGCTCCACATGCACGCGACGATAGGTCTCGGGATTGTCGAGGTCGCCGCGTACGACCCTGACCCCCAAGTCATGTAGTCGCAGCGCGTCCTCCAACTCCGGAGTCAGCACGACGTAACGATGGTGGAACTGCTTCAGGCGTTCGATCAACGCCATGGTGACGGCGTCATACTGCGTCAGGACGACATGCCCTTTCACCGTGTCGGGCAGGCTTCGCGGCGCCCGCGCCGCTTCCTGCGCTCGCAGCCAGGGCGCATAGAAGAGGTTAATGAAGGTGAAAGGCAGGATGACAAGCATGAAGATGATGCCGCTGAGCAGAACAATGGATGAAAAAATGCGACCGAGATCGCTCTCAAACGTGATGTCGCCGAAGCCGAGCGTCGACATCACGGTGAGCGTCCAATAGAAGCCAGTGACCCAGCTCTCCTCGCGGCCCTCGTAGGCCATAATGAAGTGGAAGAGGATGCTGTACAGGGTGATCATGGCCGCCAACAGCACCAGATAACGAAGCAGGGCGTAGACATTGGCGCGGCTATGGCGATCTTGCCAGAAGTAAGAGAGTTGAGAGATCAGAAATTTCATCGTGCGTTGGTCAGGTGCAAAGGCGTCCAACCGTCCGCTGGCTTTGACAAGCAGGGGAGCAAATCATCCTGGCCACCGGTTTGTTTTAACAGCTTCTTCCGAATAGGAGTTGCGCAGTCAGATGAAGTTTTCTCGGAGGATACGACCTTCCAGGTTATGCAATTTAATAAATGCTCCTGGCGACTCGCTGGCGAAGCTCGTAGCTGCGCTCCCTCGAATTCCCCAAACCTTGCGGTTTACCAAGAACATGCGGCTGGGAGCCGCACCCACCACCCCCTGTTGCTTGCTCAGTCCGCTCTATCTATTGCGGGTTTAGCAGCATAACTTCTCTTTTGAATTTACCACAGGTGAAGGGAGCGTCCAAAGTGGGGGCCGGGAGCTTAAAGACGGGCGAATGAGAACACGGATAGGCAGAGTGAACGGATTGGCCAATCGCCATTCATTTCACTCTGTCAGTCCATGTTCACTCTGTCAATCTGGGTTCTACGTTCACTCGGCCTCTTCGCGCACGATCCCGATCAGATCGTCCACGCTATGAATTGAATGGCGCTCCATCACCCAGCGGCTGCCGATGCGGATGGCGAGGCGCTCGGCGACGGCGCGCTGCTCCAGATCGGCGATGGAGGTGATGTCCCACACGCTGACGATGCCCATCATGCGACGCAGCATCTTGGCGCCGCCGTGTCCGGCCGTCTCGCGCAGGATGTGGGCGAGCGTGCGGCGGCGAAATTCGGCGAACGCCTCGTCCCCGCCGGGATAGTCCCAGTACTTGGCAGGCATCAGCTCCCCGCGGTTGTTTTCCACCCACAGCGCCTCGAATTTGGCGGCGAACTGCGTCCAAATCTCACGAATCAGGTCAAGCAGATAGGCTTGATAGTCTCTGCGTACTTCGGGGTCTGGCGTATGCGCGAAGTGAGAGAGGTAGTTGAGCACCAGATTTTCGAGTACTGCGCCGACGTCGAAGCCCATCGGCCCGTAGAAGGCGAACTCGGGGTCGATGACCTTGGTGTGCTCTTCATTCGCCATGATGCTGCCGGTGTGGAGGTCGCTGTGAATGAGCGCCTCGGCGTGCGTCATGTAGCTTGCCTTCATCTCCGCCAACGCCAGCTTAAGCGCGCTGTTGCGACGCACCGCCTGCACCTCGGCGTCGAGCAGGGGATTCCAACGGTTTTCCGGCGAATCCATGAAGGGGTTGGTGAAGACAAAATCCTCCTGAATTTTGCAGAGGTGCGGGTTGATGAATTTTGTCTGGAGCTCTTTCTTTTCCAGGCCGGTCAGATAAAAGTCGGAAGTGAAGAAAAGCGTGCGCGCCAAAAAGGTGGAGATGTGATCGGCGAACCTGGGGAAGCGTTTACGCGCCACCAACGGCTTGCGCATGACCTCCAGATGAGAGAGGTTCTCCATGACGACCAGCGACATCTCCTCATCGTAGTGATAGACTTGCGGCGCCAGCCCCGGCGCCAGCTCGTTGTGCTTCAACAGCGCCTGCGTCTCGAAGCGCATCCGCTCGCGCGTCAGCGGCCAGGATTCGCCCGCTACGCGCAGGTAGGGCAGCGCCTGCTTGACCACGAGCGACTTGTCCGAGGCGCCGTTTTCGACAATGAAGACCAGGTTTAGATTGCCGTCGCCCACCTCGCGCGCGTGCATGGGCGCGTCGAGATCGAGCACGTCCGCAAGCGACGGCGTGGCGCGCAGATAGTCGATCACGCTGTGCGGGTCCAAGGCGCGATAGGCCATGACACACCTTCCTTTATCCTTTCTTCCGTTTTTCTGGATACAGTCCGAAAACCCCTTCTTCTGAAGCGGGGCAGATGCCGCGCTCGGTGATCAGCCCGGTCACCAGCCGCGCAGGCGTGACGTCGAACGCGTAATTGGCGGCGCGACTCGTTTCCGGCAAGATCAGGATTTCCCGAATCTCTTCGCCGCTCAGCCCATCCATGATGCGCACTTCGGTGGCGTCGCGCTCTTCGATGGGAATTTCGGCCAGCCCGTCGCGCATTTCCCAGTCGATGGTGCTGGAGGGCAGCGCCACGTAGAAGGGGACGCCGTTGTCGCGCGCGGCCAGCGCCTTGAGGTAGGTGCCGATCTTGTTGGCGACGTCGCCAGTGTAGGTGGTGCGGTCGGAGCCCACGATCACGAGATCGACCATCCCGTGCTGCATGAGGTGACCGCCTACGTTGTCGACGATGACGGTGTGCGGAACGCCATGCTGACCCAACTCCCACGCCGTCAGCCGCGCGCCCTGGTTGCGCGGCCGCGTCTCATCGACCCAAACGTGCACGGGGACCCCGCGGTCGTGCGCCGCGTAGATCGGCGCGGTGGCGGTGCCGTAGTCGACGAAGGCCAGCCAGCCGGCGTTGCAATGGGTCAGCACATTGACCGGCTCGCCTCCCTTGCGCACTGCGATCTCTTCGAGCAGGCGGACGCCGTGCTCGCCGATGCGGCGGCAGAACTCGGCATCTTCGTCGGCGATCTCCTGGGCGGTGCGCTGCGCAGCCTCAATCTGCGCTTCGATGTCGTCGCCCGCCGCTGCGATGGCGGCCAACTGACGATCGACCGCCCAGGCCAGGTTGATCGCAGTCGGCCGCGTCGCCTTGAGCCTGGCCGCCGCTGCATGCAACGCCGCTCGAAACGCCTTCAACGATGTGCGCGGGGCCGTCAATGCGGCGATGTACATGCCGTAACCCGCCGTTGCGCCGATCAGACCGGCTCCGCGCACATGCATGTCTTTGATGGCGGTCGCCACCTCTTCAACAGTGCGCAGATCTTCGATGACGAAACGAAAAGGCAGGTGGCGCTGATCGATGATCTGCACCACCGTCGGGTCGTCCGGCCGCAGCCAGATGGTGCGATAATGTTGGCCATGGACTTTCATGGGCTTGTCCTCTCTGATTTTTTGTTCTGGAGGTGCACAAATTTTCAAATATCTTCAATGATTTTGAAGAGATTGTCAAAAAAGGGGCGATCAATGGATAATCAGTTGCATTGAATCAAACATTAAAGGAACGGATATATGGCGTTTATTTTGTTGTTGATGATCGGCGGGTTAATTACCCTGGTTGCAGGCGCAGAACTTTTGGTGCGCGGCGCAAGTCGACTCGCCGCTGCGCTGGGCGTTTCGCCGTTGATCATCGGTTTGACGATCGTCGCCTTTGGCACCAGCTCGCCGGAGCTGGCGGTCAGCGTGCAATCTGCGCTGAGCGGACAGGCCGATGTCGCCGTCGGCAACGTGGTCGGCAGCAATATCTTCAACGTGCTCTTCATTCTGGGCCTCTCTGCGTTGATCACGCCTCTGGTGGTGGCGCAACAACTTGTGCGCATCGACGTGCCGTTGATGATCGTGGTCTCCCTGGCGGTCTGGCTCTTTGCATTGAACGGCTATGTGGAGCGATGGGAAGGCGCGCTGTTATTTGCAGGCATTGTGGCCTATACGGCGTTTCTGGGCATCCAGAGCCAACGCGAACGAAACGCCGCCGTGCTCGCTGAATATGAAGCAGAATATCAACCCAAGCGCCCCGCCTCTTGGTTGCAGAGATTGCTCGAGGCCGGCATGGCGGGCGTTGGATTGGCGCTGTTGGTGCTGGGCGCGCGTTGGTTCGTCGAAGCGGCAGTCGGCGCAGCGGAGGCGATGGGAGTGAGCGAGCTGGTGATCGGGTTGACGATTGTGGCGGCCGGAACCTCTCTGCCGGAGGTGGCCACCTCGATCGTAGCTGCGCTGCGCGGCGAGCGCGATATTGCAGTGGGCAACGTCGTGGGGAGCAACATTTTCAACATTCTGGCCGTGCTGGGATTGACGGCCCTGGTTGTGCCTGGCTCTGGCGTGCCTGTCTCGACCAACGCCCTCTGGCTAGACATGCCTTTCATGATTGTGGTGGCGGTCGCCTGTCTGCCGATCTTTTTCACCGGCTATTTGATCGCCCGATGGGAGGGATTGCTTTTTCTCGGATATTACATCGTTTACACGGCGTTTCTGATCCTTGGTTCGATTCACTATCCTCATTTATCGGAATATCGCAACCTTTTCCTGCTCTTTGCTGCGCCGCTCACAGTCATCACGATCGGGGTGAGCGTAGCTCGCGATCTGCGACAGCGCAAGAAAGCGCGTCATTCGGAGAAACTACTTTTGAATGGCGTCGGGACAGATAAGAATGGACGGTAGGGCATGGGTATCATCCTGTTGTTGATCCTGGGAGGATTGGCGATTTTGGTTGCAGGCGCGGAGCTGCTGGTGCGCGGGGCGAGCCGACTGGCGGCGGCGCTCGGCATTTCGCCTTTGGTGATCGGCCTGACGGTGGTGGCCTTCGGCACAAGCGCGCCGGAGCTGGCCGTGAGCCTGCAATCGACCTTCAACGGGCAGCCTGACCTGGCGGTCGGCAATGTCGTGGGCAGCAACATCCTCAATGTGCTCCTCATTCTGGGGCTGTCGGCGCTGATCACCCCGCTGGTCGTGTCGCAACAGTTGGTGCGACTCGACGTCCCGATCATGATCGGCGCCTCCGTGCTGGTGTGGGTGTTGGCGCTGGATGGCGCCATCGGCCAACTGGAGGGAGGGCTGCTGTTTGCGCTGATGATCGGCTATTTGGCGTTCCTTTTCTGGCAGGCCCGCCGCGAGCAAAACCCCACAGTGGTCGCCGAATACAGCCAGGAATTTGTCGCCGGTGAGCCGAAGAGCGCGGGACGCTTCCTGCTGAACGGCTTTTATGTGGTCGCCGGGTTGGCGATGTTGACGGTCGGCTCGCGGCTCTTTGTGCAGGGCGCCAGCGATCTGGCGCGGCTGTTCAGCGTCAGCGAGCTGGTGATCGGCCTCACCATCGTGGCGCTGGGCACTTCTCTCCCCGAAGTGGCGGCCTCGATCGTGGCGGCGCTTAAAGGAGAACGCGACATCGCCGTCGGCAACGTGGTCGGCAGCAACCTTTTCAACCTGCTCTCTGTGCTGGCGCTGACCGCACTTTTTGCAAGGGGCGGCGTGCCGGTCTCGCCGGGCGCGTTGGCGCTGGACATTCCGTTCATGGTGGCGGTGGCGATCGCCTGTCTGCCGATTTTCGTCACGCGCAACTTGATCGCCCGTTGGGAAGGCGCCCTCTTTTTCGGCTACTACATTGCTTACACCGCCTATTTGCTGCTCGACGCCACCGGCCATCCCAGCGCCACCCGCTATTTCGATTTCATGCTGATCTTCGTGGTGCCGCTGACCGTCATTACGCTGATGGTGAGCCTCTGGCGAGAGTGGCTGCGCCGCCGAGAAAGAAAGATGGCGATGGAGACGACGCAGTAACGCAGAAAAATTGAACGATGACACCTCTGGGAGTACAATGCCACGCCATGGAGACATTTTTACTGACCCACTACGACGAGGCTGCTGACTACATTCGTCGTCGCACCCGACATCGACCGGAGATCGGATTGATCCTGGGCAGCGGGTTGAGTGAGCTGGCGGCGCAGATCGAAGAAGCCGATATTATCCCCTACGCCGAGATCCCTCATTTTCCTGTCAGCACGGTGGCCGGGCATGCCGGCCGTCTGGTGCTCGGTCGGCTAGAGGGGTGCGTCGTCTGCGCCATGCAAGGGCGCTTCCACTACTATGAAGGCTACTCGATGCAGCAGGTGACGCTGCCGGTGCGGGTGATGAAGCGCCTGGGCGTGCAGAAGCTGATCCTGACCAATGCCGCTGGTGGACTGAACCCTCGCTTCCGCGTCGGCGACATCATGGTGATCGAGGACCACATCAACCTGATCGGCATGGCCGGCGTCAACCCGCTGCGCGGCCCCAACCTCGACGACTTCGGCCCGCGCTTCCCAGCCGCCAATCGCATCTACACGCCCCACTTGCGCGCGCTGGCGCATGAAGTTGCAACGGAGCTCGGCGTGCCGGTGCAGCGTGGCGTCTATCTGCAACTGAGCGGCCCCAACTTCGAGTCGCCGGCTGAGGTGCGCATGTTGCAACGCCTGGGCGCCGACGCCGTCGGCATGAGCACGGCCGCCGAAGCGATGGTCGCCCATCACGCAGGCATGGAGGTGCTGGGGTTGAGCACGATCACCAACGTCGCCATCGGCGACTTGGAGGCGACCGGTCAGCCTTCGCATGAAGAGGTGATGGAGGCGGGCAAGGTCACTGTGCCCCGGCTGAAGGCGCTGTTATTGGGCGTCCTACGGCGATTGGCGAGCGAAGGTGCAACCCGACAAGCAGTTGCAGCCAATCCGGCCAGACCCACGGAGGGAGGTTGAGACGATGCAACTCCTTAAAAAGCTCTTTGGACCGAAGCTGGACGGCATGGCGCTGGCGAAATCGCAAGAATTAAAGGAGTATTCGCAGATCGGTCTGCTGGCGGAGTTTGGACAGTCGCGACCGTTGCACGACGCAACGCAGCAGCGCGCCTGGAGCCGCGTGCTGCCCAAACCTTACATGGAGATGATTGCACTGTTTCAAAAACAGGGCTGGCTGGCGGCTTGCGGCGAGCATTATCAGGTCACGGAGGTCGGACGACCCTTCGTCGCAATCTATCAGGAGCGCATGGAAGCGGAAAAACAGGCGGCGCTGGAGGGCGTCCGCAGGGCGCTTTCCCAGATGATGACGAGCGAAGCGCTCACCATTCGCCGGCGCTACGAGAATCGCACCCCGCTCGGTAAGGCCGACTGGACCGGGCCGGAGCCGCAGATGAACCACAGCGCAGTGACGCGGCGCATCTTTTTCCTGGAGCACTGGCTGCTCGACGGCCTGAGCGAGGAGACGGTGAAATGGCTCAAGCTCTACGCCGCCGAGCAGCACCTGTGGGGCGTGCACTGGCGCCTTTCCCCTGACCAGATTCCGCCGCACGCGGCGCAGGAGCTGGCGCGGCCGGACATGGACGCCGTCGAAGCCGCCTATTGGCGCGCCCACGCCATTGCGCTCTACGTCGACAACCAGGAGACCTGGCAGCGCGTCAAGGGCGGCGACCACGTGCGGCGACTGGAGATCGTCGGCCCGAACGATGAGCACACCTGCGAGCACTGCCGGCAGTATCTTGGCAAGCAGTTTTTAATTACGCGCGTGCCGGAGCTTCCCCATCGCGAGTGCACCTCGCCCTACGGCTGTCGCTGCCGCTATGAGCCTGTGCTCGAGGCGCTCGAGGAGATTCCGCTGACCGCCGGGTAGCCGATCGTGCGCTTGGGAACGAATATTGCGGCCCCGATAGGACGTTTTTTTGCCGGCTTTGGTTGGCGAGAGAGACAGGGAAATCAAAGTGGAGGCTTTTCCCCATCTTCACCTTCACCGAAAGCAATATTCGCTACCTGAGCACCGACCAAAGTTTCACCCACGGCCAGCGCTGCTCAGCGAGAGGATAGAGGCCTCCTCTCACATGTCGGCTGCCAGAAGCAGATCCGGCGCGTTGCTGCAGATTCCATCCACGCCGATGCGATGCAACGCAGCAATCTCCTCAGGCCGCTCCTCGTGCCACAGGATGATCCCCAGCCCATGCTGATGCACCCGTTTCACCCATTCCGCAGTGAGCAGGCGATGGGGCTGTGAAGCCGCCGCTTCCCAGCACGGATGGACGTAATCCGCGTCGACAGCCTGGGCGAGTTTGACCGGATCGACACTGGGCGCGCTGAAAAGCACCGAAGTGGGAATAGCTGAATCGAATTGTTTGACTGCAGCGACCCAATCGGGGCGAAACGATCCCACGATCGCCCGATGCTTGAGATCAAAGCGCTGCATCGCCTCCACGACGGCGGACACCGCTCCACCTGCTTTGATTTCGATGTACAGGCCCAAATTATGCTCCAGGCAACAGACGATTGCCTCTTCGAGCGTTGGAATCGGCTCGCGGGAGCCATCGGGGCCGGGCACGGTGAGCTTTCTCAGCTGGGCGAGGGAAAGATCGTTGACGGCGCCTCGACCTTCCGTCAAACGGTCCACGACAAGGTCATGAAAGATCACCGCTGCGCCATCGCATGTGAGCTGGACATCCATCTCCACCATGTCGGCGCCCAGCTCGGCGGCCTTGCGAAACGCCGCCAGCGTATTCTCCGCCGCGTAGGCCGAAGCCCCGCGGTGCGCAATGCGCAGAAAGCGCAAGGCTTCCGGTGGCGTCCCCTCGGCAAGCCGTTGAATCCATCCCGCCATCCGCTCGGGGATCCAGCGCTGCAAGGCGCGCCAGGGGATCAACTGCTCGGCCTGGATAGGAAAGATTTTCGTGAATTGCCAGGCAGGCTCGAATGCGCAGCGCTGTAGATACGTGCGCACCAGTGTGTTGGCGTAGGGTGTGCGAAATGATCGGATTTCGCGCTCGAAGAGGGGCGTGACCCAGACGCCTCCGAAGCCGGCTCGACGCGTGGTTTGCTCGCGCAGCGTGCGAGCGTCCCGACGCTCGTGGAACCAGAGGGGGTTCGGCGCAAAAGCATGTTTGCCCGGCTCGGAAAAGACGATCAGGTGATCTCCGTCTAACAACAGCGCGCCCTCCGACGCCATGGCATGCCATCCGCCGTGCCAGCTCGCCTCTCCCCGACAGACGCGGCCTTCAGCATCGACGAAGACCCAGACGTGCTCCAACTCATATAAATGTTGAATGTCCCAGTCCCACCAGATGGCGTATTCGATGGCGAATGCTGCAGGAGGGCAGCCTGGCGGCTGTAGCTCGATGCGGCGTGGGAACGAGGGGGAATCGCCGTCTTCACGGAAGAGCGTATACCCCACCGCTAGGGGTGAAAAAGGCTCGCGTGCATCGAAGCGAAGGATCGGCGCGTAGCGTGCGGCGAGGCTGCGCACTCCCTCCGGCTGCTCCGTCTGCAATAAGGTGCGCAAATGGACGTCGGACAAATCTCCAGGCTGAGGAATCATAGATTCAATGGGTTATGTCCAGAGCAATGACTGCTCAGTCTTTGGGTCAAACAACTGGATTTTTTGCGTGTTGAAGCACAAGTGGACCCGGTCGCCCACTTTGCATCTGCGATTGGGATCGGCCAGCACATGGACATGCACTTCGCCGATGCGGACGTCGATCAGATCGTCGCGACCTAGCGGCTCCACGACGTACACTTCGCCAGCGATCCCTTCCTCTGCAATCATAACATCTTCCGGTCGAACGCCCAGGATCACAGGGCCGCGGCCCGCAGCCTGTCCCCCGCGTTCGGTCAGCAACGGGAGATCGAAGCCTGCCCGCTGCGCGTGATAGACGCCATCGCGCAGAACGACCTCTACTTCGATGAAATTCATGGGGGGGTTGCCCACAAAGCCGGCGATGAAGAGGGTGCGTGGACGGTCGTACAGCTCGTTGGGTGGACAATACGCCTGCAACTGTCCATCCTTCATGACAGCGACGCGATCTGCCATCGTCATCGCCTCCACCTGGTCGTGGGTCACATAGATTGCGGTGACACCGAGGTCCATCTGTAGGCGTTTGATTTCGGCGCGCATGGACAAACGGAGGCGGGCGTCCAGGTTCGAGAGCGGTTCATCGAAGAGCAGGAGATCGGGGTGTTTGGTCAAGGCCCGCCCCAGCGCCACGCGCTGTTGTTGCCCGCCGGACAACTGGCCAGGCCGACGGTCGAGCAGTTGGCTGATGCCCAGCATCTCGGCGACGCGCTGGGCGCGCGCTTTCATCTCGGCGGGCGGCACCCGCTTCAGTTTCATCGGAAAGACCAGATTCTCATACACGGTCATGTGCGGATACAAGGCGTAGCTTTGAAAGACCATTCCGATGTTGCGGTTCTTCGGAGGAACCTGGTTCATCACGCGGTCATCGAACAAGATGCGTCCGGCGGTGGGTTTATAAATGCCGGCGATCAGCAACAGCGTCGTCGTCTTTCCACAGCCGGAGGGGCCAAGGAAGGCGACAAATTCGCCATCGTTGATGTCAAGGTTGATGTCGCGGGCGGCGTACACCGGTCCCCAACGTTTCGTCAGATTTTCCAATTTTACCTTCATCGCCCACCTCTTATGAGCCGCCTTTGGCGCCGCCGGCGAAAATGCTGAGCAGGTACTCCTGAGTGAACACGAAAAAAAGCATAACGGGGATCAATTGAAACAAGCCGACGGCCGCCACCTGGCTATAATTGACCGGCGCAGTGTCGCTTAACAACTTGTTCAAATAGGCGGCAATGGTGCTTTGTTGTTGATCGGTGATATAGGTGTAGGGGATCAAAAATTCATTCCAACCGGATATGAACGAAAAAATGGCAAGCGCTGCGATGCCAGGCCGGATTTGCGGCAGAAGAATCTGCCACCAGGTGCGCCAGCGAGAACATCCGTCGATGAGGGCGGCGCGTTCCATGTCCCACGAAACATGGTCAAAAAAGCCCTTCATCAGCCAGACGCCCAGAGGCAACTGCAAGGCAAGCATGACGAGAATGACTCCTCCCAGCGTGTTGTATCCGAATCCGCCGATGATGGGAATGTCTCGCCCTAAAATCGGGATGCGAGAGATCCAGCGCAGCACAAAAAAGATGGCGATCAGAAGCGTGACGCTGGGGAAGGCGTGCAACACCAGCGTCGTTCCCAGAAAGACGCGACGCCCAGGGAAGCTGATGCGCGATAGCGCATAGCCGGCCATCGAGGAGACCAGCACCACGCCGATCGTCAACCCGATCGCCAGGATCAACGAATTCAGAGTGACCTTCCAAATGTTGGGGTCTTCCCACAAGAAAGACCAGTTTCTCAGCGTCAACCCACCCACCTGCCCGGAGGCGTCCACCGGAATCAGGCCATAGGTGCGCTGCGAAAAGGTGGAGATCAGAATCCATACATAGCCGACCAGAATAGGCACGGTTAAAATTGTCAGAATTAAGAGAAGGATCGCCACCCGCCAGCGGTTACCCATCCCTAAGCGGTCTTCCATCTTTCCCTCCTAGAGCGCCTCGATTTTGGGTTCCTGGACAAGTTGATTGAACTGGAAGTAGCGCATATAAACCAACGCCATCACGACGCCGATCAGCACCAGCACGGCTGCCAGCGCTGCGCCGAAGCCCCACTGAAAGTTGCCCCAGTAATTGCTGAGCGCCCGCTGGTATGCCCACAGCGACCAAACCTCTGTGCCGAATTGGCCCTCCGTCAGCAGCAATATCTGCTCGAAGGACGTCAACAGCGAAAGCGTCTGGTACGTCGTGACAAAAAGGAGCGGCCAGCGGAGCAGGGGGAGGATGAGGTAGCGAATGCGTTGCCACAGGGAGCAGCCATCGACCAGCGCCGCAACCATGTAATCGTAGGGGATGGACTCGATGGCCGAGGTGAAAATCACCATGCCAAACGATGCGCCGATAAAACCGTTGGTCAGAATGACAAAAAGCCAGGGCTGGGCTGGCAGCCAGTTTGTCGGCGGGATTCCAAGCGGGCCCAACAGGTGTTGGTTGAGAATCCCATAGGGCGCGTCGGCGGCGACGTATTTCCACATCATAATGTACACAACCGAAGGCGTCAGTCGCGGCAGCAACCACAGCGCCCGAAACAAAAATCCGCTTCGCCTGGGGACATGCGTGGTCAACAGCGCGATCACCAACGCCATGCCCACGTTGAACAGAGCCAAGGTGAGCGCCACATACATGAGCGTGTTGCGCAAGACCGGAAGGGTGTTGGGATGTGTTGCGATCCTGCGATAGTTGTCGAACTGCACCCATTTCCAGTTGTTGAACCCCGTCGCCGTGCTCATATCGGTCAGCGATATAGCCAGCACGATCACGACCGGAATGAAGAAGAACACCACCACAAGGATGATAGCCGGCGCCATAAAAAGCAGCGGGCTGAGCAGGCTGCGCAACGACGCCTTTTCTTCTGGATAGTGCGCCTTTCCAGCCTCCAGCGCCTGGACGGTTGATGCACTTTCTGACACGGTCTTCTTCCTTTCTCCTTTCAGTTTCCAACGATGACCTTGGCGCAATGGCTTTGGGATAACTTTTGAGGCGAAACCGGTCAGTTTTTGGGAGAGTGCGCGAAGCGCAATCTTTACAGCGCTCCGCGCACTCCTTTCACCGTTGCGCTATTCGAGACAATATCACCCGAAGCGCAGGGCAGGTTTTCACTCCACGATCACCACATCGCCCAGCTCGTTCTGCAGCATTTCGACTGCGCCCCTGGCGGCGTCGGAAGGCAACATCTCGCCGTTTTCTGCCTTCACCATGAAATCCCACACGATGTCAAAGTAGGGGCCGTACATCACGTGGTTCGGCTGATAGTAGTTGTAGTCGAGCATGTACAGAGTTTCCGAGAGCAGTCGGTCGTTGGCATACTCCGGGAAATCCGCCTGCGACTTGAGGATGCCCAAGTGGGTGCTGCCCACTGCGTGCAACGTGTTGATTTCGGGCGTCGTCGTCTTGGCCAGCAGCGCACAGGCTGCATCCTGATTCTTCTTACCCGAGGCCTTCTCCGAGGTGATCATGTACACCAGCGGATGCGACAAGGTGCCGCCGGGCTGTCCTTTGACGCCGGAAGGCTGAAGCGCATAGCCGACGAAGCTGAAGAGGTGCTCCTGGCCGCCCAAGTCCTTCACATAGTTTGCGGCCCAGTCCGCCCATTGCCAGATGCCGCCGTTCCAGAACAGCGCCTTGCCGTGGCTGACGGTGTCGTGCCAGATGCTCCATTCCGTGCCGATGAAGTTCGCCGGCGTAATTCCTTCCTCAACGACGCGACGCTGGAAGGCGTACCACTTCTCCAGCGCGTCCCGCACAACTACCAGCTTGTCCTGCTCCGGGTCGTAGAGGCGACCGCCGTACGAGAAGTAGTACTGCAGAAAGTCACCGCCCTTTCTCGGTCGGTGCCAGTAGCCGTATCCAGGCTCGACCACTCCCTTTTCCACCGCTTCCTTGGCTGTGGCGATCAGATCGTCCAGCGTAAAATCGCCGGTGCGGATGCGATCTGGCAGGGAGGCGATCTCTTCCTCCGACCAGCCCAGCTCCTGAAGTTTGGTCTTGTTGAAGAACATAGGCCGGGCTTCTGTGTCTTGAGGAACAGCCCAAATCTTGCCCTGCCACATGGCGGAATCCCACAGGCTCTCAATGACGTCGTCGAATTCTGGATAGCGAGCCTTGCACTCGGTGAATTCCACGATGTAGCCGGCGTTGGCCCACACTGGCACATCCTCATGGCCGGAAAGCACGATGTCGGGCGCCTCGCCAGCCTCTGCCGCCAGCGTAAATTTCTTCTTGTAATCGGCCCAACCGGCGTCATCGCGTATGCCGGTGACTTTGAGTTTGTAATCCGTCACCTGCTCCGCCGCCTGAATCGGGCCATCGAGCCGCCAGCGCTCCACCTCGTTGCCCTGCACCCAGACCGTTAATTCAACTTCCGTCGGACCTTCAGGCGCCGCAGCGGGCGCTTCGCTTACGCCGGTGGTTGGCGCCGTAGGCGTTGGCGCTGCACACGCGGCGACCGTCAACGACAAGACCATCAATGCGATGCCTACCCATCTCCATGTTCTATTCCGCATGACATCCTCCCTTCCTTGAGCTTCCTTCCTTGAAATAGTTTGTGAATGGATTCGGGTTCCGATGACGCCCAGCCGATTTCCATGCTATCCAACGAATGTTAACAGGCGAACCAACAAGGATTAACAAGACTTTAGAGAGATGTGATGAAACCGATAGTAAGATAAATTGATCGCCCATCGCCAGATGGAACGAGGTTGCCATCCTCGTCCGCAGACCGTCTCAACACAACGAACGCTCTACAAAGACCTCTTGCTCACCCTCTGGAGAGGGCAAGTGAAAATTCACTATATTTCGTTTTCATCGTTGTGGGTTTGCAAAATTATACTATGAACAAACAAGAAGGCAATAGAAAATCGCTTTATAAAAGTCTCCATGCCTCGTTTGACCGATCCTCCCCTGCATCCGCTATACTTTCCCTCATGCGAAAACGAATTGTCGTCAAACTGGGCACCAGCGTCCTCACCGGCGGAGGACGTCAACTCAATCAGGCGCGCATGGTGGAAATCGCCCGACAGTGCGCCGCACTCTACGAACAAGGCCACGATCTAATCGTCTGCACCTCCGGTGCGGTGGCGGCCGGCCGCGCCCATTTAAACTTTCCGGCGCTGCCGCCCACCATCACCAGCAAACAGCTCTTCGCCGCAGTCGGCCAGTTGCAGTTGATGCGCGTCTGGGAGCGCCTCTTCGACATCTACGGCGTGCGCATCGGGCAGATCTTGCTCACGCGCAGCGACGTCGAGAACCGCCAGCGCTACATCAATGCCCGCGACACCTTCGCCGCGTTGTTGGAACATCGCATCGTGCCGGTTGTCAACGAAAACGACGCAGTGGCCACCGAGGAGATCCGAGTTGGCGACAACGACAATCTTTCAGCTCTGGTGGCAACGCTGGTCAACGCCGATCTGCTCATTTTGCTCACCGATCAGCCAGGGCTGTTCACCGCCGACCCGCGCAGCAATCCGAACGCGCAGTTGATCCCAGAGGTGCGCAAGATCGACGAGACGCTCAAGGCCATCGCCAGCGGCAGCGTCAGCGGTTTGGGCACGGGCGGCATGGCGACCAAGCTCCAAGCTGCCAACACGGCGCGACACGCCGGCGTCGACGTGGTGATCGCCGCCGGCAGCGAGCCGAACGTGATCCTGCGCGTGGCCGCCGGCGAGGCGGTCGGCACGCGCTTTCCCGCGCTCACCAGCCGCATCGAGAGCCGCAAAGCCTGGATTTTGGCGGGGCCCAAGCCGGCGGGCCGCCTGATCGTCGACGAAGGCGCCGCCTTCGCCCTCTGCCACAAGGGCCGCAGCCTATTGCCCGCCGGCATCCGCAAGGTCGAGGGCAATTTTCTGCGTGGAGACACGGTCTTGATTCTCGACGGCGAACGTCGCGAGCTGGCGCGCGGCATCGCCAGCTACACCGCCGCCGATCTGCGCAAGATCGCCGGCTGCCGCTCCGATGAGATCGAGACGATCCTGGGGTACACCTACGGCGATGTGGCTGTGCATCGCAATGATATGATTTTGTTGACAGATTGAGGCCGCAGATCGATGATAAAAACGTAAAAGAAAATTTCTCTCATTCTTATCTTCGCTTCCCAGTTTCATTTTTATGGCGCCGATCATTCGCATCGAGGACCTCCACTACACCTATCCACATGAAGGCGGAGCCGTGCAGGCGCTGCGCGGGATCGACCTGACCATCGAGCAAGGCGAATATGTCGTGCTGCTTGGCCACAACGGCTCCGGCAAGTCCACGCTGGCGAAGCACCTGAACGCGCTTTTATTGCCGACGCAGGGCGATGTCTGGATCAACGGCTGGAACACGAAAGAGCGCCGCCATCTGCGCGAGATTCGCAGCACGGTGGGCATGGTCTTTCAACAGCCGGACAACCAGATCGTAGCAACGATCGTCGAGGAGGACGTCGCCTTTGGGCCGGAAAATCTCGGCGTCGAGCGCCGGGAAATCCAGCGCCGCATTGAGTGGTCGCTGCAGCGCGTCGATATGCTGCCGTTCCGCCATCGCGCGCCCCATCTGCTTTCGGGCGGTCAAAAGCAGCGCATCTGCATCGCCGGCGTGCTGGCGATGCAGCCGTCCGTGCTCGTGCTGGACGAAGCGACGGCGATGCTCGATCCGATCGGCCGCCAGGAAGTGCTGGAGGTCGCCCGGCGGCTGAACCGAGAGGAGGGCGTAACGATCGTTGCAGTCACGCACTTCATGCGCGAAGCCACCGAGGCCGATCGCGTGATCGTCCTGCATGAGGGCAAAATCGCCCTGCAAGGCCCCCCGCGCGCGATCTTCCAGCAGATCGATCAACTGCGCGCCCTGAGCCTGGACGTCCCGCACGTCAGCGAGCTGGCGCAGGCGCTCCACCGTCGCTTTCCCACCTTTCCGCCCGACCTGCTCACTCCCCAGGAGATTGCGACGGCCGTAATCACTTGTTGCAACGGGAATCAGGCTTCATTACAAAGACGCGGAGAACAAAAGAAAGAGGGGAGTGAAGTGAGAGATGAAGGAAGAGCGACAAAAAAAGGCGACTTCGCCCCTTCCGCTCCTCGCTCCTCTTCTCTTGCGCCGCTTCTTTCCCTTTGCGGCGTGGCCCACTATTACATGCGCGGCACGCCCCTGGAGGTGAAGGCGATCGAGGACATCAACATCGAGGTGCATCGTGGAGAAATCATCGGCGTGATCGGCCACACCGGCTCGGGCAAATCGACCGCCATTCAACATTTCAACGGCTTGTTGAAGGCGCATGAAGGGGAAGTGCGGGTGCTGGGCCAAAATTTGGCCGACCCCAACGTCGACCTGCGCGCCGTGCGCCGCGCCGTCGGCCTGGTCTTTCAAACGCCGGAAGCGCAGCTTTTCGAGCAGTATGTCGGCGACGACATCGCCTATGGCCCACGCAAGCAAGGGCTGGGACCGGAGGAGGTGCGCGCCCGCGTGCGGCGGGCCATGGAGGCGGTCGGGCTGCCGTTCGAGGAGTACAAAGATCGCATCACCTTCGGCCTGAGCGGTGGCCAGATGCGCCGCGTGGCGATCGCCGGCGTGCTGGCGCTCGAACCGCAGGTGCTGGTGCTCGACGAACCGACTGCGGGACTCGATCCGCAGGCGCGGCGCCAGTTGATGCGCCATATTCTGGACCTGCACAAGCAGGGCGTGACGCTGGTGATCATCTCCCACAACATGGAAGAGCTCGCCGAAATTTGCCACCGCATCTATGTGATCGCCGAGGGCCGGACGGTGATGGCGGGGACGCCCGCCGAAGTCTTCAGCCGGGCGTCCGAGCTGCGCGCCATCGGGCTGGATGCGCCGGACATGACGCAGGTCGCCGAGGCGTTGAAGGCGCAGGGTCTGCTGCCCGCCGACGTCGTCATCTATACGCTGGAGCAGGCCGAGGCAGCGATCGCCGAACTCCTGTTGGCGCGCGGCGCCGTCCTGGCGGAGACCGCAGCAGGAGGGCAGGCGAGATGAGCGAGTTCGAGTATCTGCGCAACGTCACCGTCGGCCAATACATCCCCACCGAGTCGCTCGTGCATCGACTCGACCCGCGCACCAAGCTGCTGGCCGCTCTCTTCGTGGCGTTGGCGGCGACCTCCACGCGCAGCGTGTTGGCAACTTTGCTGCTGGTCGGCCTGTTGATGGGCGTGACGCGTCTGGCGCGCATCGAGGTGCGCTACGTGTTGCGCGGCCTGCTGCCCGCCGCTCCCTTTATCGTCGTCCTGATGCTGATGCAGCTGCTTTTTCAAGGACGCTTTTCCGTGTGCGAAACCGTGTACTGGGAACGGGGCTTCGTGCGCATCACCCCCTGCCTGATCGAGTTGGTGATTTTGGGCGCGCTGCGTCTGATCATCTTTCTCTTCCTCGTCAGCCTGCTCACGCTGACGACGACCGCCTCCCACATTATGCACGGGATCGAGACGCTGCTGGCGCCGTTGCAGCGCATCGGGCTGCCGGTTCACGAGTTTGCCCTCGCCAACATCATTGCGCTGCGCTTCATCCCCACCATCGCCGAAGAGATGGAGCGCATCGCCAAGGCGCAGGCCAGCCGCGGGGGCGATTTCGGCGGCGAGTCCTGGTGGCGTCCCGACCGTATGGCGCGCGCCCGTCTGCCCTTGATCGTGCCGCTTTTCGTCAACACCTTGCGTCGCGCCGAAGAGCTGATCGTGGCGATGGAGGCGCGCTGCTACCTGGGGCGCAAAGGGCGCACAAAATTTGTTGACCTGCACCTCACCGGCCTCGACTGGCTGGTCATTGCGCTAAGCATCTTGTTGTGGGTGGTTCTCTGGCGAACGCCGTGGCCAACGTTCACGTGAAATTCGAATTACGTGGAATCACGGCTCCGACGCAATTTTGTGGTCCCTCTTGCAGCGTGCAAGGCGTACGACCAGGAGCCGAACCTGCGATCCATTCGTAGATCATCGCCTTCGGCATGACATCCTGAACAGTCGAACAAAGGAGCAAAACCGTGCTGTCGGAAGTGGAGCGACAGGCGCTCGCCTGTATTGACGACGAAGAGTTGATTCGCTGGGTGCAGGAGCTGACGCGCATCCCCAGCGTCTGGAAGCCGGAAAGCGGCCAGGGCGAAGAGGCCGCTGCGCGCTGGGTGGAGGCGCGCTGCCGTGAGATCGGTTTAGAGACGCACTTTGAATTTGTCCAGCCAGGGCGCCCCAACGTGATTGCCCTCCACTGTATGGCGGAGGGTCCGACGTTGATGTTCGAGGGGCACACCGACGTCGTCACGGAAGGAGACCCGGCGGCGTGGAGCGATCCGCCCTTCAGAGCAGTGATTCGGGACGGTCGCATCTATGGGCGCGGGGCCAACGACATGAAAGCAGGGCTGGTCGCCGCCCTGACGGCGATCAAGGCCATCGTGCAAAGCGGCGTGCGCTTGAAAGGAACGCTGCTGCTAGGCGCTCTCTGCGATGAAGAGGGCGACATGATCGGCGTCAAGCATTTCGTCGAGCGCGGCTGGGCCGACCGCGTGAGCGCCGC
Organism: uncultured Caldilinea sp.; assembly: GCA_937928035.1. Lineage (GTDB taxonomy): Bacteria > Chloroflexota > Anaerolineae > Caldilineales > Caldilineaceae > Caldilinea. The sequence continues at coordinate 1,727 of CALFWA010000375.1, read as the reverse complement.
CATCATCTGCGAGCCGGAGGAGAACCATCTTTGCGTGACGCAAAAAGGGGTGATGTGGATTCACATCCTTCTGCACGGCGTGATGGCGCACGGCGCCATGCCGTTGACCGGCGTCAACAGCGCCTATCCGCTGGCAAAATTTCTTTCCCTGCTCCGTTCGTTGGAGCAGCGCATTATGACCGAGTATGGCGTCGATCCGTTCCTCGGCAAACCGAGCATCACGCCCACCATCGTGATGAGCCCGGCGCGCGGTCACGGCGAAGCGCAGAAAAACGTCATGCCGGGCGCTTCGGAGGCCGTGCTGGACATTCGCCTGATTCCAGGACAGGACCCCGATGCCCTGGCGCGCGAGATCGAGACCCTTTTGCAGAGCGTTGCGGCGGGGGAGGCCGGGCTGCGCTACGAATTTCGCGTGTTGGAAGTGCGCCATCCCACCTTCACCGATCCCGAGCATCCCGTGGTCGCCGCGCTGGCGAGCGCCTACGCCGATCTCACGGGTCAGCCTCCGGTGTACGGCGGCGTGCCCGGCTCCACCGACGGCACCATTCTCAACGCCCGCAAGGGCATCCCTATCGTCACCTGCGGCCCCGGCGACATTCACATCCCCCACCACATCGACGAATGGGTCAGCATTGATGAAATCAAGACGGCGACGCGCATGTATGTACTGGCCGCCATACGCTACCTTGGACTTGCTTGAAGGAGAGCGCCGCAATGAACGACACATTGACCGCCGTTCCCGGTTTTCGCGTTGGCCATTGGTCGGATTTCGAGGCGGCCACCGGCTGCACGGTGATCCTCTGTCCGCCGGAAGGCGCCGTGGCGGCCGTCGATGTTCGGGGCGGCTCCCCCGGCACGCGTGAAACCGATCTGCTGCGACCGGAAAACACCGTCGAACGCGTGCATGCAGTCGTGCTGGCGGGAGGAAGCGCCTTCGGGCTAGCCGCCGCCGACGGCGTCATGCGCTGGCTCAGGGAACGCGACGTGGGGTTCGACACAGGCTTCGCCCGCGTTCCCATCGTGCCGGCTGCGATCCTCTTCGACCTGCCGGTGGGGCGAGCCGACGCCTGGCCCGGCCCCGAAGCAGGCTATGCGGCGTGTGAAGTCGCCCACGCCGGGCCGGTCGAGCAGGGCAACGTCGGCGCCGGCGTGGGCGCGTCGGTGGGCAAAGGCCGCGGCATGGCCTGGGCGTGCAAGTCGGGCGTCGGCAGTGCGGCCGCATATTTGCCCAACGGACTGGTGGTGGCGGCGCTGGCGGTCGTCAACGCTTTCGGCGCGGTCAGCGACCCGCACACGGGCAGGGTGCTGGCGGGCGTGCGCCAACATGACGCCCAGGGTCGCTTTCAGGGATTTGTCGATGCTGTAGAGCTGCTGAAAGCGGGGGAGGCGCCTCATTTTGCAGGGCTCAACACCACGCTGGCGGTCGTCGCCACCAATGGGCTTCTCAGCAAGGCGGCGATGGTCAAGGTGGCGCAACAGGCGCAGGCTGGCTTGGCGCGCACCATCCGGCCGGTTTTCTCCACCATTGACGGCGATGTCATTTTTGCGTTATCGTATGGAAAAATCGAAACACACATCGATGTGGTTGGCATGGCGGCGGCGGATGTGTTGGCGCAGGCGGTGGTCAACGGGGTGGTCAGAGCCGCTGCATGCTACGGGCTGCCGGCGGCGAACGATTTTCTCGGCGAGTTAGCGGTATGATTACTTTTTGGAGGGGAATCGAATCC
>CALFWA010000374.1 GCA_937928035.1 uncultured Caldilinea sp. | reverse complement strand
AGGCGGGCGCCCTGGAGCCGCGGTCGCGTCTCATCGACCCAGACATGAATGCGCTTGCCCTGTTCTGCACACGCGTAGATGACCCCCAGCGCAGTGCCAAAGCCGACCGTCGCCAGCGAGCCGGTATTGCAGTGATGAAGGAGGTTGGCGCCGTCCTTGATCAGCGCCGCGCCGTGGAAGCCCAGCCTGCGGTTGATCTCCACATCTTCGTCGGCGATGGCATTCGCCTCGGCGAGCAGCGCCTGGCGAAGCGCCTCGACCGAGGCGACAGGCACCCTCTCTGCCACCGCCAACATGCGACTCGTCGCCCAGCTCAGATTGACAGCAGTGGGTCGTGCAGCGTCCAGCACTGTCTTGGCGCGACGTAGATCGTCCAGCAATGCCTCGCGATCGGGCGCCTGACTGTGAAAGGCCGCCAGCGCTATGCCGTAGGCCCCGGTGGCGCCGATCGCTGGCGCGCCGCGCACCACCATATCGCGAATGGCTCCCGCGACCGCATCGACCGTGTCAAACGCCGACACCACAAACTGCCCGGGCAACAGTCGCTGATCGATCAACATCACCTTCTGGTCTTGCCAGAAGACCGAGCGAACATCCAGGTTCATCAACGCTTCGCCCCCATCTTTTCAGCCAAAAACAAACGCCCCCCTGACGTCGCCAGGAGGGCGCATAGAGTGCTTCACCTGTTTCCCCGCCTGGCGGATTCGATTCGAGCAACGCAATGAGCGCACCTGCAGCCCATCGAAACGGGCGTCGAGACAACGCATCATTGTGCAACCGAAAACCGGGACTCCAGCGGGTTGCCGGGGCGCACTTGCCCCGATTCACTTTCCTTCTGGACCTACGTCAGCAGAAGGCATTCAAAGAGGCTATCACACCCCCGCAGCGCTGTCAAAATTCTGGAAGGCTGCGTTACAATCCGAAATATATGCAGAGGGAAGCAGCTTGTGATCTTTCGATCGTGATCGTCTCGTGGAACGTCTGGCCGCTTTTACAGCGCTGCCTGGCCTCGATCGAACGCGCCACATCGCCGGACGAGGCCAATTTACGGCGTTTTCCCGTCGGCGTGCAGGGAAGCGACGCCGACGGTGCGGCGCTGAGCGCCGAGCCACAGGCGCCCCCCCTCTCCTTCGCCACGCTGGAAGTGATCGTCGTCGACAACGCCAGCCAGGACGAGACGCCTCAGCGCGTGACGGGGCGCTTCCCCTGGGTGCGCGTGCTGGCCAGCGAGAAAAATCTCGGTTTCACCGGCGGCAACAACCTCGGCTTCGCCGTCAGCCGCGGTCGCTTTGTCTATTTTCTCAATCCGGACACAGAGCTGGCGCCTGCGCCGAATCAAGAGGCTGTCTCTTCTGCGTTAGAGACGTCGGCGCATTCGTTGACAACGCTCTATTGCGCAATGCTCGCCGATCCTTCCATCGGCGTCATCGGGCCGCAGCTCCGCTACGCCGACGGCGCGCTGCAACCCAGCGCCCGGCGTTTTCCGACGCCGCTCACCGGCTTCTTCGAGAGCACCTGGCTGGGCCGCGCCTGGTCGTCCAACCCGTGGGCGAGCGCCATGCTCATGGCCGACCTGCCGCCGGAGCGCCGGAGCGACGTCGACTGGGTGGTGGGTGCGGCGATGCTCTGTCGCCGCGAAGCGCTGGAGGCCGTCGCTATGGCGAAGGGGCCTTTCGACGAAGATTTTTTCATGTACAGTGAAGAGATGGACCTCTGTCGACGCATCAAGGCGGCGGGCTGGCGCGTTGTGTACGAACCGGCGGCGACGGTGCTTCACCATGAAGGCAAAAGCAGCGAACAGGTCTCGACGCAACGGCACATTCGCTTCAACGCCAGCAAGGTGCACTACTGGCGCAAATGGTTCGGCGCAGGCTGGGCGGAGGCGCTGCGCCGCTACCTGCTGTTCGAGTATGCGTTGCAGATCGGGGTGGAGTGGCTCAAATTGCGGCTGGGACACAAGCCGGCGCTGCGCCGAAGCCGCATCGAGGCTTATCGAGCGGTGCTGAAAAGCGGCTTGCGCTCGCAGAGCGCTAGGTCGCAGCGCTAGGACGCAAGTTCACGCCTCGGTCGCGCCTGTCCGTAGGCGACCAGGACGCCGCCGACGAAGCCGAAAAGATGCCCTTGCCATGAGATCCCCTGATGCAGCGGCAACATGCCCCACAGCATGCCGCCGTAGAGGAAAAAGGCGAGCGCAGCCATCGCCACAGCGACGACGCTGCGTTCGTAATAGCCGCGCGCCAGCAGGTAACCCAGAAAGCCAAAGACAACGCCGCTGGCGCCGAGGTGAATTGAAGAAGCGCCGCCGAAGAGCCAGATGCCTGCGCCGCTGACCAGCAAGGACGCCAACATCACGATGAAAAAGTCGGTCGTTCGCCGCACCATCACAAACCAGCCGAGCACCACGAAAGGGACGGTGTTCGCCAAAAGGTGGCCGAAGCCTGCGTGCAGCCACGGCGCAATCACGATCGCCTGCAGGCCGCTCCACGTGCGCGGCTGAATGCCGAACCCGTCTAGCGCGCCGCGCAGCCACAGCCAGTCCAGCAGCTCAACCACCCAAAATGTGGCCACGACGCCGCCCAGGATAGCGGCATGGCGCAGCAGTCGACGACGCACTTTCTCCGTGCGCAGCAGCGCAGTTTCGCGTACATCGATTCTCGTCATCGGTCCGTCGTCTTCTCCGTAAGACCGAGCAACTCTTTTTGTTGATTCCGGCTTCATGCAGAACGTTCGCCGCCTTTTTGCAGGAAGCCTACGTTTTTTTGCGATCAGCCAGGACGTTTATCCCCAGCCGACAAACTTCATCGAAATCCAAAAATCGGCAAATTTTCTTCCTGCCCCCCCAGCAATTGACAAGCCTGCTTCGCTCAGGCCAGAATAAGATGCTATGGCCTACACGCTGAGCGATCCCTTTCGTTCCCTACGCGTTGTGTTGCGACTCTGTGGCACCGCTGGCCTTGCCACCGGCGCATTTTTTCTCTTCTGGCCCCCCTTATCCCTGATCGAATGGATGGGGCTTGGCGTCGGCCCTCTCTGGCCGTTGCGCCTTGCCGGCGCAGGGTTGCTCACCTTAGGGCTTTTTTATCTCCTCGCCTCCGGCGAACGCACGATCGGCTTGTCGGCATTGGCGACCTGCGCACTCGGCAATGGATTGCCCGCCGTGCTGGTTGTCGCCGCCTATCTACAGCGTGAGATGGCCGCTTTCTCCTGGCCTGCCCAGACCGTCATGCTCATCCTCTTCGTCATCTGGCTGATCGGCGCCATCGCCCCCCTGCGCTTTCTGCGCGCTCCCTATCAAGACTAAAAAACAATACGACGCAACGCTACAAAAAGTTGCCGGGGAAACGCTCTCTTTTCCTTCGGGTGAAGCTTGTCTTCTGTATCTCTGCGTAAGCAAAATATAATGATTGTACAATTTCTCACGTCCGGCGGAGGGAAAATGGAGTTTACTATAGATGTTTCTTCCTCCTCCTTTGTGTACGGAGGGCGATGGGCGCACCCATCGCCCTCTGTCATTGGGTTCCAATCTTTTGTTTGCATCCTAAGATAAGATGGCTATAATGTTGGCAACTACAACAGACCCATCCACCCTCTTCGACGCAAAACCTGTATGAGCCAACGACAACAAGCGATCGACTTCTATCATGCCCTCTGCACCACCGGCGCCCTGGCGCAGGAGACGTGGGACGTGCTGTTGCCCGGTCTTTCTGCGCGCGGGCTGGTCTTCGGCGACCGCCCGCTGACGACGGTGCTGCGCCCTCTGTTTCACACCGGCATGGATTGGCACTATCTGCGCTGGCGTAGCACTGTGACCTTGGGCGTCTTTCGCAAAATGGCGGAGGCGATGCTCGCCGACCCGGAGCTGCGCTGCCAGGTGCGCCTCACGCCGGAGGAGGAGGCGCTGATTCACATTCCCACCGGCTTCGACGCAATCCTGCCCACCGCCCGCCTGGACAGCTTCTTCACCGTGCGGGATGACGGAAGCTACCACCTCAATTACGTCGAGCTGAACGGCGAAAGCCCGGCCAGCATGGCCTACAGCGATGTGCTGTGTGAGCTGTTCCTGGAGACGCCGCTCATGAAGGCGTTCGCCGAACGCTATTATGTCGAGCCGCTCGATGTAGGACGACGCAGCGCGGTCGATGCCCTGTTGCGCGTTTACTACCAGTGGCGCGGCAATCGCGGTAAACTGCCGGACATCGTCATCGTCGATTGGAAAGGTGTGCCGACGACAACCGAGTTTCATCTGTTCGTGCGCTACTTCGCCCGCTACGGCGTCACCGCCACCATCTGCGACCCGGGCGAGATGGAATTTCGCAGGGGCGTGCTCTACGCCGACGGTCGGCCGGTGGACTACGTTTATAAACGGGTGTTGACCACCGAGCTGCTGCAGCGCTACGGGCTCAATCACCCGATCATCGATGCGCTCAAGGCGGGCGCCATCTGCATGGCGAATCCGTTCACCTGCAAGCTGGTGCACAAAAAAGCCAGCTTCGCCGTAGCCTCCGACGAACGTAATGCCCATCTCTTCACGCCCGCCGAGCGCGAGGCCATCCGCCAGCACATTCCGTGGACGCGCGTGGTGGAGGAGCGCACCACGCTTTCGCCGGAGGGAGAGACGATCGACCTGTTGCCCTGGGCGAGCGAGCACAGGGAGCGACTTGTGCTCAAACCCAATGACGAATATGGCGGCAAAGGCGTGCTGATCGGCTGGGAGTGTGAGCAGAGCGAATGGGACGCCGCGTTGAAGGCCGCACTGGAGGAGCCGGCCATTGTGCAGGCGCGCGCCGTGATCGCGTATGAAGATTTCCCGGCGCCTCTAGCCGACGGCTCGCTGGACATCAGCAGTCGGCTGGTCGATTCGGATCCTTTCATCTTCAACGGGGACACGATCGACGGCTGTCTGGTGCGGCTGAGCAAAGTGACGCTGCTCAACGTCACTGCAGGCGGAGGTTCGGTCGTGCCAGCCTTTATTGTAGATAAGAAAGATTAAGAGGAGAGGAGCAAAGGGAAAAGTGTAACAGCGCAATTGGTTGACATCCTCCGGCCCGCTTTGGGTCTCTGCGGCGAAATTGAGCATCTCACTTTAACAGTGAATCCTGTCTCCGGGATGCCATCTTCCATCCCTGTTTGTGGAGCCGAACCCTATGTATCATCCCTCTCTGAACATCGGCATTGAAGAGGAATATCAACTGATCGACCCCGAGTCGCGCGAGCTGCTCGGGTACGCCACGCAGTCGATGTCGCGCGAGAAGATGGTGGTCAACGAGCGCACGCCGACCACCGAGCTTGCGACGTTGATCCGGGAAGGCGCCGTCTCGGTGGGCACGCCGGTCTGCGCGGACATCAACGAGGCGCGCGAAAAGCTGCTGCGCGTGCGCGAGCAGATGCTGGAGTTGGGCGTAAAGGGGGGCTTCAGAGTGGCTGGCGCAGGCACCCATCCCTTCAGCCGTTGGGAAGGTCGCGAGGAGATGCTGGCGCAGTTCCGACAGATGGCCGAGGATGCGCAGATGGTGGCGCGGCGCATCCTCGCCTTCGGGTTACGGGTGCACATCGGCGTGGAAGATCGCGACCTGGCGATCGATGTGATGAACACCATCCGCTACGTGCTCCCCCACATCCTCTGTTTGAGCACGAGCAGCCCCTTTTGGCTTGGACGCAACACCGGCCTGAAAAGCTACCGGTCGGTGCTGGTCGATTCCTTGCCGCGCACCGGCATCCCCGGCTCTTTCTCCAGCTACTATGACTATCGCACCTATGTAGACACATTGCTGCGCACAAACAGCATCCCCGACCCTCGGCGCATCCTGTACGACGTCATGCCCCACTATCGCTTCCCGACGCTGGTCTTTCGCATGTGCGACATGATGCCTTCCGTGCGCGATGTGCTGGCGGTCACCGCCTTGATCCAGGCGACGGTGGCCTGGATGGTGGATCTGCGCAAGCGCAACCTTTCCTTCCGGCTGTACGAGCGCACGCTGATCGCGGAGAACAAATGGCGCGCCGTGCGCTACGGGCTGGACGGCAACCTGATCGATTTTGGCATAGAGCAGCAGTTGCCGGCGCGCAAGTTGATCAAAGAGCTGTTAGAGCGTGTTGAGCCGCTCTCGCGTAAACTCGGCTCATGGCATGAACTCCAACACTGTTATGCCATTCTAGAGCGCGGCAGCGCCGCCGACCAACAACTTGCCACCTGGCGCGCAAGCGGCGAAGACCTGCGCAGCGTGGTCGATTTCCTGATTGCAGAAACGGAGAAACTGGCATGATCCGGCCATCGCTCACGATTGGAATCGAAGAAGAATATCAGATCGTCGATCCGGAGACGCGCGAGCTGCGTTCATTCATCACGCAGTTCATTGAGGGCGAGCGCGTGATCATGGTCGAGCGCGAGATCAAGCCGGAGCTGCATCAGGCCATGGTCGAGATGGGCACGCCGGTCTGCCGCACGGTCGAGCAGGCGCGCGAGGAGCTCGTCAAGCAGCGGCGTTTCATCGTCGATCTGGCAGGCCAGAAAGGGCTGGCTGTCGTGGCCGCGGCGACTCACCCTTTCAGCCGCTGGCTCAACCAGCCGGTCACGCCGCTGCCGCGCTATAAAGGCGTCTTGGAGGAGATGCAGATGCTGGCGCAGCGCCTGCTCATCTTCGGCATGCACGTGCACATCGGCATCGAAGACCGCGCCTTTGCCATCGACGCGATGAACGTGGTGCGCTACATGTTGCCGCACGTGTTGGCGCTGAGCACGAGCAGCCCCTTCTGGTCAGGTCGCAAGACCGGGCTGAAGAGCTATCGCTCCGCCGTCTTCGCCGACTTTCCTCGCTCCGGCACTGCGGAAATCTGCCGCACCGTCGCCGACTGGGACAGTCTGGTCGGCACGCTGGTGCGCACCGGCTGCATCCCCGACGCCAGCAAAATCTGGTGGGACTGCCGGCCCCATCACAAGTACCCGACGCTGGAGTTTCGCATCTGCGACATCTGCACGCGCGTCGACGAAGCGATTGCGATTGCGGGCCTCTTCCAGGCGCTGGTGCTCTGGCTCTGGAAGCTGCGCCAGCGCAACATCACCTTTCGGGTCTATCGCACCGAGCTGATCGACGAAAACCGCTGGCGCGCCGCCCGTTACGGCGTCGACGGCAAGATGATCGACTTCGGCAAGACCGAAGAGCTGCCCACGCGCGCTCTCATCCGGGAGCTGCTCGAGCTGATCGGCGAAGAAATTGATGAGTTAGGCATTCGATCCTTCCTGCGACCGATCGAAGACATTCTGATCCACGGCACAAGCGCCGACCGCCAGTTGCGCGTCTTCGACGCCAGCGACGGCGATCTGAAAGCCGTCGTCGATCATCTCATCGCCGAAACGAAAGAAGGGCTGTAGCGCAAACTTATCCTATCGGGTCGCTGCATTGGAAAGTGTAGGAAAGAGAAGGACGCTATGAAACTCTACGATGACAGGGCGCTCGCCGAACTTGCCGAACGCGTCTCCGCCTGGGAGCAGGGGGCGCTGCGCACGGCGATGGCGCGCTTCCCGGAGCGTTACCCAGAGTTCAGCACGATTTCCGGCGTGCCGATCGACCGCGTCTACACGCCGCTGCACAACGCCGACGCCGACTACGGCCAAGACCTGGGCATGCCCGGCGAATATCCTTACACGCGCGGGGTGCACGCCACCGGCCATCGTGGTCGGCTGTGGACGATGCGCATGTTCGCCGGCTTCGGCACTGCGGAAGAGACCAATCGACGTTTTCGCTATCTGCTCGAACAGGGTCAGACCGGTCTCTCCATCGCCTTCGACATGCCCACGCTCTACGGCTACGACACCGATGCGCCAGAAGCCGAAGGCGAGTTTGGGCTGTGCGGCGTGGCCTGCTCCTCGCTCGCCGACATGCAGATTCTGCTCGATGGCCTGCCGCTCGCCGACATCACCACGTCGATGACGATCAACAGCCCGGCGGCCATCCTCTGGGCGATGTATATCGCTGCGGCGGAAAAGCGGGGCGTCCCGCGCGCCAGGCTCGGCGGCACCTTGCAGAACGACATTCTCAAGGAGTACATCGCCCAGAAAGAGTTCATCTTTCCCCCGCGGCCCTCGATGCGGCTGGTGACCGACACCATCGAATTCGCGACTAGGCAGATGCCGCTCTGGAACCCGATCTCGGTCTCCGGCTATCACATTCGGGAAGCGGGCTCCACCGCCGTGCAGGAGCTGGCCTTTACGCTGGCAGACGGCTTCGAATACGTGCGTTGGGCATTGGCGCGCGGCCTGAAGATCGATGAATTCGCCCCGCGCATCTCTTTCTTTTTCAACGCCCACAACGATTTCTTCGAGGAGATCGCCAAGTATCGGGCGGCGCGGCGCATTTGGGCGCGCGAGATGCGCGAGACTTTTGGCGCGCGCAACCCGCGCTCGTGGATGTTGCGCTTTCATGCCCAGACGGCCGGCGTGACACTGACGGCGCAGCAGCCGCTCAACAACGTGGCGCGCGTGGCGATCCAGGCGCTGGCCGCAGTGCTCGGCGGCGCGCAGAGCCTGCACACCAACTCGCTCGATGAAGCGCTGGCCCTGCCCAGCGAGGAGGCGGTGACCGTCGCCCTGCGCACCCAACAGATCATTGCGCATGAAACCGGCGTTGCCAACACGGTCGATCCTCTGGGCGGCTCCTTCTTCGTAGAGGCGCTCACCGATGAAGTCGAGCGCCAGGCGCGCGCCTATTTTCGCCAGATCGAGGAGCGGGGAGGCGTGCTGCCTGCCCTCGAAGAGGGCTTCTTCCAACGCGAGATTGCGGAGGCCGCCGTGCGTTTTCAGCGCGAGGTCGAGAGCGGCCGCCGCGTGATCGTGGGCGTGACCGACTTTGTCAGCGGCGAACAGCCGACGCCGCCGCTGCTGAAGATGGACGTCGACGGCTATCGTCGACAGGTGGCGCGGCTCAACGAAGTGCGGCGCAGCCGCGACAACCGCGCCGTCAGCCAACGTCTCGCCGAGCTGGCGCGCGCCGCCCGCCGTGAAGACGTCAACCTGATGGCGCCGATCCTGGAAGCCGTCAACGAATACGCCACTTTACAGGAAATGATGGACGTGCTGCGTGAGGCGTGGGGCGTCTATGAAGAGCCAGTGATCCTGTAGAATACGCAGCGATCCTGTACAATAGGATGGATGGACGCTTTTCTCAACTTTCACGCATCCGGCTTCTGGCTGGTGATGGCGCTCATTCTGGGAATTGCTGCGCTGAGCGCCAAACCCTATCTGCCTTCGGCTGCACAGCCCTTCCTGATGCCGGCGTACTGGGTCTTGACGCCCTATCTGGCGCTGATTGCGGGCGGCGTCTCTCCCCGGCTGATGGGGCTCGCTTCCATCGACTGGGCGATCAGTCTGCGCATCGGCGTGGGGCTTGCCTTGGGATTGCTTGCCTTCGCTTTGCTGGCGCGTGCGGCGTCGACATGGACGGGCGCTTCATTAGAAAAGAGAGCCGCCCGTCCAGACCTGGGACAATGGCTGGATTCTCTGGGGCTCATCGGTCTATGTGGGGCTGAAGAATTCTTCTGGTCTTTTCTGCGGGGAACGCTTGACGAGCTTTTTGTCACGCTTTCAATTGCGCTCGATGCGCCGGGGTATTGGGCGGTGTGGCTCGCCGCGTTGTTGGCTGCGCCAATGGCTGCGTTCCATCAACCTACGGCGCTCCATCGCCTGGTGAAGCTGGCCATCCTGGCGATGACCTCCATCCTCTTTTTCTACACGCGCAATTTCTGGCTCTGCTGGGCGCTGCACGCCCTAAGTTGGACGTTGATGATTCAATCCGCAAATGGCTCAGCACAGAGAGCAGAATCTACAGGAAAGAGCCGCTCAAAATAAGCTCGGAGATTCAAATGAAACAATCCGTTACGCAGCTTTTTCAACAAGTTTCCCCGTCACATAATCATGTAAGAATGCTGGCAATAAGCGCCTGATATGAAATTCCCGCCGCCGCATAATATTGATGCAATCGCTCCTGGAGATGGTTGACGGACCGCCATTCCCCTTGCTCGTATGAATCCAACACCGCCTGCTTTTCCGGCTCCAATTTCAAGTTTCAATTCATTCCGTCCATTTTCACTTCCTTCACATCCCGGTCTCCTGGCGGCGGGCGACGACCGAAGGTTCTCCTATCAGAACCTATAAGAAGAAGCCAATCAGAATGATCGCCGCAAAGAGCGCCACGGAAATGATAAGAAGACGGCGCAGATCGGCGAAGACGAATCCATATTCCGTTCGCCAGTCGACCTCTTCTGAAAGGCGCTGCGCCGCTGCGCCGGATGAAGCCACAGGCGCAGCCTCCGCCGCGCGCGCAGCCGCTTGCAGCAGGTTCTGCTCGCTTTGCTTGTAAAGTTGACTGTAGTTGCTCGGATTGGCGGCGCTCCTGCCCTTGACGGGACGTCGTGTCTTGCTGGGCGTCATATTGCGTTCCTTTGATTCTCCAGTTCCATTGTTGGACATCTGTTCAACCGACCTGCACGGCGTTTTCAGGGCCGTTCATTCCTATTTTACCCCATCCGGCGAGTTCCCCAAGTCTTCGCCTGCTTTGTCTACACATGCGTTCGTCTGATATCCAACACGCCCGTTTCAGGATGATATTCAACATCCCCTCACTCCGATCGCCGAAGGCGCTGCCAGAGTCCAGGCGAGGGTGCAACCACAAAAACGCCAAGGCGCAAAGGCGACTCAAAAGCGCAGAAAAAACGCCAAATCCTCGCGCTTTTTGGTGTCTTCGCTCCTTTGTGGTGATATTCTGAGCACCCGGCCGCCAGGCCGATGGCGGAAGCGAAGCAAGAGGCGGGGGGACAGAAGCGAGTGATTGAAGGTGTCCGGTTGCTCAAAAAGGGCGAGCATTTTCTGCGCAACTTGCGTTATTGAATCAACGCAAGCCGAGCGCGGACAGCCGCCGCAAGAGCGTGCGCCTCCGGCAGCCGAAGCGCAAAGAGTGCGCCGGCGTACACCGCCAGGCCGACGCCACCCGTTGCGACCACCGTGAGCAATGCGCCGCTTGCTCCTCCAGGCGCCCAACGCCCCAGCAGCGCAGCGAGGGCGACCATAGCGCCCGCCATCGCTGCGCCAGCCAGCGAGATCGAGGCGAAGCCGGCCAATGTCTGTGCACCCAGCCGGCCAACAACCCGCCAGAGCAGGAACATCATGATGGCGGCGTGGCCGGCTTGCTTGGCCGTATCCGCCCAGACCAGGCCGAGAAAACCCATGCGCTGCAGCAGCGCCAGCGCAACGGCGGTGTAGATCAGCACGCTGAGCACACCCACCGCAGCGGGCAGCCAGGTGTTGAAGCGCGCATAGAATGCGAAATTGAGCGGGAAGTCGATGGCGGCGAAGAGCATCCCGATCAGATAGACGTTCAACGCGCGCACCACCTGCTCGGTGTCGGTCGGCGTGAAGGCCCCGCGCTCGAAGAGAAGCCGAGTGACCGGCGTCCCCAGCACCCAAAGCGCCAGCGCCGCCGGCAAGACCAACATCCACACCATGCGCAGCCCGCGCGCCAACGTCTGGCGATAGGCGCGCTCGTCGCCGGCGGCGAAGTGCTGGCTCAGCCGGGGCAGCGCAGCCAGCGAGATCGCCACGCTGATCAGCCCAAGCGGCATCTGTTGCAGCGTCGTGGCGTTGGCCATCCAGGCGATGCTCTGCTCCCCTGCGCCGCTGGCCAGGCGGCGATCCAGCCCCACCTGAAAGAGGCTGACGACCAGCCCGGCCGCAATCGGCAGATAGAGCCAGAAGATGCGCCGCAGCGCAGGGTGGCGCCAGTCGACGCATGGACGGATCAGCAGGCTGGCGCGACGGGCGTCGAAGGTCATGAGCGCCAATTGTGCGAGGCTGCCCAGCAAGAGGCCGACCGCAAGGCTGAAGACGCCGATCTGCGGCGCAAGCAGCGGCGCAGCGACGACGATTCCTAGGTTGAAGATGGCAGTGGCGAGCGCAGGCGCCGTGAAGCGTTGCTGCGCATACAAAACCGCCATCATCACGCCCGCCATCGAAAGGAACCAGACCACCGGCGCCGTCCAGCGGATCAGCTGCGTGGTGAGCTCCAATAACGCCGGCTCCGAGGTGCGAAAGCCGCCGGCCAGCAGATGGGCCAGCAGCGGCGCGGCCATCTCCAGCGCAATGACGAGTGCGGTCAACAGGACGACGAAGAGCGCCGCCAACGCAGCAACCAAGTGCGTGAACTCGCGACGGCCGCGGCGGGCGTAGTCGCTGAGCACGGGCACAAGCGCTGCGCTCAACATGCCGCCGACCAGGAAGTCATAGAGCAGCGTCGGCACCTGCGCGGCCACGCGGAAGGCGCTGACCTGACCGGTGGCGCCGAAGAGCGCCGCAATCACCATCTCGCGCAGGAGGCCGAGCGCCCGACTGACCAGGCTGCCGATCGCCAGCAGACTCGCCGAGCGCGCCAGCCCTTGCGTCGCCGAAGGGGAGGGCGCCTCCGATGGGGAGGGTTCGTTGCCTGAATCCACCATCACGCCATGGCGGCTGCACGCGGAGTCATGAACTCGCGCGGGTCAATGCGCAGGTCGATGGCGTGGCCGGCCTCCAGCTCCTCTAGGAAGCGCGTCGCCGACATCGCTGCGGCGCACCCCTGGCCGACGCTGGTGGCGACCTGCTTGAAGACCTTATCCTGGATTTCACCCGCAGCGAAGACGCCCGGCACGTTGGTGCGCATCTTGCGGTCGGTGATCAGATAGCCGTCTTCGTCCAGGTCCAATTTGCCGTGGAAGAGATCGTTGTTCGGGATGTGGCCGATAAAGATGAAGACGCCGTCGGTCTTCAGCTCCCCTGCTTCGCCGGTGACGGTGTTGCGCGTCTTGACGCCGGTGACCGTCCCGTTTTCGCCAAAAATTTCGGTCACCACGGTGTTCCAAATCACCTCGATCTTCTCGTTGGCGAAGACGCGATCCTGCAAGATTTTGCTGGCGCGGAACTTATCACGGCGGTGCAGGATGCGCACGCGGCTGGCATAGCGCGTCAGGAAGAGCGCCTCTTCCGCCGCACTGTCGCCGCCGCCGACGACAATCACATCCTTGCCGCGGAAGAAGAAGCCGTCGCAGGTGGCGCAGTAGCTGACGCCCCTGCCGGTGAACTCCTTCTCGCCGGACACTTCGAGATAGCGCGGCCGCGCACCCGTGCAGAGAATCAGGGCGCGGGTCGGATATTCGGCGCCGCTTTCGGTGCGCACGAGGAAGGGATGGCGGTCGAGCACAAGCTCGGTGACGTAGTCGAACTCGACGCGCGTGCCGAATTTTTCCGCCTGGGCCTTGAACTTCTCGACGAGCTCCGGCCCGCTCAGGCTTTCTGGGAAGCCGGGATAGTTCTCGATGTCGTAGGTGATGCTAACCTGACCGCCATATTCGTTGCCGGTGATCAGCAGCGGTGAAAGATTGGCGCGCGCAGCATACAGCCCGGCGGTGAAGCCCGCCGGCCCGCTGCCCACGACAATTACATTTTCAATCTTTTGTGTATCGCCATGACCATTGGTCGTCGTCATTTTGCTCTCCTTTATCGCTTGCGCTTTTCCATCGAATCATTGCTACACTTTCTGTAGCGCAGTATAGATGGAAGCATAACACAGGCCAAACAGCGGCGACGGTAAGGCGCATTTCACGCTGAGGCAAATCGGAGAGAGGCTTCAGCCATCCCTACACCTGACAGCGGTAGCGAGTTCGGCTAACGATGAGGTCGCTCACGCGGGCCAGATAGGCCGCCATGTGCGCCGAATCCCAGTGCGCCTGCAACGCGTCGTCGTCGACATACTTTTCGACGAGGATCACCTGCGTCTCGCTTTCGACGGGCACGTAGACCTCAAAGTTCAGGCAGCGGCCTTCCTCGAGCGCCAGGGAGCGCTGTGCGTGGGCGCGCGCCAGCTCCACAAACTCATCTCGACGGCCCGGCGCAATTTCCAGAAGAACGACCAATCCTGTAGCCATATGCACACCCTTCCATGCATGAATCTGCGATCAAAACGGCGTTGCGCCGCCGAACTTTCTGCTGTGAAACCTTGCGGTGCGCTCTTGCCGGTGAAGGTGCAAAAAAAGAGCGCCCGCGGCTGGATTTGAACCAGCGACCTAGGACTTAGGAGATCCTCGCTCTATCCTGCTGAGCTACGCGGGCAACTGTTACCGTAGGATACCATAGCATAGCCCGGCGAAGTCGTCAAAGCCTCGGGCGTCATGCAAGTCTGTTGAGGCGCAAAGTCGATTCACCGTCGCACCCAGGGCAGATGGATGCGGTGCGGGCCGATGACGGGTGGGGGCAGACCTGCGTCTTGCACCCGCAACGTAAACTGCTGCTCCGCCTCGCCTCCCTGTGCATCGACGACGCGCACTGTCACAGGAAATGCACCCGTCTCGTTCGGAACGCCGTAGAGGTAGCCGGTGGCCGAGTCGATGGTCAGCCAGGTGGGCCCCTGCGTGAGCTGATAGACGAGCGTCCCCTGCTCTGGGTCTGTAGCATTGGCGTTGTAGGCAAAGGGCAACCCCACTGCGCCGAAGGTGGTGCGCGGGCGGGAGAGAAATTGCGGCGCGGCGTTCTCATTCTGGCCCGCCACGACGATCTCGAACGACTGCGTTGCAGCGAATCCCTGCGGGTCTTCGGCGCGCACGCGCACGGCGAAGCGACCAGGCTGAGCCGGCGTCCACGTGAGGACTCCACCGCCTGTATCGATCTGCATGCCTGACGGCGCTTGCTCAAGCGCGTAGGTCAACGGCGACAGCGCGTTGCGCTCGCCCGTGGGGTCGGGGTCATAGGCCTCGGCGTTGTAGTAATAGCGCCGACCCACCTTCGCCGTCGTAATGGGCTGTGACGTAAAGAAGGGTGCCTGGTTCGTCTCATTCTCAAAGGTCAGCGTGGGCAGATTTGTGAAACCACGCAAAAATTGCGGCTCATAGTGCACGCGAAAATGCACTCGATCGCCGTCAGCGCGCAGCGGGTAGACGTTTCCCAGCGGGTCAAAAAGATCGACCGGGCCGTCGGCGCCGTGCAGCGTCGCTTTCACGTCGCGGTTCGCCTCGTTGCTCCAGATCATCAAGATGGTCTCGTCGCCGTTCTTGAAAAAGTGACCTTCCACAAAAGCGAGCGATGCGCTCACTCTGCTGTGGTGCGTTGCGGTCTGCAGATGATCGGCCAGGGCGCGCACGGTCAGAGCGCGCTCCGTCAACGTGCGCGCCGGGTTCTCCTGCGTATCGAGCAGCTGCTGATCGTAGTTGTAGCTGAAGAAGAAAATCTTCTCCGCACCTACGGCCAGGTTGCCGGCGACGGTCTTGGCGGGCGAGAGCAGGGGTACGGCCTCGCCTCCGCGAAAGTAGCTCGTCTCGTTCGCAGGCCAGTGGATGCCCCCGCGCAGTGGAGAGAGCGCCTCGGTGTTCCAGATCGGCCGCGTGATCCCGTAGTGCTGCATGGCCTGGCGGTAGGTTTCGATAGAGCCGCAACAGCCGTCGGGAGAGGGCGCCTCGCCGTCCCCCTCCTCAAGGTAATGCACGCTCAACACGTCGAAGAGCGCCAGGTCTGGCGTCTGTTGCTGCGCCTCCAGCAGCGTGCGCAGCGCAGCCGAATCGCCCTGGTAGAAGTCCGCAGCCAGGATGCGCGTCTGCGGCTCCACCTCGCGCAGCGTCTGCGCCACCCCGCGCAGGAAGGTTGCGTAGAGCGCAAAGTCGCATGGCCTCCACCAGCCGCAGCCGTCGATCTCGTTGCCGACGATCCAATAACGGACCTGCCCACGGTAAGCCTGAGCCACGCTGCGCAGGTTCTGGTAGAACGCGCCGGTGTAGTTTTCTGCGCCCGGCGGCGCGCCGCCGATAAGCTTGAAGATCGGCGTGACGTCGTGCGCCAGAGCTTGCGCCACAAACGCGCGCACCTCAGACCTCAATGCCTCCAGCACGCTGTCGTCGGCATCTACGGATACATCAAAGTGCACCCACTTGACGCCTAGATGCGCAATCTGACTCGCAAATTCTGAATAGGGGTCAATGGCGATGATAAAGCCTATTGGCGAGCGGTTGTCCGGCCCAAGCCGAAGAATAGGGTCCACGAGGCCGATGAAGAGATCGCCCGAGTTGCCCCGGTCGGTGAAGAGGTTCAACCGGTAGAAGCCGTAGCGCGTCAACTGGTCCGTGGGCAAGGAGAGCCAGGCGCCATCTGGCTCCGCTTGCACGGAGCCTTCGCCCTCGAAGACTTCGCCGTTGACCATCCAGTCGGCGGCGCCGTAGGCGTCGGTCAGGCGATAGCGCACGAAGGAGGGGGTCTGCGCCACGCGGATGCGAATAGGATCGCCCAAGATGAAGAGCCCCCCATTGGGTAAAACGTCGACGGTCAGTGCAGCGGCATCGGCCTGTGCAAAGTTGAACAAGGCAATGGCCTGCCAGGCGCACACGAGCGCCACAGCCAGCAACACAATCGAGCGCATTTCCCTTTCAGCTCTCCTCGTTACGAAGATTCGGTCTCACAAATCATCACCGTGCGCCAGCGCCACCGCCGTCTCTGTGAGCAGGCTGACGCGCTCCCAGAAGGCGTTGGCCGCGTTTGGCTCAACCGGTGCGAACTCGGCTAAGCACGCAAGGGCGTCGCACAGCGTCGCCGGGCAGGCGGGCGGACGCAAGGGTGCAATCTGGCCCGGATAACAGGCGGCGAAAAAGCGCGGCCAATCGAAGCGCCAGCCCGGATCGGCCTTGCCTCGGAAGCCTGCAATCTGCTCATGGCCGAGCACGGCGTTGGCGTCGTTGAGCGCCGGATAGCAACGCCGCAAGTGCACAACGATCGCCTCCAACGCGGCGTACTGCGCCTCGCTGAACGGAAAGAGATTGCCGTTGAAATTGACCAACTCGACGCCGATCGACCAATCGTTCAACCCCTCCCAGAGCGTCTGGCCGTCGTTCCAGCGGCTGACGCCCGCATGCCAGCCGCGCAGCGCCGTTCCTTCCCAACAGGGTACACATTCGTAGATGGCTCCGTCCACATCGACGACGAGGTGCGCAGCCGCCTTGCGCGCAGAATCGGTGAAGATTTCCAGCGTGCGCGCCCGGTCGACTGCGGTGTAATGGAGCACGAGAAAGCGAACATTGATCGGACGGGGGTCGTAGTTCGGCGAGTCAATGCGATGCGGGGCGTTCATGCGTTTTTACCATTAAAATTCTAAACTGGTGGATTTAACGTCAGGGCCGTCGCATCGCTCCTCGACCGATAGGGAGCGCAACGAGCGCCAGCAAGGCGAGCGCAGCCAAAGTTCTGGCACGCGGGTTCATCTGCACCGAGGCGGTCATGGCGGGCAGCGCACGCAATCTCGCCAACCGTGGAACGGGGAATGGCTCAACGGTTGGCGCAGGCGCCTGTGTCCGCAGCGCCGCAAGCATCGCCTCCGGCGCTTGCACGAACTCGACGAGCGTGCGATTGAACCACGCCGGCTCATCCACGAAGACTAGATGCCCGCCGTCAGGGCGCACGATCAGCCCGGCGTTGGGGAGGTGTTTCAATGCGACGTAAGCGGCGGAAAGCGGGATGATGCGGTCGCGTCCGCCCCAGATGAGAAGCGTCGGCGCTTGAATGGCGCGCATACCCTGCTGGAGACGCCGTAGCTCTCTCCGGTCCAGGCCGAAGAGGCTGGCGTAGGCGCGCAAGAGGCGCAGGAACGCCGTCTGCGCCCCTGGCAAACTCGCCATTGCGAAGGCGCGATCAATGTCATCTTCCTCAACGCTGGCGGGATCGGCGACGCATTGGCGGATCGCCTGCGCCATGCGAGCTCGGCTCGGCCTCGTCAACAGTTCTCCTACCCACGGAATGGTCATAAGGCGCAGCGACCACGCCACCTGGTACGTCATACCCGCAGGCGCGATCAACACCAGCGATGAGACCATCTCCGGCCAGCGCATGGCGAACTCCACGGCTACGGCCCCGCCTAGCGAAGAGCCAACCAGCGTCGCCCGCTCCATGCCGACCGCCTGCATTACGCCTTGCACCGCTGCAGCCAGCATTCTCAAGGGATCAGGAGGGTAGTGGGCCAGAATGGCGGAGCGACCGCAGCCGGGGAGATCCAGCGCGAGCACTCGGTGCGTCCCTGGCAGATGTTCGAACTGTTTGCGCCAGACGTCGACTGCGCCGCCGATGCCGTGAATGAAAACAAAGTTGGGGCCGGCCTCGCCTTCCACCCAATAACGGAGCCTCATGCCATCGAACTCGACAAAGCGATCCTCGGGAAGCTGAAGTATTTTCATCTCGGAAAAAGCCGTTCATCAGATCACGTCTGGAATCCGCATGCCCTATATCCTTGTCTTATTTTACAAGAAGAAACAGATCGAAATTTCATACGATTGATTGTCTAGTCTCTGGCTTTTGGCATATCCTCAGTTTATCATGTTTGTTCAAGAACATTCAACAGATTACTTAATACGGCCATTGCAGCTTTTTAACCCGCAAAACTCCAGCTTCCGTATATTAGCTATCTGATGAATCATCGAACAATTTGCATGCGTCGCATGGCATTCAGCGTCGTCACACTCTTACTTCTGCTCTGGCTCAGTATACCTGTCGTTGTGGCCAGCCCAGCCGACGATGACGACTGGCCTAAATGGTACGGCATCCTAGAGTCAAGACCTTCTGGCGTCCAGGGGGAGTGGGTTGTGAAAGGACGCACTTTCATCGCCACATCGAGCACAGTGCTTGAACAGGAACACGGCGCTTTACAACCCGGCGCCTGCACAGAGGTGAAGTATCGAGTCATCGCTTCCGGCTATGAGGCGATCAAAATTAGCAGCGAAGAAAATTATAAATGCAACGGCTCTGGCAGCGGCGACGACGACGAGATGAAACGCTATGGTCGGGTTGAAGCCATGCCGCAGGGCGATCTACTCGGCGGCTGGGCGATCGGCGGCGTCAGCTATATGGCCGACAGCAACACGCGCTTCGAGCAAGAACACGGGGGTTTTGGCGTCGGCGTCTGCGTTGAGGTGAAATATCAAAATATCAAATGAACTCTATGGCGCTTGTCAAACTCTCCACCGAGCGCGACTATAAATGCTCCGGGAATCATGATGGAATTTCGCATGGTGAGCTGTATGGAATCATCAACAGCTTTCCTGCCGGTTTGATCGGGGAATGGATGATCGGCGGCATGAGTTTCATAGCGGATGCGAGCACCCAATTCGAGCAGGATGATGGCATCTTTGCCCAAGGCGTCCTAGTCGAAGTAAAGTTTTACACAGACAGCAGCGGCGTTCATCATGCCATTAAGATCGAAACCAAAGACGACGAGCACGATGATGACTCGCATCACAGATACAGGGGGCATGCATACGGGTTGATTGAGTCCATGCCCTCGAGCGGACGGATCGGCGCCTGAACTATCGGCGGCTTCATGTACACAGCCAATGCTGCAACGCGTTTTGAGGAGGAAGATGGTCCGTTCGCAGTGGGCGTCAGAGTGAAGGTCAAATACTATCTAGACGCTGGCAACAATCGGGTCGCACTCAAGATCGAAACCACCGATGATGATGGCGGAGCGAGCCATCCAAATCATTTCAAGATGTATGGGTTCGTTCAACAAAAACCCGCCAACAGCTTTAACGGTGAGTGGATCATCAATGGAACAGCTTTTATCGCCGATCAAACCACTAAGTTCAAGGAAGAGCACGGCCTGTTGGCGATTGGCGCCTATGTGGAAGTTGAATACAGCACGAACGGTGGCGTCAACTTCATCTACAAACTAGAGACGCATGTGCCGCCCGGAGCCGGGTCCAATCTGCACGTAGGACGGATTGAAGACAAAGGCGGCGTTCATGGAGCTGCTGTTCTCAACGCCACGACATGGAAGATCGGCGGTCAAACATTTATAGTCACGCCGGCGACCGACCTCAATGATTTGGACAGCGCGTTGACCGTTGGTAGCACTGCTTTGGTGAACAGCTACGCCGACAGCAACGGCAGCCAGGTTGCCACACAGATTCGAGGAGTGAACATCAATCAATTTGTCTTTCTTCCTGCTGTGAGACGCTGAGGCAAAAGCTTCATCCGCTCAGCGGAGACACCGATCAGGGGCTCTGAGTCTCTGACCGGCGTTCTGATTGTTGTTAGATCGGCATTGCCGTCATCTCCACCGGTGGCACCATCTCAATTTCCGTGATCTGTTGTAATTTGCGATGCTCATGGCGGGCCTCGGCGACCAAGATGACGCGGTCTGCGCTCCAGAAGAAGTTCTCTTTGCCGATCAGCTCGTCCAATCCAGCTCGTTCGAGCATGCGCATCAACTTGGGATGCACTGCCGCAAGCATCAACGTCTTTCCTTGCGCCGCCATCGTCTCGTGGAGATGGTGCAGCGCCTCGATGCCGGAAAGATCGATCAATGGAACCGCCCGCATGGAAAGGATCAAAAAGTCAACGTCTTCCTCATGCGCAAACGCTTCATTAAAAGTATTGGTCGCGGCAAAGAAGAGCGGTCCGGTCAAGTAGGCGACGCGGATGTACTTGCAGTTCGTTTTAACATCCATGCCGCGCGCCCGCATCCGCTCCACATCCACTGTGCGGATGTCGACTTCAAGGTTCGCTACCTGATTGATGAAGATGCCGGCCGAAATGATGCCGCCGATGACGATCGCCTGCGTCAGATCAAGCGTAATCGTGGCCAAAAAGGTGATTAGAAACGTCACCATCCCCGTCTTGAAGCGGTGAGAGAACATAAAACGAATCGCCTCTCCCTCGTTCATACGCACTGCCGTCACCATCAAAACACCCGCCAACGCCGTCAACGGCACCCTTGCAATCACAGGGGCAAGGAGCAGCGCCGAGGTCAGCAGCGCCAGCGCATGGATGATGCTCACCATGCGCGTCTATCCGCCCGACTTAATTCCAACAGAAGAACGCGCGATTGCAGCAGCGGCCGGCACGCCGCCGAAGAAGGGAATCAAGATGTTGCCGACGCCTTGGGCAATCAGTTCCTGGTTCGCCTGAAGTCGGATGCCGGTCATTTTAGAAGCCACGGCGCCGCAAAGCAACGATTCGACGGCGCCTAAGGCGGCCACAGAAAAGGCAGGCACAATCAGCTCTTGAATGCGATTCCAGGGAATGGCCTCCACTCGCAACCGCTGATCGAGCAAAATTGTGCGCGGAATTTCACCGATCGATGCCACCGGCCAGTTTGTCACGACCGCGATCAGCGTAGCGACGACGATGCCCGCCAGCGAGCCAGGCACATAACGGCCGAGACGAGCCGGCCAAAACACCATAATCGCAATCACGACCAGCCCGATCCCAACCGCCGTCCATTCAGGCGTAAAGCCGCCGCGGAAATAGCCGAGGAATTTGAGCGCCGCCGATTCTGCGCCTTCTGTTTTCGCGCCAAGAAAATTGTCAATCTGCCCAACAAAGATAATGAAGGCAATCCCCGAAGTAAAGCCGGTGATCACGGAAGAAGGAATGAACGCTACAAAGCGCCCCATGCGTAGAAGACCGATCACCAAAATGATGACGCCCGCCATAAGGCCAACCATCCATACGCCTTCAAGACCGACGCGCTGGGAGATGATGATCAACACGG
>CALFWA010000373.1 GCA_937928035.1 uncultured Caldilinea sp. | reverse complement strand
ATACATGCGGTGGTGATGGTCGATGGCGATCGTGGAGTTGCGGTTGTAAATCGCCACGGTCAGCTCATAGCGACCGGGGTTGAGAGGAAGCGAGTCGATGCGATATTCCATCACGCCGCTGCCCTCAATGGCGTCGATATGGTAGCCTTCGTCAACCGAGTTTGGCCCGTTCACATGGGCGCCGTCTTGGCGATAGATGGCCAGGCCAAACGTGGGGCGCAGGATGCGCTCGTGGCACCTGTAATGCATGCGCACGCATAACGTCGAGCCCTGTCGGAATTGATCGACCACCTCGCCTTTTTCGTTGCACAGCTCGACGCGCACGATTTCGGCCTGATGCGTCCCCCAGCGCCGCTGTTCGGTCTGCGCCGAAAGCTCTGGGGTTCTTTCTTCGGCGGCAGCCTGCTCGGCGCGACGTTTAGCATAGTAGAGTTCATTGGTGTAGGCCAGATAATCGTCGACGACGTCGGCCGCCGGTCCGTCGGCGCGGACGACGCCGTTCTGCAGCCAGATGGCCCGGTCGCACAGCCGTCGAATGTCCTCCAGGTTGTGCGACACCAGCACGATGGCGACGCCGGCCGCTTTCATCTCGTAGATGCGCTGCAAGCATTTTTGTTGAAAAATTTGGTCGCCGACCGTGAGCACCTCATCGACGATCAGGACGTCTGGCGAGGTGTGGATCGCCACCGAGAAGCCCAGGCGTACGTACATGCCGGAGGAGTAGTGCTTGACCGGCGTGTCGATGAAGTCCCCGATCTCGGCGAATTCGACGATCTGGTCCAGCTTCCGGCGAATCGTGGCGTTGTCCATGCCGTAGATCGAGCCGTTCAGGAAGACGTTTTCGCGCCCGGTCAGGTCAGGGTGGAAGCCCGCACCAAGCTCTAGCAAGGAGGCGATGCGCCCGTTGATGCGCACGTAGCCGCTGGTGGGCGGCAACACGCCGGTGATCACCTTCAACAACGTGCTCTTGCCGGAGCCATTTTGTCCGAGAATGCCGATGCTGTCGCCCGGATAGACCTGCAACGATAGATTGCGCAGCGGCCAGAAATATTCGGGCTGCGAACGCCTACGCTTCCACAGCCGAATGAACACGTCTTGAAGGGAGCGCTCATGTTCGCGGTGCAGGCGAAAACGTTTGGAGACGTTGACGACTTCGATCAAAGGTCGGTCGGACTCTGTATTCTGAAGCTTTGCGTTCATGCTGTCCGGCATCATCGATCTGCACCGCATCTCGTCATGGATGGTGCACCAGCGGCAGGTGAATCAGGTCTGTGGCGAAAAAAAACGGGCGCGACAGCCGATTGTTCAAGGAGTGCACCTCTGTGACGCTGGCGCCCGGCGCGATGACCGCCACAATTTCATACGTTCCTGGGGCGACGTTGGGCCATACATATTCAAAGGTGCGGCTATCTCCGCAGCCCTTCAGCGCGCCGGAGAATTCCGCACCCATCAGAGGGGCACCCCCTTCGTCGGGATCGCCTAGATAGAGGCGCAACGTGAAATCTTTGGCAGAGACCGTGTTGCCGGCGTTGCCGACGTCAACCTGGATCGTCACCGTGACCGGTCCGTCGCCAGCGAACGGAGCAGGCGGCGTAAAACGCATGTCCGTGACCAGCAGGTCTACTTTGCTCGTCAGTTGAGCGGTGTAATTTGCATAGGCATCCCCCATGGGGGATCGTTGATTGCCGAGGTCGGGGTCGAACAGGTAGCCGTTAAACCCTTGCCATTGACCGTTCACCAGCTTAGCTTTGTCATTGACGCTGTACCACGAAAAGTGTTGCACCAGGCGATAGCCGTCGGCGGGATACCCAATCTTTAGGTCGGTTGCGTTGAGTAGATAGTCAAAGGTGCGCGTCATATAGGCGCTCACCTGTGCAGGGGAAAATGGTCCATAGCCGGGATAGTTCGGCATTAACACGCCGTATTCCGTGATGTACAGCGGCTTATTGCGATAGCCGTTGCGATACATCCAGTTGCGGAAGGCGACGATTTGTTGCCGAAACAGGTCAAAATCGGCGTTTTGGTCTGTTGTTAGCGCCCACGCCCCTTCAGATGACACGCCGCGAGGGATGTCGGCGCCCCACTGCCCAGGCTGTTCATTCAAAATAAACGCATGAATTCCCCAGGCGTCCACCTCCATCTCGGCGCCGTAGGCTTCTCGATGCGCCGCTAACACCTGGTCGAGATATCGCAAGCGCAGCGGGCTGGCCTGCACGATGTTGCCCGCCACCAGGAGAGCGGTTGGATCCGCCGCCTTGATGGTCTGGCGCAGTTCTCGATAGGCGCGCGCGTATGCTGCAGGCGTCAAGTCATCCTGATAGACAATACGGTCTGGCTCGTTGCCGATCAACCAGAATGAGCCGGGGTTGGCCTGCGCAATGGCCGTGATGGTGGAAAGGCTAGGGCTGACCGTGTAGTTCGTGTTATTTTTATCAGGTTGCTTAAGACGCACCATGCGCAACTGCCGCATGCCCGAGGGTTTGGCTGCTGCGTCTGCGGTGTAGTCGATGAAATAGCCAGCGTTCAATGACCTGATGCCGTTGATGGACGTAAGGTTGGGCTGACCGTGATGATTGACGCCAAACCGGCACAGCGGCTCCGTCGGCGTGGCCTGAGTCGGCGCCGCCGTGGAAAACATCAACGCAGTCGTCAGACAGAAAGCGATGAGCGACGCCCGGACGCTCCTGATTTTGCATCGCTTGCAAAGGGGGGTCATCGTGCACTCCTCCTGACTATGAGACTCCTGACCATGACTCTACACAGGCTGCTTCCGGCAACAAAAGCAGGCTGTATCGCCATACAGCCTGCTTTGCATCTGTTCTTCAACCTTGCTTAGAACCCAACATGCGTCCTATATTACCATAGGATTCCCTCGCACGGTAGAAATCCTGAAAAGAGGACGCAAGATCAGGCGCGCGCTATCGCTGCAGCATCGGCAAGAAGAGCCGTTTGGGGTCGACGATGACGACCGAGCTTCCCGTCTTGCTTGCGCCGATCGCCCCTTCGCTGTCCACAGAGAACCAGTAGCGATAGATGCCCGGGTTCAGGTTTTCCCATTCGACCTCGACGACGGTGTCGTTGACGGCGCATCCTTCCAAGCCGGCCGGCACCGTCGCCTGGCCGATCAGTTGCGTCATGCCGGCGTCTCGATAAAACTTGACCTGGAAAGGAGCGGTCGTCGGCGTGTTGCCGTTGTTGCGAATGCTGACGCGCAGGATCGCCGTCCCGACGCCGCTTTGAGCATCGGCGTCCACCAGATCGGCGAAGACCCGATCGATCACCAGGTTCGGCTGCGTGGTTGTGGCGGCGATCAGATCGCGGTATTTTCGGCCCATTTGCGTAAGATTGTTGCTGACCGGGTCGATCAACAGGCTCGGATTGCCGTC
>CALFWA010000372.1 GCA_937928035.1 uncultured Caldilinea sp. | reverse complement strand
GCCACCCTCGGAAAGCAAGGCTTTCGACGGACGGTGTTGTCCCTGGCTTCGCTCGCGCTGCTGATTGCGGCGTTGGCGCTGCCGGAAAGTTTCGGCGCGCGCGTGGAGGCGCAGACGGCGACCCCTGCGCCGGCGCCCACTTATGTCGTGCAGCCCGGAGATTCATGGACAAGCGTTTCGCGCAAGACAGGCATCCCGATCGGAGAGCTGCAGGCCGCCAACCCTCGCTCCGTGCGCCCCACCGGCTGGTTGTTGGTCGGCGAAGTGTTGATTTTGCCTGTGCGCAGCGAGGCCACACCCACGGCTGCAACGCCGACGACCTTGCCAACGACAGTCACCCTCACAGTCACGCCCGACCCCATCCTCGCCCTGCCCACGAACGAAGCTGGCCAGCGCATTTACACTGTGCAGCCGGGTGAATCCTGGAACAGCATCGCACAAAAATTCGGCGTCAGCCCCGAAGCTCTGCACGCCGCCAACCCGCGGGCTGTGCGTCCGGGATTGGTGCTCTTCCGCAATGAACAACTGATCATCCCTGCGCCTGTCTCGGCCACCTCGACGCCCTCGCCTGCGGCCACGCCTACACCCGAGGAAACCGAAGCCACGGAGACGCCCGCACTGGAGGAACCGGCGGAGGCGTCCGCTCCCTGCCCCGCTGCGTTCGCCGATTACCCCGCGCGCATTGCGGAGATGCTCGCCAACTCGAGCAATATGGACGCAGTGCTGACGTTCCTGGATAACTGCGAGGCGCTGGTCATGAACAACGCGCGCAGCGGCGACTGGAACGACGACGGCGTCGCGGACTGGGCAATCGTGCTTGAAAATCCCTATTCCGACTCGGCGCAGCCCGAACAAGAGCTGCTCATTTTGATGAGCGATGACGCGAGGTATGCGCTCGGCTATCAGGCGCGACCGGCCGGCCGGGTGAGCATCCTGGCGGCGGATGACGTCAATCTGGACGGTCAGCCCGACCTGATCTGGGTGGACACCACCTGCGGGGCCAGCACCTGCTTCGACGCAGTGCTGGTGCGCAGCTGGGATGGCTCAAGCTGGATCGACTGGACGGAGCGCACGATCGTCATGGCCTACGCCGAAGTTAAACTGGATGAGGCGAGCGAGAGCGGCCAGGGGCGCGAGATTGTGCTGCAAGGGGGCCAGTATGGCAGCATCGGCGCCGGCCCGCAACGAGAACGCACCGAAGTCTGGGGCAGCGTCGACGGCGCCCCCTATACACTTCTGGAGAGAGTCTACGCGCCCAGCAACTGCCTGTACTTCAAAGTGCTCGACGCCAACGAGGCGCTGGCTCGACATCAGGAGCTCGGCCTCGCGCCAGCGCGCGAGCTGTACACCGAAGCGGTCACCAATCGCACGCTGGTCAAATGTGGACAGCGCAGCGATGAGATGAACGAACTGCGCAGCTTCAGCCTCTTTCGTCTGGCCGTGCTCCACGGGTACGAAGGCGCGCCGGCGCTGGCTGCAGAGACGGTGGAGCAACTGCAGGACGTCTTCCCGACTTCGCCCTTTACGCCGCTGGCCAAGGCCTGGCTGGAGGTCTACGCGTCGACCGGAGACGCTGCGGCGGCCTGCTCCGCTGCGACCGCCTACGCCGAAACCCATCCGGAGGCGCACCAGGCGCTCTCCGACTATGGATACGCCAACCCCACCTTCACCGCCGCCGATCTCTGCCCTGTGCTCGACATCGACCAGACGGCGCCAACCGGCGAAGCGGCGGAGGGCCCGGCATCCGCCATCGAGGCGAGCCAGCCGATCACGCCGCTCTTCACGCTCACGGCCACGACCGACCTCTCTGCAGTGGCGCCGATGGCGGCGGAGCCGGCAGGCGAGCTGCCCGACTGCCCCAAGACGCTCGATGAATACACGACTGCGTTGCCGATCGTGCTCACGTTGGCGGAAGGAGATCCGCTGATTGTGGAAACCTGGCTGCGCCTGTGCGACGGCATGACGGATCAACGCGGCGGCATGTTGCTGGCCGACTTCAACGGCGACAGCGTGGGAGACGCCCTGTTCCTGCCCACCATCGTGAGCGACCTCGGCTTCGGGCCGGGCGGCGCCCAGGGGGCCGTGCTGCTCTACCACGGCGGAAGCGCAGGCTATGCGCTGGTCTATGCGCCGGAGGTCTACGGCCAGCCCACGCTGCTGGCCGCCGATGACCTCAACGGCGACCAGCGCATCGATCTCGCCTGGGCGGTCGACGGCTGTTCGACCTTCTGCGTTAAAGAAGTGCAGATCGTGACGTGGGATCGCCAACGCAGAGCGTACATCCCGATCATCGAGCCCGGCGCGATCATTGCGGAAGGCGAGGCCGAATTTACGGAGGCCGCGCCGGAGCTGCCCGGCCAGGGGCTGCAGCTCGTGTTGCGCGGCGGCGTCAGCGGAGCGCCCGACGGTGGTCTCAAGATCGAACATGAGGAAATCTGGCGAAGCGTCGATGGCCGCCCCTTCCGCCGGCTGAGCTGGACGTACGATCGCAACAACAGCAACAGCAACTGCATGGGGCTGCGCTTGATCGAGGCGGATATTGCGCTTCACGCAGCCGATATTCTCGGCTACGGCCCGGCGCTCGACCTCTATCGCGCCGCGCTCGATCCGTCGCTGAGGGCGTGCTCGATCTACGGCATTCCTGCGCCGGAAGAGCTGAAGTTGTTGCAGGGGCTGGCTATGTTCCGACTGGTGCAGGTGCAGGCGCTTTCCGGCGATCTGGAAGCCGCCCAGGAGAGTCTGGCTGCGCTGCAACAAGGTCAAGGCGACAGCGCCTACGCAAGAGCTGCAGCCCAGTGGTTAGAGCTCTACATCGCCCAGAAGGACGCCGCCCTGGCCTGCCAGAGGTTGCAGACGCTTTTCGACAAGGAGACGCTGACCTGGCAGATCACCGATCACTTCGGCTACAACCACCCTGCCCTGGCGCCGGAGCAAGTTTGTTTCGTCCCGCGCACCCAATAGCCTCTGCGCCCCTCAGCCGGAGGCTGCCGATTCGCATGAGCGGCGGCCTCCGCTTCTTTATCCATTGCTGGTGATCACCGGCGTTCCCGCTTGCATCGCCTCCAGCAGCATCATTCCGAAGCCTTCGTAGAGGCTGGGAAAGACGAAGGCGATCGCCAGCGCGTACAGGGCGGGCTTATCTTCTTCTTCGATCCAACCGCAAAAGTGCACATCGGCGGCGCACCCGGCTTCTTTCGCCAGTCGTCGCGGGTCGGGGAAAAAGGGAGTGTCTTGCGTCGGCAGCGCGCCCGCCAGCACAAGCTTGATCGTCGGGTCGCCCCCGCGTGCGCGGAAGCGGGCGTACCCTTCAATCACGGCCTGCACATTCTTGCGCACGTCGAAGCCGCCCAGGTACAGAAAAAAACGCGCAGGCAACGCGTACCGGACGCGCACGCGTTGCAGATGGGCAGCGTCAACCGTTGCGAAGCCTTCCTGATTTGGGCCGTGATGGACAACGCGCACGCGTGCAGGCTCCACTTGTAAATGCGCCACAATGTCGCGCGCGGCAGCCTCGCTGACCGTCAGAATGGCGGTCGCGCAATGAGCTGTCCAGCTAACTAAATGGACATATAGACGTTGTAGAAGACCGCCGCGGTACGCCGGCAGAAGCAAGGGGATTAGGTCGTGAATAGTCACGACAACAGGGAGTGGACTCCAGGCCGGGGGCGCCCAGTAAGGCACGAAGTACACGTCTGCGCCGAGGCGATGGGCCGCGCGTGGGGCCGCTACCTGCTCCCACCACACTTTCGCAATGTTCTCCGGTAGCGGCGGCAACGGCACAGGAACGACCTCGACCTGCGGCCAGCGTCGGCGACTTTCCTCCGGCCCTGTCTCCGCCGTGGCGCGATGCACCGGCTGCAACAGCGCAATCCTGGCCGTAGGCGCCATACGTGGCAACCAATCGAGCAGATGGGCGAGGTATTGACCGCTTCCACTGGCGAGGCGCCCCGCCATCCAGCCGTTAACGACAATCCGCAAAGAACCCGCAACATCCATAGCTCTGGATTGTACCCCTTTGCACTTAAGGTGAGCAAAGGAAAAACCTCACGCTCTTATCTTGTCCCTTCTATTATTTTTATCGTCGCGCTGCGCGCCACCCGGCCGCCTCGGCTTCCTGAGGAGAACAGAACCAGCGCTCTCCTCGGCGCACGTCGATCACGGTTCTGCAATAGTCACGCTGGCCCGGCATGTGGTAAATCTTGCCGTTGCGGCTGATGTTACCCTTGATCGGGCAGGCCGGATCGGGAGGGGGAGAGGGATCGTTTTCGCACGTGTACGCCGGCCAGGGATTGCCTCCGCCCCTGGCGGGGGCAGGCGTCGGCGGAGGATTGGAAGATCCTGCTCCCCAGAGTCCTCTCCCTGCTGCGCGCGCTTCTTGTTCGGCGGCGCGAATCTCCGCCAGCCGGCTCACATCGGGCGGGAAAGTGGCAAGATGTGCATAGCCTTGACGCACCAGCTCGGCGTTGACGTGCGTCCCATCGGCCAGAAAGACATATCGCAGCAACCGGCCGTACCGATCCGTCTCGCTGACATCCTTGAGCAAATAGACCGTTCTGCCTTCAACCAGGCGACGATTGGCTGCGGTCGCCTCTGGGCCGAAGGGCTGATCAGACTCCGGAGCGTTGATCAGGATGTAGCGGACGGAGCGTTCGACGCCGTTGAGCCGCACGCGGATCGTGTCGCCGTCGACGACATACACCACCTGGGCGGCGACGGCGCCGACAGGAACGCCTGCTACGGGCCTCCCCTGCTCCTCGGTTTCCAGGCGCACCAGGAAGGCGGCGATCCACGCTCCTGTGTCCAGCCTGTACCAGTTGCCGGCTGCATTTTGCCCGACAATCTGCACGACGTCGCCGGCGCGAGCGCTGCCCACGATGGCGAAGTTCGTGCCGGGGCCGGCGCGCAGATTTGCATTTCTCAGCACGGTGGCGGCCACAGGGGCGTCTACATCGTTCTGGGCGGCGAGGGGAGATATCCAGAAGGTCAGCAACAGGCAGATCAACAACAGCGCAAATCGTCGCTTGCGCCCGTTCAGAGCGATGGAAGAGATCACCGGTTGAGTGTTCACTATAAAAATCCTCATTTTCAAGAAAAATCAGCAGCCCTCGTCCATCTATAGAATCGTTTTGCGTCGACTCAATCCTTTGCGCTTTCACCAGTTCTTTAGTTCTTTTCCCGAAATCAAAACTACCTGGCCTCCCTGAGACTAAAGTCGCAGCATCGGCGTCGAAAGTTTTTTATTCTGCATTCAAAAGAACGACATTGTGCGCTGCGCCTGATCTGCGTGCGTTCAGACGCATCCTCATGCTTGATCAGAGGATTTTATGAACGATTCATTGCTTCCACAAATTGACGCTGCACGTTGCACCGGCTGTGAACGATGCGTCGAGATTTGTCCAACGCAGGCGCTGGCGCAGATGCACGGCAAGGCGATGTTGCTTTACCCAGAACGCTGCATCTATTGCACCTTTTGCGAGGACATCTGCCCGGTAGACGCCATTGCACTGCCGTTTCTGATCGTCTTTGCCGGACGTCAACCAACGAAAGACGAAAGCTGAAAAAATTGAACGTCGAACGCCAGGTCTCATTGTCGTTGCCTTGGTCTTTTCACAAAGGAAAAGGAGAAGAGAATGATGAAGAAATTTTTGACGATTGCATTGGTGATCGCATTGGTCGCCATAGGCATTGTGGCCTGTGGAGGTGAAGAGAAGACGCCCACGCCGGCGCCGGTTAGCGTCGAGGGAGGGCTTCCTGCCTCGGCAATGGAGATTGCCGCCGCGCGTGGCCTGACGCCGGACGACATCGCCGCTGCGCTCAAGACCTACACCCCGAGCGGCAAGGTGGACGAATATCTGTTGTTCATGTCCGGCGGTCACTCCGGCAACGTGATCGTGGCCGGCATTCCCTCGATGCGCATCCTCAAAAACATCGCCGTCTTCACGCCGGAGTCGTGGCAAGGGTATGGATTCGGCTCCAGGGAGTCGGAGCAGATTCTGGATGCAGGCAATGTCAACGGCGTCAAGATTCGCATGGGCGACACGCACCACCCCGCGCTGAGTGAGACGAACGGAGACTATGACGGCGAATACTTGTTCATCAACGACAAGACGCACGCCCGCGTCGCCGTCGTCGATCTGCGCGATTTCGAGACCAAGCAGATCGTTAAGGATCCGTTGCTGATCAGCGCGCACGGCTCCACCTTCGTCACGCCGAACACCGAGTACGTGGTGCAGGCCAGCCAGTACAACACGCCGTTGGGCTGGGAGTACGCGCCGATCTCCGAGTACAAAGAGAAATATCGCGGCACCATCACATTCTGGAAATTCGACCGCTCGAAGGGCCGCATCCTTCCCGAAGAGTCGTTCGCCGTCGAGATTCCGCCGTACTGGCAAGACCTCTGCGACGCCGGCAAGCTGGCCTCCGACGGATGGGCTTTCTGCAACTCCTTCAACTCCGAGTTGTACACCGGCGGCGTTGCGCAAGGCAATCCTCCCTTTGAGGCGGGCGTCAGCCAGCGCGACATGGACTACCTACACATCGTCAACTGGAAACGTGCAGAAGAAGTCATCAAGGCCGGCAAGTACGAGACGCTCAAAGGCATGAAAGTGATCCGCATCCCGACGGCGGCGGCGGAAGGCGTGCTCTATCTGGCGCCTGAGCCGAAAAGCCCCCACGGCGTCGACGTATCGCCGGACGGCAAGTACATCGTCGTGGCCGGCAAACTCGATCCGCACGTGACGGTCTACTCGATCGACAAAATCAAGCAGGCGATCGCCGACAAAAAATGGACGACCGACGACTACGGCATTCCGGTGCTCGACTTCGACGCCGTCATGCACGCCCAGGTGGAGCTTGGCCTCGGTCCGCTACACACCCAGTTCGACGACCAGGGCTACGCCTACACCAGCCTCTTCCTGGACAGCGCCATCGCCCGCTGGAAGCTGGGCGGCGACGATCCGAGCGCCTATGCGTTGGTCGAGAAGACGCCGGTGCAGTATAACGTCGGCCACATCGCAGCCGCAGAGGGCGACACCGTCAGCCCGGACGGCAAATATCTGGTGGCGCTGAACAAATGGGCGGTCGATCGCTTTGCGCCGGTCGGGCCGCTGCTGCCGCAGAACATCCAGTTGCTCGACATCAGCAGCGGGCAGATGAAGGTGATCTACGACATGCCGATGGGCATCGGCGAGCCGCACTACGCCCAGATCATTAAGACGGACAAAATTAAGGCCTGGGACGTTTACCCAGAAGTCGGTTGGGATCCGATCGCGCAGGCGCCTTCCAAATACGCCACCAAGGCGGGCGAGGAGCGCGTCGTGCGCAACGGCAACCAGGTGGAGATCTTTATGACCTCGATCCGCTCGCGGCTGACGCCGGATCATATCGAGATTAAGAAGGGTGATCACGTGATCTGGCATATCACCAATATCGAGACCGCCAAGGATGCCACGCACGGCTTCCAGCTCGGCGGCTACAACATCAGCCTGAGCATCGAGCCGGGTGAAACAACCACCTTCGAGTTTGAAGCGGTCAACGATGGCGTCTTCGCCTTCTACTGCACCGAGTTCTGCTCGGCGCTGCACCTGGAGATGATGGGATACATGTTCGTCCAGCCGTAAGGGGGAAAGGGAGAGAAGAGTGAGAGGGTGGCGAGAACAGAGCCGTTGAGCGATTGGGCTTTGTCTCTCAGGCGCTCATCTCCTCTTCTCTCCGACCGCTGCGCTCAGCGAGGAGGCAGAGAGAGAGGGTTGGTTTATGACTGCAGACATGGAAAAGTTGCTCGGCCCGCGCGTCCCGGCTGATGAATTGAAAGCGCATCGGACGCGTTACCTGATCCCGACCCTGATCTTTGCGGCGGCGGCCATTTTGATCGTGATTTCGATGTTTCTGCCCTACTGGAGCCTCACTCTGCACGCGCCCCAGTATCCGCAGGGGTTGAAGGTCGTCGCCTATGTCAATCAACTGCAGGGGGACGTCGCCGAAATCGATGGGCTGAACCATTACATCGGCATGCGTCGGCTGGAGGAGGCGGCGCAATTTGAGATGCAGGTCTCCATCTTTGCGATCACCGGCATTGCGCTGTTGATTCTGGCCGCCATCTTCGTGCACAACTGGTGGGCGGCGCTGCTCGCCTTGCCCGGCCTACTGTTGCCCTTTTTCTTCCTGGCCGACCTGCAATTTTGGCTTGCAAATTTCGGCCAGAATCTCGACCCGACCGCGCCGTTGTCGAGCAGCGTCAAGCCATTCGTGCCGCCCGCCTTGGGTGTCGGCAAGATCGCCCAGTTTCGTACGGAGGCCTATCCGGAGATCGGCCTGTGGCTGGCGTTTGTCGCTTCGGCGTTGATTCTGATCGGGCTATATTTCCACCGCCGCGCCTACAAGCCGCTGGTGGATGCACAGAAGCAAGCGGCGAAGGCCGTTGAACGCGCCTGACGGTTCAGAGGTGCACGGTGACAAAAAGTCTGACTTCCAGCATCTCAAACATGAAGACCATGCTGGCGACTCTGCTTGCGTCCGGCTTCATTCTGCTTGCCCTTCAGATGCATGCATTTGCATCGGACGCGGAGACGACGCAGGGCGTTACACAGACGCCACAGACGAGCGCGCAGTGCGGCCACGCCACCTTGCAGGCGATGATCGACGCCGCCAAACCCGGGGATACGCTGCTCGTGCCTGCCGGCGTCTACGCTGGCCCCATCCGGATCGATAAGCCGCTGACGCTGGAAGGTCAGCTCTGGCCGGTGATCCAAGGGGAAGGGCAGGGCAATGTCATCACCATCACGGCGCCTCACGTGACGTTGCGCGGCTTTATCGTGCGCGGCAGCGGAACTTCACTTGACCGCGAGGACAGCGCCATCCGCGTTTCGGCGCCTTCCAGCGTGATTGAAAACAACCGTATCGAAGACGCGCTGTTCGGCATCTATCTGGAGCGAGCGGCGGACAGCATCGTACGCAGCAACACAATTTACGGCATGGAGCTGCCGATCTCGCGGCGCGGGGATGGGCTGAAAATCTTCTATAGCCCCCGCACGCTGGTCGAGGGCAACGTCATGCGCAACACGCGCGATGCCATCCTCTGGTACTCGCCCGATAGCCCTGTGCGCGGCAACGATTTTGCCGACGGTCGCTACGGCCTTCATCTGATGCAATCCGACCGTCACGTGATTGTGGAGAACATTCTGCGCAACAATTCAGTCGGCGTCTACGTAATGTACGGCAGCGACTTCGAGCTGCAGCGCAACTTAATCATCAATAACCGCGGCCCTAGCGGCTATGGCGTCGGCCTCAAAGAGGCGAACGAGGTGCTCCTCGAAGGCAATCGCATTCTGTCCAACCGAGTCGGCGTCTATTCAGACGGCTCGCCGTTGCGGCCGGGGAGCACGGTGACCTATCGCAACAATTTGTTCGCCTACAATGAGATCGGTCTGGAGATGTTGCCCAATACGGAGCGCAACCGCTTCCGCGACAACATTTTCCTGGACAACGGCCAGCAAGTGGCCGTCGCCGGCGGCGGCCACTTGCTACGCAACGAGTGGGCGATGGACGGCCGCGGCAACTACTGGAGCGACTACGCCGGTTTCGACGCCGACGGGGACGCCATCGGCGACCTGCCCTATGCGGCCAAGAGCCTCTACGACACTCTGACCGGCGTGTATCCGGAGCTGCGGCTCTTCCAGCTCAGCCCGGCCGTCGATGCGTTGGACCTGGCGGCGAAGGCGTTTCCGCTCTTTGCGCCGCAGCCGCGCCTCAGCGATCCGGCGCCGTTGATGCAGCCGCCTGCGTTGCCGCCGACGCCGGGGCTGGAGCCTGCGCCCACGACGGCCAACCTGATCGTGGCGCTGGCCATGGTCGCTGCGGCGCTGTTCATCATGTGGACGGGAATGCGCGGGCTGCAGGGACGACAATATGCAACAATATGCAAACGTAGGCAAGACGCATCGAGCGACGGCCCGTTCATAGGCGGATGGCAACCATGATTGAATGCATCGATTTGACCAAACGATACGGTAAATTCATCGCCGTCGATCACCTTACCTTGCAGGTAGCGGAGCGGAGCGCGCTTGCTTTGTGGGGAGCAAATGGCGCCGGCAAGACTACCGTCATCAAATGCCTGCTGGGGCTGTTGCGCTTTGAGGGGATCATTCGAGTCGACGGTCTGGATGTGCGCTGCCAAGGACGCGCGGTGCGTCAACGCATCGGCTACGTGCCTCAGGAGCTGGCTTTTTACAAGGAAATGACCGCCTTTGAGATGGCTGCATTTTACGCCCGGCTTAAAGGCGCGCCTGCCGAGCGCATCGAGCCGGTGCTGGAGCAGGTCGGCTTGAGCGAGCATCTTGCGAAGCCGGTCGGCGCGCTCTCCGGCGGCATGAAACAGCGCCTGGCCCTGGGGCTGGCGCTGCTCTCCGATCCGCCGGTGCTGGTGATGGACGAGCCAACCTCCAATCTGGATGCGGCGGCGCGCAGCCAGCTTCTTCAGCTTTTGGCGCAGGTCAAGGCCGCAGGCAAAACCATCCTGTTCACCTCGCATCGCATCGAAGAGGTCGAAGCGCTGGCGGATGCAGTGGCCGTGATGGAGCGTGGCCGGCTGCAATTCACTTGCGACTCCGCCAGCCTGGCGAGGCGCGTCGGCCTGCGCACACAGGTGAAGTTCATTGTGCCCGGGCATGAGGTGGAGCGCGCGCTCGAAGTGTTGCAAGGCGAGGGGCTGGCGGCGCGGCGCAACGGCGTCGGCGTGATCGTCGACGTTTCGCACGGCGAAAAGGCGCGGCCGATTCACACGCTCAGCCGCGCCCGCATCGAAGTGATCGATTTTGAGGTGGAGTGATCGGCCATGAACCTCACCGTCATCTGGACCTTGGCGCAGAAGGAACTGCGCGACGCGCTGCGCAACCGCTGGTTCCTGCTCTACACCGCCGCCTTTGTAGGGCTGTCGTTGGCGCTCTCTTACATGTCGCTGGCGGGCGCAGGCATCGCAGGCTTCGCAGGCTTCGGTCGCACCGCTGCCAGCCTGATCAACCTGGTGCTGTTGATCATCCCGCTCATGGCGTTGACCGTCGGCGCCCAGAGCCTGGCGCACGAACAAGAGCAAGGCACGCTCGCTTATCTGCTGGCGCAGCCGGTGACGCGCACTGAGATCTTTGCAGGCAAGTATCTCGGCCTGGCGATGAGCCTGTTGGCGTCGGTGGGATTGGGCTTTGGCATCGCAGGGATTGTCCTGACCATCTCCGACGGCGCCGGCTCGCCTGCAGCCTACATCGGCCTGATGGGGAGAACCTACCTGCTCAGCCTCGCTATGTTGAGCGTCGGTGTTTTGGTATCGGCCATGTCCAAACGCGCCGGCGTCGCCATCGGCGGCGGGCTGTTCCTCTGGCTAGCGTTCGTCTTTCTGGGCGATCTGGGACTGATGGGCACGGCGCTCACAATGCGGCTTTCGGTTGGGCAACTGCTCTGGCTTTCGTTGCTCAATCCGCTGCAGGTCTTCAAAATGGCCGCCATCCTGGACATCAACGCCACGCTCGACCTGCTCGGTCCGGCGGGAATTTAC
>CALFWA010000371.1 GCA_937928035.1 uncultured Caldilinea sp. | reverse complement strand
CCCCCACGGTAACGCTCACGCCCACCGCCACAGTTACCGACACGGCCACGCCTACGCCGACGCCCACTGCGACGGTGACCCCCACGGTAACGCTCACGCCCACCGCCACAGCAACGCCTGTGCCGCCGCCTACGCCCGAATGGATCGTTGTCAGCGAACCGGTGACGATCGCCTATCTGAATCAAACCTACATGTACACGGTTACGTTTGCACTGGCCGATGTCCACGCCGATGGAGACACGACAGAACCGTCGCTCTCATTGGAAGAGGCCCCTCTACCTGAGCCTGAGGCAACGACCGAAGCTTCCGGGACAACTGATGAAGAGGCCGAGTCTCCAGCCGAGAGCGATGAGAATTTCCAGGAGCAGGACGCAACAGATGAAGGAAATGCGGCGGGTAAAGAAGAGACGCCGCCCGCCGGGCCGGTGATCCTTGCGGGCGGCGCGTTGACCGTCGAAGCGCCGGTGCTGCCGGACTGGCTGCGGCTGGTTGCGCTCGAGGAAGACGAAACCAGCGTTCTTCTCACGGGCATTCCTCTGGATGACGATGAAGGCGACCATCCGGTGCTGCTGACGGCGACTGACGCCTTTGGAGCCGTGATCACGCAAAGCTTCACCATCACCGTCGAACTGGATCCGGCGCCCTTCCGCTTTGAGGAGTTTGTGTTCGAGACCGACGAGGATGAACCCCTGGAAGGCGTTTTGGAGGCGCGTCACGCCGAAGGAAGGACGGTCTATTTCAGCCTGGTGGAGGACTCGCGCCACGGCGTCGTCGACGAGCTCGACGCAGAGACCGGCGCTTTCCTGTACACACCGGAGCCGGACTTCTTCGGCGAAGATGGATTCATCGTCGAGCTCAGCGACGACCTGCAGCGCGTCATCACCGCGCCGGTGACGATTACGGTGAACGCCGTCAACGACCCGCCGCGCATCGAAATGGCCGACATTTACACGGTGACCGTCGGCGAACTTGTGACGGTCACCGTCGTCGTGACCGACGTCGACAGCGCAGTTTTCACCGTCACGGTGGAAGGGTTGCCGCCCAATCTGACGTTCATCGAGGACGAGGAGGGCCGCGCCATCGTCGGCGAGGCGGCGCCTGAAGCGCTGGAGGACGGCCCCTACCTGACCTTGATCGCCGCCGTTGATGACGAGGGCGCAGAGACGCAGCATGAGATCGTCTGGGTGATCCTTGCGCCGACAAAGGGGGACGGCAATGAGGAAGAGGCGACGCTCGGCGCAATCCCCGGGGTTCTCTTGCCTGCCAGTCAGGCGCTTCGCCTGCCGCCAGGCCAGGAAGATCTGGCTTACGCCTGGAAGACGCCGCCGCCCTTTGAAGGATGCCCGCCTGTGCAGGATGCGCTCACGCCAGCGCCGGTTGGCGAGGACGCCTCGCTGCTCAACGACCGGACCCTGGACGCGCCAGCGTTGGGGCCGGGTCTGCTCTTTGAGATGGCGCTGCCCGCCGGCGACTATGCGCTATTGGCCTGCGGCTGCGCGCCCACCTACGCCGAGGGCGAGCGCGTCAGCCCTCCGGTCAACAACCAGGCCGTCTTCGGCGAGGTGGACAATCTCTCTCCACGCTCCGAGGAGGACAAGGCAATCCCTATCACCGGTTTCGCCGGAGTGAGCGATTTTGTGTGGCGACCTCTGCCAGCGGCCAGCGGCGGCGCGCCTTTTCTGTTCTCGCTGGACGAAGGTGTGCACACCGTGGCGCTGTGGATGGCCGACGATGGCCTGCTCGTGCACAGCGTCTGGTTAACGCCCGCCACAGCTCTCACGGAAAACCCAGAGCTGACTGCGGAGCGGTGCGCGCCCATTGAATGACCCGCCGCGTTGCGTCAAGAAACAATACAGCTCCACTTCATGGTTTTCACAAAACCATTTTCGCCTCTTCGCAGGTGCGGCTCTCAGCCGCATGCTCTCGACAGGCCACAAAATTTTGGATGATTTGGGCAGGCGCAGCGGCGATCTGCGCTAAAGAAGCTCCGGGGCATCGTAGCCGCAGATTTCACTCCGCCCCCCACTTCACGCCGGAGGCGTTGACCTGCGGAAATTGCTCGCCTAAAAAATCGCCCCTCCTGTCGCCAGGAGGGGCCTTTCCTATCGTCTATCAAGCGATCAGGAGGGCTGATCTGACAGACTAGTGGAATGAGAGATTGGAGCAGCATAGAGCTGATAGCCTAATCATACACGATTGTCTCCACACCGTCAAAATTTGCAACAACAGTGTAAGAACCCTCACAATCTACGAAACCGGCCGCGAGGCCTCCAGGCGGCGAGCGCCTGTGCGCTCCACCGGCTGCACAGCGCCCACGGCCAGAGCATTGGCCGCCAGCAGGATAAGCAGAATCCAGAGGATGCAGGTGACCGCCAGATGCACCATCTGAATCCACACCGGCGCGCGCAGCGCCACGTTGAAGGCGCCGATCAGAAGCTGGCCGATGTACAGGCCGATCAGCAGACGGCCAAGCCGCTGCGTAAGGGCGGAGGGGCGTCGTTGCATGGCGATCCACGCCGCGCCGACGACCAGCGCGCCCACGATGAAAGCGATCACGGGATGGAGGATGCGCAGCTCCACCAGCGTGGCCACCAGCGCATGCTCCGCCGGAGAAATGCCGCCCGTGATCACCAGCGTGTCGCCCAGCGCAGTGATGGCGCCGCTCATGCCCAGCACCAGCGAGCCGACGATCGCCAGCAGCAGCGACCCACCGACGACGCCTTGATTGCGTAGGCGCACCGGCGCACGCCCCTGTCCCCACCACGCCGTCAACACCAGCGCCGCCAGCAGCAGAAATGTGTTGACCAGATGCGCCGCCATCCAGATGGCGCGGCCCACCGAAACGTTGAAGGCGACATACTGCAGCAGCACCAGCGCTGCGCCGATCAGCGCCTCCAAGATCATGAACGCCATGGAAACAACCGCAGCCTTGCGCACCAGATGTCCCTTAGGAAAGGCGCGGAAGGCCCAAATCAGCAGACCCACCACCGCCAGCAACGCTAGGCCGCTGGTGACGCGATGGGAGAACTCAATCAGAGTTTCGATCTGCTCGGCGCGCGGAATCACCTCTCCGTTGCAGAGCGGCCAGTGGTCGCCGCAGCCGGCGCCGGAGCCGGTCGCCCGCACGAAGGCGCCCCAGATGATCACCAACACGTTGACCGCCACCACACCCCAGGCGTAGCGGG
Source organism: uncultured Caldilinea sp. (assembly GCA_937928035.1). Classification (GTDB taxonomy): domain Bacteria; phylum Chloroflexota; class Anaerolineae; order Caldilineales; family Caldilineaceae; genus Caldilinea. Next base: position 2,778 of record CALFWA010000371.1, on the reverse strand, counting down.
CGAAGCGCAGATTGCCGTTCATGGACACTTGCTCCTCATCTTCAGAACCATCCGCCAGAGTCAACTTTGTTCAGTATATCACAAAGAGCGTTGCGCAGCAGTCGGCTGCATGGCCGAATGTTCGACCTTGCTCCAGTAGCGGCTGAAACGGCGCAGATCAAGGGGGGAGAAGGGCGCTGCAAAAGGGGCGTCCGGCAAGGCTGCAACCGGCAGCGCCTGTTCGATCCACCGCCGTCTTTTCTTGAAGCCTGGCGATGGGCTGGCAACGGTGATCACGCCGTCGGCACCGTGTTCGGCGGCGAAGCGCAGCACCTCCGTCGCCACCTCTCCACGCCGAATCACGAGAGGCAGTTCGAGCAGACATTCGTAGATAAAGAGAACGCGCTTGAGGCCGATCCGGCTCTGTTGGAGCAGGGCGTCGTCCCACACCCAAATCGCCGGGGCGGCGGGAAAGGCGCGGAACGCCGGGTTGCGAGGGTTGAGGTTGTCGCCGTGAATCCAGAGAACCGGATTTTTCAATTTGCGCAGCTCGCGCATCGCTGAACTGTCCGCTCGATCGACCTCAACCTTGCGCAGCGTCTCGACTGTAGAAGAGGATGGCTCCGTTGCACGAGCCTGGGGGAAGAGCCGGGCTGCGATCTCTGCATAGCCGCCCTCAAAGTCGCAGCGTCCTCGCAACGGGCAGCCCCGGCAATAGACGCCGCCCGTATACTTCTCCAGGTTGTCGCGGTTGAAAATGTAGGGCTTGTGGCTGAATGCGCTCGCCACCCACTGCCAGGAGAGATTGTTGCTGGCCGGGTCGCCGTCGAGCAGGTGGGTCAGGAACCAGCGCGCGCCCGCCTGCCATCGCACGCGACGGAAATGCACCACATAGGCCGCCAGCCACATGCGGGCGTGATTGTGCAGATAGCCGGTGGTGCGCAGCTCGCGGCTGAAGGCGTCGATGCAGGCCAGCCCCGTCTCGCCGGCGGCAATGTCCGCTGGCAGCGCGTCGGCGTAGTCGGACGGCGTCAGGCCGGTCTTGAGGGGCTCCAGGTCGCGCCAGACGCGTCCACCGATGACGTCATAGACGCGTCGAAAATAATCGCGCCAACCCAGTTCATTGATCCATTTGGCGGCTTTCCAGGCTGCGTCCACCTTGCACAGGGCGACGTCGCGCACCTCCGCCAGGCTCAACACCCCATGGCGCAGATAAGGCGAGAGGCGGGTGACGGCGCCGGCGAGAGAATTGCGCGTCGCCGCGTAGCGAACCGGGTCGATCTGTTCCAGAAGCGCCTCGGCGGCGCGTCGCCCCCCGATCGTTGCTGTGACGGCGTCGTCCACTGCGGCGGCAGCCGGAAAGGCGCGGCGCAGATAATCGATGAGTTCGTCGCGATCGCGAAAGGAGCGCCGCATGTCAGCAGAAGTTTCGCCGTCGACGGCAGCGTTCACTGCAATAGCGGACTTCATCCCAACATTTCTCCCATTTCTTACGCCAGGCGAACGGCCGCCCACAGACCGGACAGATCTTTTCCGGCGAATGCTTTTTGCGAGAAGTGCGCCCGCTCGATTTCGTTGATGCTTTCATCCCGGTAGAGAGAATACAACGAAATGAAGGCGAAAACCGTATCGAAACTTCCGACCAGCCTTAAAAATGACGGCAGCGCCGAATGCAATCGGTGAAGAACATTTTATGCTCGCCTCCAGTGCACATTTCCTCATCAACTCTCTCGCTTCTGTCGGAGGTGATGGGGGTATGATATACTGCGAGTGAAAGGCAACGAACGAGGGTCAGAGGCAAAAAGAGAATCTCTTTGCCACTCGAACTGAATCGGGTCAAACCGTGAACAGGTATGACAAATTGAGTGAATTGCAACAAAATAAAAATAATTTGTAAGAGAATCCATGGTCTATCCACCCTTCACCTACGCCTATTACAGAGCGCTGCTTGAGGCGCTCTTTCACCACGGCTACCACTTTGTCTCGTTCGATGAAGTCGATATTGCGCGCAACGACCAGGTGGTGTTGCGCCACGACGTCGACCTGTCGTTGGAGGCAGCGTACGCGCTGGCGGAAGTCGAGGCGGAGTGCGGCGTTCGCTCCGTCTTTCACGTGCTGTTGACTGCGGACGCTTACAACCCGGCCTCGCGACGCAGCCAAGCACTGTTGGCGAAAATGCGGGAGATGGGACATCGCATCGGGCTGCACGTTGATCCATCTGTGCTGCCCAAGGAACCTGTCGCCATGCACGCGCGCCTGGCGCAGTTGTTCACCAGCGCAGAAACTATCTTGGGGCCGCTGGACTCCTACAGCATGCATCGGCCGGTGGCCAACGGCGAAATGGAAAGCCTGAAGCCGCAGCGCCTTCCCTTTCCGACGCCAGCCTACGCCGACGACGACCGCTATCGCACCCATCTGGTCTATCGCAGCGACTCGCGGCGAGAATGGCGCCACGGCGACCTGCTCGCCGAACTCAAGACGCTGCGCGGCCGCTCGCTGCACATTAACCTGCATCCGATCTGGTGGACGGAAGAGGCCGTCTCGCGCGAGGAAGTGCTGCGCCGCTTTCTTGCGCGCCAACAAGCGACCGCAGAACAATACCTGTGCGACAATTTATCCTTCTATCGAGCATCGCTTCAGACTTCCAACATCGCATCTCCCCACAATGCCTGCTCTAAAGCGCGCTAAGATGCGCATGGATGCAGGCTGGATGGCTCTGGGCAAAGACATGGTCTGGACAGCTCCATTTTGCTTGCAATCCGGCAGGGCGCCATAGAGATAGAGCGAACCAAATAAAAA
>CALFWA010000370.1 GCA_937928035.1 uncultured Caldilinea sp. | reverse complement strand
GGTCGCCTGTCGCCGCAGCCGGTGCACAGTGGCACGAATCAGCGGACAAAGCGCCTGCGTGAGCAGCACATACCGTTCTGCGTTTGCCGCAGGCTCCTCGCCTGCCATTCGGCATAAATGCGCCATCAGTGCAAATGCCTGCGCTAATTCCGGCTCCTCTTGAGACGTAAATACATATCCCCACCGCTGTGCTGCTGCCTGCATTGCTGGCAGCACGCTGACATCGATCGGCTTTGGGGTGAAAAGGCGCATGTACTCTTGCGCCAGATGCGGCAGCCAGCATTGTTCATCACTTGCGGGCAGGCTTTGCATCAATGCCAGCAATGGGCGCGCCAGCGATTCATCCGCATTGTCCAGCCAGAGATCGAGTTGGACATTGCCTAGCCGCCATCGCCAAACTTCCAGCCAGCGATTGTCAGGCGGTGTCAGCGCCTGGGCGGCAATACAATAAAGCAGTTCTAGCGTCCTGGCATCCATGTAATTTCCTCACACAACTTGTGAATTATTTCACAATATTTATCATATCATATTGTGAAATAATTCACAAATGCAAGTGGGGAAAAACCGCCTGAAGGGGGTGGCAAATCTCTACCAGCAGGGTGGAAACTATAGTCGGTTGGGGCGAATTTGATGTTCGACGGCGAAACGAATCAGCTCGGCGCGGCTGGTGAGTCCAAGTTTTTCGAGCAAGGCGGCGCGATGTTTATCGACCGTCTTGCGGCTGATGTTCAAGGCGGCGGAGATTTCTTGGTTGGTCATTCCTTGACCGATCAGCGCCAACACCTCATGCTCGCGCGGGGTCAAGGTCGTGGTGGGGTCGATCCAGTGATCTTCCCCGCGCAGGGAGTGTTCGAGCACCATCTGTGCAATCGTCGGATGCAGATATGCTTCGCCGCGCACTACGGCGCGGATGGCGGCGATAACCTCGTTGCCGCCCGCTTTCTTGAGCAGGTAGCCGTTGGCGCCGGCGCGCAGCACCGGCAGCGCCTGCTCAGGGTCCTGGTACTGGGTCAAGATGACAATCTTACAGGTGGGCAGGTCGCGGCGCAGGCGCTGCGTGACCTCAAGGCCGGAGAGCGTGGGCAGCGAGAGATCGAGCACCAGCACATCGGGTTTGACGCGCAGCACCTCGCGCACCGTCTCCAGCCCATCACCGGCTTCGCCGACCAGCACGATGTCGGGATGGAGAGAGAGAAAGACCTTCAAGCTATCGCGCAGGACAGTGTGGTCATCAGCTAGAAAAGTGCGAATAACGCTCATGGTGTGCAGCATGCTCCTGCGTACGGAATCTGCACTTCAACGGTGGCGCCATTGCCGGGTGTCGAGGTGAAGGTCACCGTGCCGTTGAGCAGCCAGGCGCGCTCATGCACGCCCAGGAGACCGACGCCGCGCAGGGCATCATGCTGCATCGCCGCAGCATCGAAGCCGCGTCCATCGTCACGCACGACCAACCGCAGTTCGGTACCGGTACAGCGCAGGTCAAGCCAGACGTTCTGCGCCGCCGCATGCCGCGCTACATTGGATAACAACTCCTGACCGATGCGGTACAGAGTGAGTTGGACTTCCTCGGGCAAATCAGGCGCACAGTTCCCGCCAGAGAGATGAACAGCACAGCCCAACGGACGCAAGCGTTCATTGCCGTACCAGGCAAGCGCCGCCATCAATCCCTTTTGTTCCAGCAAGATGGGACGCAGGTCGAGTAAGACGCGCTGCACTTCTTCGTGCAGGCGACCGAGCGTTGTACGTATCCTATTAACCTGCAGAGACACCTGTTCTGGCTGCCTGTGGAGCAGCGCCTCGACGGTGTCGAGCTGCACCAGGGCAGTGGTGAGGGACTGGCTGACCTCGTCGTGGAGATCGCGCGCTACTCGGCGGCGGCACTCTTCCTGAATTTCTATCATACGCCGTAGCTGCTGGCTGCGATCCCGGCTAAACTGCTCTACGGTATGACGCAGCTTGGTTTCACGTTCCATCGAGCGCTTGACCAAACACAAGATATTGGCAAGCCATTCTGAATCCAAACTTTCTTGGGAGATTGAGGCCCATGCACCGGCCATCCAGACGCTCATACGATATTGCATCTGCGCTTGTGGCAACAGCACCACCACACGCAGATTCGCATCCAAACAGACAAGTTCCTCAACCAGTTTCGGCGTGTCAGTAGCGGCAAGACTCCAATCTAGCAAAATCATATCTGTATTGCACGCAGCTACCCGCTTGCAGAGGGCACTGTCCGTGATCTCAACCTGAATGTCCAAATCGAAGGGGAGTAGGGGACGAGTTGCGGTTACGACATTGCGGAGCAGTAAGTGCACAGATGTGTCTTGAACTGCCAATAAGAGTCGAACGCCCATGGGTAAGATTCCCTCACTGTTTGTTCAATCCCTCACCTGTTTGTTCAAATTGAATCGGCAGCAAAGACCGAGAACAAAAAGTAGCATATTAAAGTAGCATATTGTAGTATATTCTTATCGCAGGGAACCATTCAAACCTCGGCAAAGCTTTTGGGCACATCTCACGATAGGGGCGAATTTTAGATCTGCTGCTGGCGTTCCGGGCAACATCTGCTGAGGACGGCGATGCGATAGTGTGGGAGTAGGCGACAGCGGTGTCTTTACCCCTCCACAGATCTTCCTCTAAAATGGAAACGAGATGCACTCCAGCGTTAGTGGGAATTTATCCTGCCGTCGACGTCAACGCCCCTCCCGCACAGCGCCACGCACACTCGCAACGGCTTCGACGGAAATCAACCTCAATTCTCCAAGAAATTCAGCCGCTTGCGCCGAATCTGCCACCCGTGTCATGGGTACTCCTCGCATTCTGGCCGCCTTGCTCAGATCGTCCACCACACGGTCGCGACGCCGACCGCTGACGTCCCGGATGAGAATGGCGGCGATGCGGCGGGGGTGCTCCTGCACAATTTCACTGTACAACTCCGGGTCTTTTTGCCCACTGTCGCCGATCAAGACGAAAGGAAGATGAGGATACGTCTCCAGCAGCCAGCGAACGGGCTTCAATTTGTGGCGGTGAGAGAGCGCGCCAAACAGGCGCCGCAGGCCGTAGTCATGGAGAAACATCGGCCCTGCCGGCAATCGGCAGCGCTCCATGAACTCGACCAGAAAGTCATAAAAATTCCATGGGCTGCTCGATACGTAGAAGATGGGATTCATCTCCACGCTGCTGACGCCTTTCCACAGCGCTTGGTAGAGCGCTGCGACGCCGGCGAACGGCAGCCGCGTCTGCGCGTTGCCGAAGAAGGTGGCAACAAACGAACGCAGCAGGCTGGCTGCATGGGTTTGTAAAATAGTGTCGTCGATGTCGCTGATGACGGCGAAGCGCGCCGAAGACGGCGGCGTCAACACTTCGGCGGCAGCTTGCACAGGTGCATTGCGCGCCAGCGGCTCCACCAGGCGCACCCACACAGTGTGCCAAACCTGCGCCGGATCAACCGGACGCGCCAAAGGCAGGCTGAGCGTGAAATAGCCTTCGTCATCGGCCACAACCTGCCAACGCTGATCGCCGAAGAGAATTTCCACGCGCGCGCCTGGCGCCTCGCGCGAGTTCAGCCGTCGCAGCATGTGATAAAAGTTCTTCCAGATGGGATCTGCTGCGCTGGCGGGCGGGAGCGGACGATCGTATAAAACCCGACCTTTCACGAAGAGTTGTTCCGCAACGCCGAACGAACGATAAGGGACGATGGTCACCCACGGCAGACTCATCGGCCGTCCTCGGCGTCCAAGTCAAAGACTCGGCCTGGATTCAAGATGTTGTGGGGATCGAACGCGCGCTTGAGCCGCTGCATAACCTGAATCTCCTGCGGCGAGCGCGACAGGGACAAATATTTCTTCTTTTCAAGGCCAATTCCGTGTTCTGCAGAAATCGAGCCGCCAAACGCCGACAAGGGCGCATAGACGAGCTGCGCCGCTGCATCCACGTCCTCCGGCTGCAAGGATGGCGCCCAAAGGTTGATGTGCAGGTTGCCATCACCGAGGTGGCCATAGATCCAGCAGCGCGCCTCTTTGCCAAAGCGGTGCTCAATTTCCAGGCGCATGCGAGCGATGTATGCTTCCATCGCACTCAAAGGCAAGCTGACGTCGAAGCCAAAGCTCGGGTGATATTGACGCTCGATCTGTTCGGAATCCTCACGGATGCGCCAGAGGTCGGCGCGCTGTTGCGCGGTGCGGGCAATCACGGCGTCTTCGAAAAGGCCGTTGCGGGCGGCGCGTTCGAGAACCTGCTCAAATCGTTGCCGATCCAGCTTGTCGTCTCCGCCGATCGCCTCCACCAACACGTAATAGGTGAAATCCCGTCGGAGGGGCGGCTTGCTGAGCGCAGGGGGCGTCGTGGTCAGGCGATAGTAATCGTTCCACATCACCTCAAAGGAAGTCAGGGATGCGCCGAGCAGGTGTTGTAGAAGCGACAGCAACGCCGTGACTTGAGAAAAACTGGCGACCGCCAACAGAGCCGTAAACCATGCCTGCGGCATCGGGAAGAGCCGCAGCACCGCCTGAGTGACGACGCCCAGCGTGCCTTCGCTGCCGATGAACAGATGCTTGAGGTCATAGCCGGCGTTATTTTTCAGCATAGCGTTGAGAGAACTCAACACCACGCCGTCGGGAAGTGCCACCTCCAGCCCAAGCGTCAACTCGCGCATCATGCCATAGCGCAGCACGCGCACGCCGCCGGCGTTCATGGCGATGCAGCCGCCGATCGTCGCCGAGCCGCGCGCAGCCAGGTCGAGGGGAAAGAACAAACCATGGCGCGCGGCTGTCTCCTGAACCGTCTGCAGCGCTGCGCCCGCCTGCACCGTCATGGTCTGGTTGACAGGGTCGATCGCCGTCACCTCTGTCATGCGCTCCAGCGACAACACGAGATCGCTCGCCGTTGTGCGCGTCCCCTGCACCAGGTTGGTGGCGCCGCCGCGCACCACCACCGGCTGCCGCGCGGCGTGACAGAGCCGGAGAACCGTCGCCACGTCCGCCGTCGTGCGGGGCCGGATGACGGCCAGCGCCTCCAGCGGCGTTGGGTCGATCCAACTGACAGCACGTTCACGCACGGCGGCGCCGGTCAACACACTGTCCGGTCCCAGCGCAGCGCTCAGGGCGTCAAGCAGAGCAGATGGCGTGGATTTCATCAGCGGGATGCATATGGATTCAGCCCAACATCTCAATCGTGTAGTCGATGAGCTGGGCGTCGCCGCGCCAGCGCTCGACGCGACGGGCGACATCCTGCAGGTGGCGGTGCGCCAGCGCGCTGGTTTGACTAACGCACACAACCTCCAACACTGCGCGCGTCAGGACGTCCTGTGCGTCGGCTTCGCAGATCGAGACGTTGAAATCCTTGCGAAGATGCGCAATCAGGGGCTTTAGGATGCCGCGCTTTCCTTTGAGGCTGTCGTTCATCGGCAGATACAATTCGAGCGTCAACAGTGCAACGGCCATAGAGTCTGTCATGATGAATTTCATCGCAGTCGGTTCCATGCGTCATCGGCGAACTGGGTGCGGATCAATACAGCCGCCCTGTGCACCTCGCCGGCCGTCAGGCCGCCCGGCTGAAAATTCAACCCCAATGCCGTCTCAAAACCGCGACGAATGGCCTTCGCCACGCGCTCGAAGGCGACCTGTTCGCTGTCGTCGGAGACGCCGAGCGCCTGCGCCAGCGTGCAGGCGCGGCGTCGCAGCTCCGCTCGCAACCGTTCCGCCTCTTCCGCCGGCAGCGCCAACACATCGATCAGTCGCGTAATGTCGCCGACAAGCGGCAGGCTGCCGTGCTGCAACACGTAGTTGGCGCGACGGCTCTGGGCGCTGCCCATCAGCTTGCGTCCATCGCCGGCGGTGATTTCATAGGCGCTAGGCGTCTCGAAACAGACGGCGGAAACGTCGGGGCCGACGCGCACATCGCCCGGCGCCTTATCGGCGGCGACGCCAAGCAGACGCAAACCGGCGATCAGGGCGTTGCTGATGCGCAGATAGGCGTCCATCACGCCCCCGCGCATGAGGGGATGATGAACCGAGGCGGCGACCGAGTAGGTGAATTCATCGATGTGAAGAATGGCGCGGCCGCCTGTCGGCCGGCGCACGATCTCATAGCCCAGTGCTGCCGCGCGCGCTTCGTCGATGTCGGCGATGGGTTGAAGCCGGCCTAGGCTGATCGCCGGCGGATTCCAACGATAAAAGCGCAGGGTAGGCGGACTTTCCTCTGCGGCGCATGCTTCGGCGATAGCTTGGTCGATCGCCATGTTGGCGGCGCCCGAACGCGGTGCATCTTCGACGATGAGCCGCCACGTGAGGGCGGCATCCCGGCCTTCGAGTTCGGCGAGATCGACAAAGATACTTGGGTGGGTGTGTAACGCTTCCGGCATCGTGGTCGTCTTGATCCGATCTAAAGCTTTTTAACCGACTAAGTGTACTGCCAAACGTCCCACGAATAATCAAGCGCATGAAGTCTCCCAAAACCCTGCTCTGCACTTCTAGAGTGAATCAGCCTTTTTACCGTCAAGTCTTGGAAGTTTGACTTTTTCGAGAAGGGTTCAAGACCTCTTTTGCGGTGGACTCATCGGTCTAGTGCAGATCGGTGGGCAAAGGTGTTTCATCACGCGCTGGAGTAAAGACATGGATACGCATATAGATCAAACTTCTAAGCTTGCGTTTTGGGCAACAGCTATGAACACCGTGAAACCTTCATAGCAAACTGTTTTAAGGACGAGTAATATAGCGAAGATCGAT
>CALFWA010000369.1 GCA_937928035.1 uncultured Caldilinea sp. | reverse complement strand
CACAACCCGCTTTCGGCGACGGTCAACGGCGCTTCCGTTGGCGTCGGCGCTCAGCGGCCATCGCTGGAGCCTGTGCAGCGCGAACGCTTTGTTTTATAATATGCTCTATTGAGAAAGCATTCTGCTCGGCGAGACGTCAGGCGCAGAGAACTGCTTGAATCTGGATTTCATGCACAGCAGAGTCTTTCGTTACTGACGGTCTTTAGTGACTGACGGAAAGGAGGTGATCGAAATGGAGGATGGTCTTGATGACCTTTCGCAGCAGTGGATAGAAAAAGCATGGATGAGAAAGCATCCGATGGACAGACGAGAACGATCCAATTTCGATTCACCTTCAAGGAGGATTTGCAATGAACCGGTCAGCATCTGTAGAGCACAACGAACAGGAGTTCGTAGACGGCGGCTCCGATGAGATCCCTGCCGTAGACGTCGAGCAATTTCGCATTCAGGATCAGGCGGCGTACGCTCGTGAAATCGCCAACGGCAACGTCGTGCTGATCTTTGACACCACGCTGCGCGATGGCGAGCAAAGCCCCGGCGCCACGCTCAACACCCAGGAAAAACTGGAGATTGCCCATCAACTGGCCCGCCTGGGCGTCGACATCATCGAGGCGGGCTTCCCGGCTGCCAGCCCCGGCGACCTGGAGGCGGTGAAGCGCATCGCCGAGACGGTGGGGCGCAAGCCGCGCCGCGGCAAAAACGGCGAGATCGTCGCGCCGCCCGTCATCGCCGGTCTGGCGCGTGCCAATAAAAGCGACATCGACAAGGCGTGGGAGGCTGTGCGCGGGGCCGTGCGGCCGCGCATTCACACCTTCCTGGCCACCAGCGACATCCATATGCAATACAAGCTGCGCATGACGCGCGACGAGGTGCTGGAGACCGTCGGCGACATGGTGGCCTATGCGCGCAGCCTCTGTCAGGACGTCGAATTCAGCCCAGAGGACGGCGGCCGCAGCGACCCCGAGTTCCTGGTCAAGGTCTTGGAGGTGGCGATCAAAGCCGGCGCCACCACGCTCAACATCCCGGACACTGTCGGCTACACCACGCCGGAGGAATACGGCGCGCTGATCAAATATCTGCGCGAAAACACCCCCGGCGGCAAGGAGGTCATCTTCTCCTGCCACTGCCACAACGATCTGGGCTTGGCGACCGCCAATACGCTGGCCGGCGTGCGCAACGGCGCACGCCAGATCGAGGTGACCATCAACGGCATCGGCGAGCGCGCCGGCAACACCAGCCTGGAGGAGACGGTGATGGCCATGTACGTGCGGCCGCAGGTCTTCGGCCTTACCACCAACATCATCACGCAGGAGATCCATCGCACCAGTGACATGGTGAGCCGCTACACCGGCATGGTCATTCAGCCGAACAAGGCGATCGTCGGAGCCAATGCCTTTGCACACGAAGCGGGCATCCACCAGGACGGCATGCTCAAGCACAAGCGCACCTATGAAATCATGGACGCCTCCACCATTGGCCTGAACACCAGCAAGCTGGTGCTGGGCAAACATTCCGGCAAGCATGCGCTGGCGCGCAAGCTGGAGAGCATGGGCTATCGCCTCACGCAGGAGGAGTTGAAGGAAGTCTTCAATCGCTTCAAGGAGCTGGCCGACAAGAAGAAGAACGTCACCGAGGCCGACCTGGAGGCGCTGGTTGGCGATGAGCTGTACCAGCCGGTCGAAGCGTGGGAGTTGGTCGAGGTGCAGGCGCACTGCGGCACCGTGCTGACGCCTACGGCGGTGGTCAAGCTCAAGGACAACAGCACCGGCGAGATCAAGATGGGCGCAGCCACCGGCACCGGCCCGGTCGACGCCGTCTATAAAGCGATCAACGAAGTGGTGAAGGTGCCCAACAATCTGGTCGAGTTCCTGGTGCAGGCGGTCACCGAGGGCATCGATGCCAACGGCGACGTCACCATCCGCATCGAGGTGCCCGACAGCCGCGGCTACAAGGAGACTGCACAGGGCCGCCAGCGCCGTCGCCTCTTCAGCGGACGCGGGGTGGACACCGACATCATCGTCGCCAGCGCCAAGGCCTACATGCAGGCGCTGAACAAGATGATCGACGCGCTCAAGAGCGAAAGTCAGGCTCCCACTGCGCAGGTGAGTGAAGACCTGGTCATCGAGGCCGGTTTGTAAAAAAAACAGATCGAAGAGGACTCGGATCGGGCGGTTAGATGTAAATGATGAATCTGTCCGCCCGAATCTGCATTGTCCGTGTGGCCTTCGCTCCTTCAACCCGTCGCCTTTGCAGAGCGCGCATGGCGCAGAAGATCATCTTGGCGCCGGTGGGGCCGCTTACGAACATCGCCCTGGCGCTGATGCTGGAGCCGCGCATCGTCGAGCGGGCGGCAGGCGTCGTGCTGATGGGCGGCGCCGCCACCGTGAACGGCAACGCCAACCCCGCGGCCGAAGCCAACATCTGGCACGATCCCCATGCCGCCGACCTGGTCTTCACCGCCGGTTAGCCGGTCACCATGCTAGGGCTGGATGTGACGACGGCGGTGCAGATGGACGACACCTACTTCGCCGGCCTGCGCACTTCTCGGAGGGGAGAGTTCGTTTACGCCATCTCGCGCTTTTACCTGGAGTTCCATCGTCCAGGTGCATGGGCTCGACGCCTGCTACATGCACGAGCCCTCCGTCATCGCCTACCTGATCGATCCGACGCTCTACACGGTGGAATACAGCCCAAT
>CALFWA010000368.1 GCA_937928035.1 uncultured Caldilinea sp. | reverse complement strand
ATCGATGCCGTCCTGTTGCAGATAGGATCGGGCGATGGTCACGGCTTTAATCGCCTGGTTGAGGGCACCGGCGCCGACCGCCTGCATTTCTGCAAATCCCTCCTCGCGCATCATGCCCGCAATAGCGCCGGCCACAGCAGTGGGTCTCGAATGACTGGAGACTTTGATAAGCTCCGCCATGAAACAGAAGCCTCCCCGAACAAAGCAAAGGTTGGTTGGCAAATCAAGAGAGTTGGATGGATGCGGGTTGCCGGTTACCGTTGCTTGTTGTGCTTTCACCCTACTACGCCGACCGCTGATGACGCGTTGATGGATCAACAACGCTGCTTGAGGAAGAAGCGTTTTCTTTGTTCCTAAAATAACGAACGCTAACCGAAAACTCGCCCGGCTTTTGTTTGTAAGGCGGCTCAATCATCTAGGCGTTATGTTGTGTCTGGGCGGCGCGACGGTTCAGCCTGCGCTTCCGCGGCTGTTGCGCACGTCCTGGGCCCAGTGCTCCGGTCGTCGCGTGATCCCGCCGTCGCCGACGGTCTCGCCGACGTAGTCGCCGTAGCAGGGATAGATTTCGTAGAGGATGCTGTGCAGGTTGGCAAGGTAGTTCTGGATGTGGCCGAGCAGATCGTCGAGGGTGGCAGCCTGCTCGCCGTTGCGCAGATCGACGATCCACTTGCCTTTGAGGTCTGGCCGGTTGCGCTCGATGCGCCGATTGACGCGCACGCGCGGCATCAAAGCCAAATCAATCACCGAGAAGAAGACATAGCGCTTGCCGACGACGTCTTTGATCGCCACGCCGGCGCGCGGGGCGAAGGCCAGACACTTGCGCACCGTGAGGTCGTCCAGGATAAACATGTGCGGCTCCGGCGTGCTTGCGGGCCAGGCGGAGGCCGTATACGCCTGGCGCTTCTCTTTGACTTCGAGTGCAAGGCGGGCGCCATCGGAGAGCAGGAGGGCGAAATCGGCGTCGTGATAACTGCGCGTCTGGTCGATGAAGCGAGCGCGCCTTTGCTGGAGAAACTTACGAAATTCTTCTTCAAAGGTGAGAGAATCTGGCATGGAGAAACCTTACAATCCCATCCCTCGGCCGATCACCTCTTTCATGATCTCGTTGGTGCCGCCGTAGATGGCCTGGACGCGCGCGTCGAGGTAGAATTTGGCGATCGGATATTCAAGCATGTAACCGTAGCCGCCGTGCAGCTGCAGACATTCGTCCATCACGCGCTTCTGCAGGTCGGTCGTCCACCACTTCGCCATCGCCGCCTCTTCGGCGCTCAGCTCTCCTGCGTTGAGCGCCTCGATGCAGCGATCGACGAAGACGCGTGCAATTTCAATCTCGGTCTTCATCTCCGCCAGTTTGAAACGAGAATTCTGAAAGCTGCCGATCGGCTGGCCAAAGGCGATGCGCTCCTTGCAGTAGCGCAGGGTCATATCGAGTGCGGCCTCGCAAGCGGCCACGGCCGTTACAGCGATGTCGAGCCGCTCCTGGGGCAGCCGCCCCATCAGGTAATAGAAGCCCTTGCCCTCTTCGCCGAGCAAATTGGCGACGGGCACGCGCACGTTGTCGAAGAAAAGTTCGGCGGTGTCCTGCGCCTTCAGCCCGATCTTCTCCAGGTTGCGCCCGCGTGTGAAACCCTCCATGCCGCGCTCGATCACCAGCAGGCTGATCCCTTTGTGCCGTTGCGACGGATCGGTCTTGACGACGGTGATCACGAGGTCGCTGTTGATGCCGTTGGTGATGAAGGTCTTTTGCCCGTTGACGATGTAGCAGTCGCCCTGGCGAATGGCTGTGGTGCGGATGCCGGCAAGGTCGCTGCCGGCGGCTGGCTCGGTCATGGCGATGGCGCCGATCCACTCGCCGCTGACCATGCGCGGAACCCAGCGCCGCTGCTGCTCCGTCGTTCCATAGCGCAGGATGTAGGGCAGCACGATGCTGCTGTGCAGCCCAAAGCCGACGCCCGTCGCGCCGTGATAGGCGAGTTCTTCGGCGATGACGGCGTGGTAGCGGTAATCGCGCTCGTCGAGACCGCCCAGCTCCTCCGGCGCCTCGAAGCAAAGGAAGCCCAACTCCCCCGCCTTGCGCCACACCTCGCGCGGCACGATGCCGTCGTGCTCCCACTGTTCGTGATAGGGCAAAATTTCCTTTTCCAGAAAGCGATGAAAGGCGTCGCGAAACATCAGGTGCTCGTCTTGGTAGAGAGTTCGTCGCATGTGCGTCGGCCTCCTGGGAACTACACTCGTTCGATGATGGTTGCGATACCCATGCCGCCGCCCACGCAGAGCGTGATGAGCGCCGTTCCTTTGCCGGTGCGCTCCAGCTCGTCGAGCGCAGCGCCAAGCAACATGGCGCCCGTGGCGCCGAGCGGGTGGCCCATGGCGATGGCGCCACCGTTGACGTTGACCTTTTCCGTATCCTCCAGCCCCATGTCGCGCAGGAAGCGCAACACGACCGCCGCGAACGCCTCGTTAACTTCGATCAGGTCGATGTCGTCGATGTTCATCCTGGCCTGTTTCAGTGCCTTCTGCGACGCCGGCCCTGGCCCTGTGAGCATGATCGTCGGCTCTGTGCCCACCAAGGCAGCGGCGCGCACGCGCGCACGCGGGCGCAATCCCAGCCGCTCGCCCGCCGCCTTGGAGCCGACCAGCACCAACGCTGCGCCGTCCACAATGCCGGAAGAGTTGCCCGCCGTGTGGACGTGTTCGATCTTGCGCACTTGCGGATATTTGGCCAGCGCAATGGCGTCGAAGTGCGTCTCGCCGATGCGGGCGAAAGCGGGCTTGAGCGCGGCCAGCCCTTCCAGCGTGGTATTGGGGCGGATGTGTTCGTCGTGCGCCAGGATCACCTCGCCCGCCTCGTTGCGCACAGGGATGATGGAGCAGAAACGCCCTTCCTGGGTTGCGCGGGCGGCTCGGCGCTGCGAATCCAGCGCGTAGCGGTCGAGCTCCTCACGAGAAAAGCCCTCGAGCGTGGCGATCAGATCGGCGCCGATGCCCTGCGGAACAAAGCCGATGGCGCTGCTTACGCGCGGGTCTTCGTACATGGCGCCGCCGTCGCTGCCCATCGCCACGCGCGACATCGACTCCACGCCGCCGGCCACCACCAACTCTTCCCAGCCGGAACGCACCTTCATGGCGGCGAGGTTGACCGTCTCCAGGCCGGAGGCGCAGAAGCGATTGATCTGCATGCCCGGCGCGTCGAGGCTCCAGCCGGCGTAGAGCGCAGCGGTGCGCGCAATGTTGCCGCCCTGCTCGCCGATCGGCGTCACGCAGCCGAGCACGATGTCATCGACCTGCGCCGTGTCCAGGTGGTTGCGCTCCTGCAGTGCGCGTAAGAGCATCGCCAGCAGATCGACCGGCTTGACCGTGTGCAGCGCGCCGTCTTCCTTGCCCCGCCCGCGCGGGGTGCGGATGGCGTCGTAAATGTAGGCTTCTGTCATGATGTGTGCGTCCTCGAATAGGAATAAACGGGTTGTCGAAAAAATTACATCATAGGCAGCCGCTTCAGCCAAGATGTGTCGACCTTAATCAGAGTGCAGGCTAACACGTGTTGCGTGGTGCGTGTTGCGTGACACAACACGCATTACGCAACACGAATCTCCTCTCAGCGTAACCCCGGGCGTTTGCTGCTGCGCTCTGCGTGCGTTTCAAGCAGGTCCTTGAGCTTCTTGATGGAGTCGGCGGTGGCGGCCTCCACTTCCTGTTGGACGGACTCCTGGTTGGTGATGTAGGCCAGCCGCGTCCAATAGGTGTTGTAGATCAGGCCGAGCCAGGTGATAAACTGTAAGTTCTCCTCCAACGCCTGCAAAGGTCGCGTCAAAAAGAAGGTCAGAAACGCCACAACGCCGACGCCGCCGAAGAGCAGTGTGTACATCTCTTTGCCACTCTCAAAGCTCAGCCGCGCGGCCACAATCAGCGCGCCGACGCCGACGAGAAAGAGCACCACATACATGCCAACGGTCAGCCAGTAGGGGTACATGAAGGCGTTCAGCGTGCGGTCGAACATGCGGTTGTTGTTCTCAAAGCCTCGTTCGACATGCTTACGCCAGGCGTCGTATAGCTCTGGGTCCATGGTCATGGGTGGGGGCGTCGGCATGGGGAGAGCGGCGCCCTGATTGCTTGCAACAGGTTCGATCGCTTCGGTCATCTTTACCTCCTCAATGGTGGTTGCTGCAACGGTGGAGACCGGCGTCGGTGCGATGAGCCGGTCGTAGATAGCCAGTTGTTGACGAATGATGGCGGCGTAGGTGGGTGCGTTGCCTGCGCCGTTGTAGCCCGTGGCAAAGGCGAGAAAGTCGCGGCGACGGATCGACTCGACGAGCGAACGCGCCTCGATGAAACGGAACATCCCCTCCAGTTGCGCCCGCTCGCTGCGCTGGAAAGCCTCGAACATCTCCTGCACGGTGGGATAGCCGATCATTGAATGGTTGAAGCCCATGATCTGCGCCAGCCCCATGCTGATCGAACGCATCGCCGCGCGTTCATCCAGGCCGCGCGCAAAGGTGAAGACTTCCCACTCTGCGGCCTGGTTGCCGTGAAATTCGCGCCAGGGGCTGTCCGGCGTCGGCCGCCAGGCGTGGCCGGAGGCAGGTCGCTGCGGGTCAAAGCGGAAATGGGCGTCGAAGCGCGCTGGCTCGGACGGATTCCACTCGCGGCGGAAGACATGCACTTCAAAGCGGATGATCATGCGTCCGTCCGGCCCGAAGGCGTCGCCGGCGGATTCGGCCAGCAGCACCGCCAGGGCTGAGCCCGGGTCGATGTTGAGGCGGGCGGAGAGGCGGCGCAAGAAACCGCCGTAGCGATTCCACGTCTCGACTGCGCGACGCTCGACCGCGGTGGCGCCGGAAGGGACTGCGATCTGTTCGTCCGCAGGCAACGCAAGCGCTTCGTTCTCCTCCACCGGCGCAACAGGTTTGACGTAGGCGGCGTACAGATACCCGTCCTCGTCGCCGAGCGCGCAGTAGAGCCAGTCGCCCAACGTCGCCAGCACCTCGACCGGCGTCTTATCCGCCAGCGTGCGCAAGACAGGGCTTTCGACGCCGGGGCCGGTGCGCAGGTTGAGGCCGTCCGGGGCATCGACGACGCCCCGCCACAACAGCTGCGAGCGCAGTTGCGTCAGCAGCAGGCTGCGCACCCTGACGAAGGCTTCACCACTCAGCCCCGGCAACGCCTCCAGCGCCGGCCCTTGATAGATGGCCTCTCTGGCGGAGGCGAGCTGAATCAACGAGAGCCCTGCGCGTTCGAGCAGCGCCCACGGCGTCAGTCCCATCGCCAGGGCGGCGTCGTGCAGGGCGTTGATCATCTGCTGGTTGGTGTAGATGCGAGGGATCGTCGCAAAGCGTCTGTCGCCTGCGCCTGCGGCCAGATGAGGACGCGGGGCAGGCGTGCGATAGACCTCGGGCGGCAGAGCGCGCAGCGCCTGTTTGAAATCGTCGATAATTCCCGGGCGGTCGGCGATCGACCATTGCGGCTGGTCGTGAATCACGCCCGCCGGCGGCCAGCGGTACAGCACCAGCGCCTGGATGGGTTGATGCGCGGGGTTGGCGTTCCAGTTGGCGATCTCTTCGTAGGCGGTGCGCACCCAGCCGACGTTGCGCCCATCTTCCCAGCCGGTGGTCAGCTCGGTGGGGTCGGTCTCCGTGATGAAGACGGGCAGGCCACGTAAGCGAGAAGGCACCGCCTCCAGGAAGTCCTTGTAGCTGCCGAATTCGTCGCGCAGGTGACGGTAACCGTCGGCGTCGTGGGGAACGTCGATGCGAATGCGAGAAGGGTCCAGGCGGCGGGTGTAGGTGTGAATGGCGAAGCCATCGCATTCGGCGGTGGGCAGCGCAGCCAGCGTGTCGGCGAAATATCGGGCCCAGTCGCCCGACGGGTTGCCCGGATAACGCGTCTCGGCGTTCCAGGGCGCCGGCCCGGCCACCAGCACCAGGTCTTGCTCATGGCCTGGGAGGCGACGAATGGCGGCGCGACAACGCCGATAGCAGTCGGCGTACTGCGTGGGCAAGATCGGCAGCCCATGCGGTCGTTCCGCCGCATGATTTGGCTCATTGCCGATGATCCAGATGTGACAGCCAGCGGAGCGCGCCACAAAGCGGGCGCAAGATTCAGCAAAGTCATCGTAGAAGGCAGGCGGTGGAATGCAGCCGTTCGGCTCATAGCCGTTATGCAGCCGTACAATCACCCCTAGCCCGCGGCCAGAGAGCCGCGTGAAGTCCGCCGGACTATTGCCGCCGCCATCCAGGCCGATGCTCGCCAGCTCCACCACCCAGCCCGGGCGCCCGGCCTCCAGCATGAGATGCTCGCCGCCGGATTCGTGGAGGCCGTAAATGTAGGGCGCAAAGAAGTTCGTCGCTGCGGGCGAGACCGCCGGCGCTGCAGCGGGCGACGAGGCGCCGTTGCTGGGGCGAGAAAGCTGCTTTTTGCGACCGTTGCTCCGTCGGCGTTTCGGCGCGCGTTCCTCTGTCGTCTCTTCGTGCTGCTCCTCATGCTGCGTCGTCATCAGGATTTTCCTTTTATTCCAACGGCGTAATGCCGTGGACCGTGCGCAGATCGCGCAGCGACCATCTCCGAAACGCGTGCGCCTTCTCCGGCGAGGCGGCCTGCTTTTCCCAAAATGCGGCCTTCTGACGCCCGATGGCGCGGGCCTCCTCGAAGGCATTGGAGCCGATCATTGTCGTCTCGAGGTAGTCCCATGCGCCGCTGTTAGGGCCGGTCTCCCAGCCGACGAAGGCGTGGCCCGGAACGATGACGATGGCCGGGTTGAGGGTGGCCGCCTCCAGCAGGCTGGCGAAGAGCAGGGTTCCGTCGATGCAGTTGGCCTGTTTCTCCTCTAACGTCTCTCTGGGCAGGCGCACGCGTTGGCCGCGTGCGCTTTCGTCGGGGTTGAAGGCGATGAGCGAGTTGACGTAGGTGATTTCGGCGTCTTGCTTCAGCGCCTCGTAGATGGCGCGCACCTGCAGGGTGACGTCGCTCTGATAGCCGGAAAGTTGGCGTTCGGGGTGTCTGTCCGCTGCGCGGCGGAGAAAAAGCATCACCTCGCGACGGTTCGGGGTCACAAAGGCGCCGAAGTAGCGGCTCAGATCGACCCAGCCGCCAGCCGGATCGCGCACGGCGAGCGGCGCAGCGTTGCGCGCCAGCAGCCAGACCGTCAGCGTCTCGTGCGTCTCCAGCGCGCCGCCGATCTCTTCGACGAAGACGCTGACGGTGGCGCGCGTCAGCTCATGGATGGGCTGGATGCGCTCCGGGAAAAGCGTCGGCAGTTGGGTGATGGTGCGGGTTGCGCCTGCCTTGCCGCGGCCTTCCAGCTCGATGGTGTCGACGGCATCGGCGCTGTAGCCCTCCAGCCGGGAAAGAATGCGCAGGCGTCGCGGCTTGAGATCGCCGTTTTCGACCGTGATCTCCACAAGAGGATCGGTCGCTTCGTCAAGCAGGTGATAAATGGCGGTGGGAACGTGCGCCATGCGCAGCTTGACCTTGGCCTCCAGTTTGGTTGTCGCCATGCTGCGCGTGACGGCGGCGCGGATTCGCTCCACGCGCGGCGCCTGGGAGGCGGACGTTTCGGCAACCTGCAGCGCAGCCTCCACGCCGGCAATCTCCGCTTCAACGTCGCCAGCCTCAGCCAACAGACTGGCGAGCCGGTCGGGGTCGGTCGTCTGGAGCACAGCTTGCTGCACCAGGTTAGCGCGCAGGCGCAACTCATATCGCCGCTGACGCAGGTTGGAAATCTCAGAGGAATCCGGCATTGGTCAAGTCTCAGACGTGTAGATGTTGATCATGTTGCTCCGTCCGATCAGGGACATTGCTCTTTGAACGCGCCGATGAAACTTTCCACGAAAACCTTCCACAGGGTCTTCCACAGCCGTTGCGAATTGCAGTCGTCAACCAAAAGAAACACCGTTGGTGAATGGATACATTTGCCCAACGAACTCCTTGTCGAGTGCAGAGAGTTCGCTGTTGCTCCAGGGAATTTCAAAGCCGCCGATGGTGAGCTCCTTCGGCACAGGATAAAGCATAATCGAAAGCGGATCAAAGCGGGTGAAGGCGTCGGCCTTGGAGCGCGCCAGCACATTGGCGCAGATATAGTCCTCATTCCAGCCGTTGGTGCGCCTGTAATAGGCGATCACCTTTTTCTCGTCCCACGGAATTTCAGCCGCAGGCGAAAGGTGCTCATGCACCAGGCCGAGCGCGTGACCGAATTCGTGCAACACCACGCGACGATACTCCACCTCCGGCGTGGTGGGCGTCAGCCAGCCTAGGTTCATCGTCGGTCTTCCGGCGAGCTGAGGCAGGCTGCAATCGGTGCCCATGTAGGACCAGGAGCCCCAGCGCGGATTGAAGGCGATACGAATTTCGGCGTCCGGCCCTGCGCCGAAGATGAATTCGACGTTGGCATATTTGCACCACTCCAGCGCAATCTCCTCGACGCGGCGATGAACGCGCAGGTCGCCTTCCATAAAATGGACGCGCAGTCGCATGCCGTTGGGCCAGCGACGGAAGGTCTCCATTGCGGCGGAGAGCGCCTGCGGATCGGGCGGGCCGTCGGAAGTTTGCTCCAACGCCAACGGATAGTTTGCACTGTTCAGCTCAACCGCATGCTGAAAGGCGAAGGCTTTCAGGTGCGCCTCGGGCATCACGATCGTGCAGAGCCCTTTCAGCGGCTGTGGGTCGTCGGCTGCGTACACTGCGTCGAATGCTTCCATGTTGACCTCCTTTGCGGCCGGCAATTCTATACATAAAGTTTACGCTCTTTTAATGAAAAATGTCAAAGCGCCATGCAAGGGGGCGATTTGCAGGGTGTATTCAAGCCAGGGGCGTTTCATGAATGGGGCGTCAGAGATAGCGCAACAGCGTGTTCGGGCGGGCGCGGCGAAAGCTGCGATACCATGCGCAGAGAGGAAGCAAGATCGCCAGTCCGATGAGCCAGACGCTCATCGCCTTGACAACGCCCGGCGCAGTTACAGGCAGCAGCCCCGCCACTTGCCCCAACAGACCGTAGATGACAAGATGCACGACGAAGGCGAAAAGCGCCACCTGTCCCAAAGTTACGAGCCAGACGAAGGGGCGCATGGAAAGCCATTGAGGGCGAGCCAAGAACAATGCATACACCCAACTTGTGACGCCGAAATTAAAGAGCAGAAAGGTCAGGCTCGGCGGCGTTTTGTTCATGATCAGCCAGTAATAGGGAGGCAGGGCGGCGTCGTAATGCCACAGATCGCCAAAGCCGGCCGACGCGCGCAGCGCAGCCCACAAGGCGAACAGGCCAGCGCCGATGAAAAGCCAAGGGCGCCCGCGCTGCAGCCAGGGCTTGCGCACAATCGTCCCAAACGCGCTTCCCAGCGCAATCAGACTTCCCCAGCCGAAGATGGCAAATTCCGTTGCAGGAAACGTTTCGTAGCTGAAGTACAGCAAGAACGCCTGCCAGTAGGCTACGCTTTGGTTAAAGTGCGCAGCCAGGGTGGGCAGCGCAAACTGGTACAGGATCACCCAGGCGAAGCCGACGACGGCGACGACAAGCGACGGCGCCAGGCGCAACAGGCTGACGATGGCGATGCTCACCCCGATGCTGAGCAACACGTGCGTGTAGGGCGTTCCTCCACGCCAGGCGAGCCAGGCGACGGTCAAATCTAACACGGCCAGCACTACGGCCCGTATCAGAAAAAATCGAGTAATTTCCCAGTTGTCGTCTCCCTTGCGCAATCTTCCTTGCGCATAAAGAGTCATGCTCACACCGGCCAGAAACCAGAAGGTGGGCGAGGCGATGTTGGTGAAGAGGCCCAACACCCAGGAGGGCCAGTTGCCAAGCTGCGGAGTGAAGCCGCCGTAACTTTCCGCCTGCAGGCTGACCAATACCGACGCGGCGGCGTGATCGAGCGCCATCGCCACGATAGCCAGACCGCGCAGTGCGTCAATAGCGAACAACCGCGCGCCAGCCTGGTGCGTAACGACGGCGGGTAGAGCCGCGCTGTGCATCACCGGCTGCAGCGAGCGTGCAGAGAAACGCGCCATGTTTCACCGCCCTTCCTTTAGGCCCACACTGGCGTTCAGCAAGGCTTCATAGCGCTTGCGCCAGTGACGGGCGATTGCAGCCGGCGTCACCACCCAGAAGTCGCTGCGCGCAAGAATTCTGTCTAGCGCTGCGCGCAACGCGGCGCGCCAGCCCGGGAAAAGCCTTTCGTCGAAGACGTAGTCGTGCACGTTTGCGACGAACAGCCCGCCATACGTCGCCGTGCGATCTACTAACGCAGCGACTGCGACCTCGCGCTGCGCCTGCGTCCAATCCGTGCGTTGCATCAGTTGGGCGTCCATCCACGCCACCGGCAATTGCACCACGTTGATTTCACGGCCGCTTTTCTGCGCAAACGGGGAAAAGGGCGTTGCGCTCCCGCGGCGCCAGCCCAGATAGCGGTCGTGCGCGAGCGATGTGTCGTACAGCAGGCCAACCTCGGCGTGAAGCTGCAACGTCTCCTCCGGGTCTGCAGGATTCATGTGCCAGTAGTGATGGCGGTTGCCCAAAATCGGCGCGCCGGCGGCCTCCTCCAATCGGCGTTTTTCCGCAGCGAAGCGCTCGTGCGAGGCGTAGGCGAGATAGCTGGCGTGCATGCCGATTTCCCAGCCGCCTTCGATCAAGGTGCGGAAGAGCGCGCGAAAGCGCGGAGACCTCACGTCGTAGAAGGGATCGGGCAGGCCGCGCGCATACTCGATCAACGAGCCTTGTCGCGCTACAAAATAAAACGCCGAACGCACCCCATAGCGCTCCTCAAAGGCCATCCAGTCAGCAAACGCCCAGTGGTTGCGACGGCCGCTCAACACTTCCCATGCAGGGGCGACGCCGCGAGGGCCCTGTCGCAGCAAGATGCGCAGCGGCTCCAGCCAACGAATTACTTCGGGGTAGTCGACGTCGTGCGTAAGGGCGAGGGCGGCGCGCTTGCCGTGAGGCCAGCGGGGGAGCGGTTCGCCCACCCCTACCTGACGCAACAGCGCGCCAAGCCCCTCCACGATGGCCGAGACGGGTGCTTGCTCCAACGCCTGACTTTCCAGCCAAGGCGCAGGCAGCGCGTAGAAGCCATGCGGGTCCTGCGGCCAGGTTCGTTCTTCCTGACCTGTCAAAAACCAAAACAAATCGAAGAGAACATCTCGATATATCCAGAGCGCGCTTCCCCTGCGTTCAAGCGGCGTCCGCCAGTCAGGTTCGTTCTCGAAGCGCAGCAGAGGAAATGGTTCGCCGGCGGTGAAGGATTGCAAACGATAGCGGGAAGGCGAACGCCAGCGATCATAGGAGGCGACGATCGCAATAGCTGCCGGAACGCACTGTTCGCAATCCACGACGTAGGCCACGTCGCACGGCTCGCCCGGCGCAACTTCTCGCCAGCGATACCCTAGCGTCGTCAACGCCTGACGCCAGGCCCAGTCAACGGCGGGGCCGGCAATTTCGCGCAGTGGAGAAGCAATCGAGATGCGGATTTGGGTCACAGACATCCTATGTTTTTTTGAAGCAAGAGGAAAGAGAACGCAGATCGGCGGAATGAATAGATCAGGCGATCAGCGCATTCGATGGAACGACCGTCTGATCCATCGTTTTTGACGATCTGCATCCCCCTTCCTCAGCGCCTTATCTGCTCACGATAGGCAGATACAGGAACTCTGAGAACCCGCCGCCTCCAACTTCTTGCACTTCAATGAGGGTCGTCCCTGTCGCCTCGGCGCCCTCGCCATCGCGCACGCGCACGCGAACAGTCTTCTCGCCAGGCGTTGCGTAGGTGGTCGAAGCGCTGTTGAGCGGCAGATCGACCACATCGTACGTCCCATTGTTGTCCCAATCAAATGAGTAGAGGAGCGGATCGTTCAGCTCCTGCACGGCGTTCACCGTCACCAGCACAGAGTCGCCCACCACCACAGGGCCACTGTTCGTCACCGAGGCAATGGCAAGGTTCTGCGGGTTGACCTGGACGGTCGTCGTTGCTGTCGCCATCCCCCCGTCGGCGTCCGTCACCCGCACGCCCACCGTCTTGGCCCCCGTCGTCGTGTAGCTCACCGCCGCACTCGGACTCGCCGTCGCAAAGTCGTACACCCCGTTGTTGTCCCAGTCAAACTCATACGTCAGCGGGTCGCTCAGCTCCTGCAACGCATTCACCGTCACCGTGGCGTTCTGCCCACGGCGCACAGGACCGTCGTTCGTCGCCGTCGCACTCAAAGCCTGCGGCGTCACCGTCACCACCGTGCTCGTCGTCGCCATCCCCCCGTCGGCGTCCGTCACCCGCACGCCCACCGTCTTGGCCCCCGTCGTCGTGTAGCTCACCGCCGCACTCGGACTCGCCGTCGCAAAGTCGTACACCCCGTTGTTGTCCCAGTCAAACGCATACGTCAGCGGGTCGCTCAGCTCCTGCAACGCATTCACCGTCACCATGGCGTTCTGCCCACGGCGCACAGGACCGTCGTTCGTCGCCGTCGCACTCAAAGCCTGCGGCGTAATCTGGAAACTGGTCGTCGCGATGGCCTCGCTGTTCTGCGAATCGCGCACGCGCACGCGCACCGTCTTCGCGCCGGCGGAGGCGTAGCTCGTCGATGCAGCTGCACCCGGCTGATCCACCACTTCGTAGATTCCGTCGTTGTTCCAGTCAAACGAGTACAGCAGCGTATCGTTTAACTGTTGCACCGCCGTCACCGAGACGGTGACCGTTTGACCGCGGCGCTTGGGCGCATCGTTCGTTACCTGCGTAATCTGAATGACCTGAGCGTTCACCCGCACCGTCGTCGTTGCGGTCGCCTCACCGCCGTCGGC
>CALFWA010000367.1 GCA_937928035.1 uncultured Caldilinea sp. | reverse complement strand
CATCAGACCGGCGTAGCTCACCGCCAGGCCGACGGTCCAGCGGTAAGCTGGGCGCACCACCGCCTGTCGCGCCGTCCACAGGCAAAGCGGCAGCCAAACGAAAGCCATGCTCTCCGCCAAATTGGCGCGCACGTAGAGGTTGAGCAGGTGATAGGGAGCGTAAGTATAGGCCAGCGCTGCCAGCAACGCCGCCGGTCGCCCCAGCCAAGAGCGCACAAAGGTGTACATGGCGCCGGCGCTTGCGACAATGCTGATGACGAAAACCGCCTCGACGGCATCCGTAAAGTCAAAGCCCAGAAAATGGTGAAACAGCTCGCCGAGAAAATGGCTGAAGGGGCCGTAGATGTTAAAGAAGGGATAGCCGTACCCGAAGGCGAAGTCGGGGCTCCAGCGCGGCCACCAGATGCCATCCTGCACAAGCCGATCGTATTCAAATAAGAAGTAGACGTGATGACGGGCATCGTTGGCGCCCCAGAAATAGCCGGGCAGTAGGAAAGGCGCCACAGCGAAGATCGTCAACCCAATGGCCAGCCAGAAAAGCGCATCGCGCCACAGCGGAGGGTGCGAGATTCCACCATTGAAAGCTTTTGGATGATGTTTTCCCGCTGCGCCCCCCTCGGCCACATCGCCTTTCAACCAGTTATTACCTTCCATACAACACCAGCTTGTCGTCGCCGCCGACGAGCGGCAGGCGCGCGCCGTCGCGCCAGTCATAAAAGCCAAAGTAGTAGATCAGTTGCTGACCCGGCGGCGCCTCCGATAGGTCGAGGCGATAGCTGTTTGTCAGCACCTCTCCTGGCGGCCAGCGGGTCGCTGGCTGCTCCTCGCCGAGCGGCTGCGCGTCGAGTTGCGCCGCCACCCTGGCGCCTTGTTCATCCTCTACGATGGCTTGGAAGAAGACATTGTAATCGAAAGTAAGCGGACGCAGTGGCTGCCAAGTGACTTCCAGCGTTGCGGCAGGAGGGTCCTCCTGCTCGTGCAGTGTTGCATTGAGCACCAGAAGCTGATTGTCGCCGAAGATCGCTACGGGCCGAACTGCGATCTGCGCTTGCGTATAGGTGGGCATCGTTGCGCCGAGGCCGGCCAGAACGATGAGGGCGATCATCGCGCTCCAGTACGCCGGTCGCTCTATCTCTGTCAGCAGAAGCGGCAGGGCAGCCAGCGGGGTCACCAATAAGGGCGCCACCGTCAGCAAGGTTTGCCAGGGATAGGTGAAGAGGCGCTCGGCTCCGCTCAGCCGCCAGAGTGCCTCGCTTGCGCTCAGGGACAGAAAGCCAGCGACAAGCCCTGCGCCGAGGCTGAAGCCGATCAGCCGACGCAACGGCGCAGCTACTTCGTTCCAGCGCGTCGCCATGATCCAAACTGCCAGCAGACTCGTGAGCAAGACGACGAAACCGAGTTGATAGGGATGCTGCGCCTCCCATGTGTTGGTGAGTAGCCCGGCGCCTGGATCGAGCAAAAGATGAAGCGCTGCAAAGTGCTCGCCGAATGCAACAGAGGGTGGCGATGAAACATTCCACAGGGGTACTACGCCAACCAGACCGGCGGCGCCGCTCGCCAGTGCAATCAGAACAACCAGCCTGTCGCCCTCTACAAGCAACGTGTAGAAAAGCAGCAGGACGGTCATCGCAGCGGCCAGCCCGGCCTGAATGCGCCACATCCAGAGCACGCTGAGCACGGCGACGGCTGCGCCGGCCAGTGAACGACGGTCTCGATAGCTGGCCAGGCCGGCCAGCGCCAACGGCGCCAGCGCCAGGATCAAGGCGTCGCTTACGCTGCCGCGCACATAGACGGTTCCCAGGAAGATCGGGGAAAGCATGTAGGCCAGGCCGGCCAACCCGGCGCCCCGGTCGCCCAGCCGGTTTGCCAGCCATGCGTAGACGCCTGTCCCCCCCAGCACGAAGGCGAGGATAAAGGTGATGCGGATCGCCAGTACAGGATCGAGGCCGATGCGCAGAAGCGGTTGTGCGATCAGATACGCGCCGCCGCCTACGCCGCGCCAGAGATCAGGGGTCGTCGCCACGGTCGCCGGCGAGGTCGGCGATACGCTCTGATAGACGGGGGCGAAACCTTCCCATCCCTGCCAGTAACCCGGATAGAGTGCGGGCGTCCATGCAAAAGCCCCAAGCAGTAGCACCACCCAGAAGCCCGCGCGCACCGGAACCTGCTCGCTCCAATTCATGAGGTAGGATTATAACACG
The DNA here is from genome assembly GCA_937928035.1 of uncultured Caldilinea sp. GTDB lineage: Bacteria > Chloroflexota > Anaerolineae > Caldilineales > Caldilineaceae > Caldilinea. The sequence continues at coordinate 304 of CALFWA010000367.1, read as the reverse complement.
GCGTTGGAAGAAGGCTTGAATTGATTACGCTTCGGCAGTCCGGCTATCGATAAGGACGCCGCCCCCTTCGGCGCCAGTGGGCTCTTTCTCCACCTCCGCCTGAACCTGATCTAGCCGCTTGATGTAGCCCTCCAGCCGCTCCAGCTCAGAGAGCGTCAACCCCTAGCGGTTGGCGGGGTGATGAAGCAGGCGGGCGACGTCGAGTGAGACGAGGCGCGCCAGCTCGGTGGCGGTGTGAAAATCGAGCCACGGCAGCGGCGAGAGGCGCTGAAACTCCTGCGCAGCGGGCGTCGGCTTAGGGCTG
>CALFWA010000366.1 GCA_937928035.1 uncultured Caldilinea sp. | reverse complement strand
CTGCCAGACCGGCGTTGTGATCTTCCTCCATGCTGGGAATCATCACGCCGCTGTTGAGGTGACCGACAAGGCAGAGCACGGAAGGATCGGCGACGATCTGCTTGGCATTGGCGACGCCGATGTCCGGAGTGGCCTGGTCGTCATACGGCGCCAGCTCGACGGTGAAGCCCATCTCCTGCAGCTTTCCGCTCTTTTGCTCCAGCGCCAACTGCGCACCGTTCTTGATGGCGGTGCCAAGCACCGATTGGGGGCCGCTCAACGGGGACTGCGTCGCAATTCGGATGACGTTGCCGGACGGCGGGGCGGCAGGCGCCGCCGCTTGCTCGGCGGGAGCGGCCGGTTGTCCGGCGGGGGCGGCCGGTTGGGGCGCCGGCGCGCAGGCGGAAACCATCATGCTTAGAACAAGCAACAATGCCAGGAACAAGTTCAATTTACGCATAGCCAGCTTTCTCCTTGTGTTGAAATAATGATGATTTAGACCTGCGGGACTGTAAACGACGCAAAGGGTCGTTTCGCACAAACAACCTTCAACCCTCAGCGATGGCAAATGAATGAACGAAGGGCTCCGACAACCCAGTATAGACGTAGTTGCAACATAACAGACGCAGCTTGCGAGGTTCACTCTGTTCATCTGCGGCCTTGCGCACCGCCAAGAATGAACAGGGTTGACGCAATTCACAAGACAAGATCGGACGCTGTTGTAAAATTTTTTAGGAAGAGTGCAATATTAAGGCAAAAATTGGACCGATGCTGCTCGACGGGACGGATTATAGGAGAGGTCCCAGGATTTGTCAATCGGGGATCATTTCCAACAAAAATATCGCGTTTGCGCTTTTTGCACTGCTCGTCGAAGAAAAAGAGCTATGCTATAATGATGGCTTGTGACTCGACCGAAGACGATTGGATTGACGGGCAACATCGGAACCGGCAAGAGCACGGTGCTCAGTTATCTGGCGGAACGCGGCGCCGCCGTAATCGACGCCGATGCGCTGGCGCATCAGGCGATCGCCCCTGGAGGACCAGCCTATCAGGCGGTTGTTGACCTCTTTGGGACGCAAATTCTGGCGCCGGATGGTTCGATTGACCGCAAAGCGTTGGGCGCTATCGTTTTTGCCGACCCGTCGAAGCTGGCGCAACTGGAAGCCATCATTCACCCGGCGGTCTTTGAACTGGCGCAGCGCATCTTAAATGAGACCGATGCGCCCGTCATCGTGATCGAGGCGATCAAATTGCTGGAATCCGGACGCCTTCTCAAATTGTGCGACGAGGTGTGGGTCGTGACTGCGGACGAAGCCTCTCAGCTGCGCCGCCTGATGCATGGGCGCGGCATGAGCGAAGCAGAGGCGCGTCAACGGATGGCCGCCCAGTCGCCTCAGGAAGAGAAGATCAGACAGGCAACGCGCGTCATCGACAACAGCGGCTCTCTTGAGCAATTGTATGAACAACTGGATCGCCTCTGGCGCGAAGTGGTGAACTCCACTGTTGATTGAACGCAAGCGAGGATCAAAAGGCATGGACGCATTGAAACGGTTCTGGTTCGAGCATCCCGTCCTCTCGAACTGGGCGATTTTGGCGGTCGGCATGGTGGTCATTCTCTACTTTAGCGCCCGTCACGTTGGCTTTGAGCCGATGCAATGGCTCGCCTTGATCGGGGCCACCGTCGCACTTGCCGGGCTTTGCGCGTGGATTATCAACTGGGAATAGTTTGAACCAACTATGGATAGACGCGATTATTACGAAGTGTTGGGCGTTCCGCGTGATGCTTCCAAGGAACAGATCAAGCGCGCGTTTCGCAAGCTGGCGCAACAATATCATCCGGACGTCAACAAGTCTGCGGACGCAGAGGCGCGCTTCAAAGAGATCAACGAAGCCTATCAGGTGCTTTCCGACGACGAAAAACGCGCTGTGTACGATCGCTTCGGCCACGCCGGGCTGCAGGGCGCGGCCAGCCCAGGGTACGACGAAATGGCGGGCTTCAGCGACCTGGGCAGCATTTTTGAGGAGCTGTTTGGCTTTGGCCGCAGCAGCCAGTCGAGGCGACAGCAGCCGCGCCGGGGCGCCGATCTACGCGTCGATATTCGGCTGAAATTTGAGGAGGCCGTCTTCGGAACGGAACGCGAAATCGAGATTCCGCGCATGGAGACGTGCGACCGTTGTCATGGGACCGGCGCCGAACCGCCCACCTCGCCGGTCGTCTGCGCCATGTGCAACGGCTCAGGCGAAGTGAAACGTCGACAGCAAAGCCCGCTGTTCGGCACCATCGTCACCGCCACCACCTGCCCAAACTGCAACGGCAGCGGCGAGGTGATCCCATCCCCTTGCCAGAAATGCCAGGGGCGCAAAGTCGTGCGCGTCACCCGCAAGATCAACGTCAAAATCCCTGCCGGCGTCGACGACGGCATGCGCATTCGACTGGCGGGCGAAGGCGAATCCGGGCAGTTGGGTGGGCCTCCGGGCAACCTCTATGTCGTGGTTTCCGTCGAGCCGCACAAGTTTTTCGTGCGCAACGGCAGCGACATCTTGCTCGAACTGCCTATCAACGTGGCGCAGGCTGCTCTGGGCGCGACGGTCAAAATCCCCACGCTCGAAGGCGGCTACGACACGCTCGAAATTCCTCCGGGCACGCAGACCGGCGCCCAATTTCGCAAACGCGGCCTTGGCGCGCCGCATCTCCAGCGCAGCGGACGCGGCGACATGCTGATCACGGTGCGCGTGGAAATCCCGACCAAGCTGACCGCCGAACAGAAGGAGCTCTTCCGACAGCTGGCGCGCACCTTCGGCGATGAGACCACTCGTGAAGAGCCAAAGGGTTTTTTCGACCGTCTGTTCGGCGCAGACTGAGAAGAGGCGGATATGGCAGACAGCGCTATCCTGGAAATCGCCGTCGAATGCGACGCCGAAGCCGCCGAAGCGGTCAGCGAGCTGTTTAATCGTTTCAACGGCGGCGACTACGACGCCGACAGCGAAGCAGGCGAAGCCAGCGGCGGCGGCGCCGTGATCGAGACCACCGGCTACGACGACTTTGGCGAACCGATCGATGGGCAATTTCGCATCGTCGTTAAGACGTACATCAAGCCCGGCGCGCGCGGGGAGCAGATTCGCCGTCAGATCGAAGAGGGTCTGTGGTTCCTCTCGCGCATCTATCCGATCCCGGAGCCGCAAATTCGCACCCTCCACGAAGAAGACTGGGCGCACGCCTGGAAACGTTTCTACAAGCCGCTGCGCATCGGTGGACGCATCCTGTTGAAGCCGAGCTGGGAGTGCGTGGAAGCTGGGCCTGAAGACATCGTGATCGAGCTGGACCCCGGCATGGCCTTCGGCACCGGCCTGCACCCGAGCACGCGACTGTGCATTGCGGCGCTGGAGGAGCATGTCCGCCCCGGCGACGCCGTGCTGGACCTGGGGACCGGCAGCGGCGTGCTCGCCATCGCCGCCTACAAGCTGGGCGCAGCCTCTGTGCTGGCGACCGACATCGACCCGATCGCAGTGGACGTGGCCCGAGAAAACGCCCTGCGCAACGGCGTCCCCCTCGACGCAACGCCGGGCGTCACCGTTCAAGCAGGCAGCGTGCCGGAGGGTATGGCCAACCGTTTCGATGTGATCGTCGCCAACATCCTGGCCGAGGTGCTCGTCAAGCTCTTCGACGGCGAATACAGCTACCCGCCGCTCACCGAACCGCTCAAACCGGGCGGTGCGTTGATTCTGGCCGGCATTATCGAAGAACGCGCAGAGACGGTGATCGAGGCCGCGCGGCGACACGGCTGCACCCTGATCGACCGCAAACAGGAAGGCGACTGGGTGGCGTTGGTCGTGCGCAAAGCGTGAGGCATGAGCGGCGAAAAGCGGCCTCCGCGCCATCGTTTCTTTGTCGAGACGCCCCTTGCAGTCGGAGAAACCCATCGCTTCGACGCCTTGGCGCATCAGCTCGCCGTCGTGCTGCGCTTGAAAGCCGGCGACGCCATCACGCTCATCAACGGCGACGGCTATGAATATCTCACGACGCTCACCGAACTCTCCTCGCGGCGCGCAGCCGGTCAGGTGCAGGAAAGACGCGCGACGAACGCAGACCCGCAGATCGATCTAACGCTCTACCAATGCTCCCTCAAGCAGGACAAGTTTGAATGGGTTTTGCAAAAAGCGACCGAACTGGGCGTGACGCGCATTGCACCGGTTCTCAGCCAACGCAGCGTCGTGCGTCCATTGGCTGCACTGGCGGCCAAACGCACGCGCTGGAGCGCTATTCTCCGCGAGGCGACCGAACAGTGTGGTCGCACCCGCCCGCCCGTCTTGCTGGAGGCCATCGAACTGAGCGCAATCGAGCTGCCGGAAGGGGCTGTAGGCTTTCTGGCGTGGGAGGAGGCGGGCGAAGATGCCCCTACTCTGGGTCGGGCGACGGCGACCTTGTGTACAACCGGCCCGCAACCCCTCCCACCGCTGGCGCTGCTGATCGGCCCCGAAGGCGGGCTTACCTCAGACGAGGTGGAGCGCCTTGCAGCGCGCGGCTGGCGCATCGTCACCCTGGGCAGCCGCATCTTGCGCGCTGAAACCGCAGCCCTGGCGGCCGTGGTCATCGCCCTAGAGCGCTGCGGCGAGCTGTGACGCAATCTCCACGATCGTTTGACACCCTCTTGGCTTTGCCCTACAATCGCAAGGATATAGTGCGCATGCAGAACCGGTGAATGCACAGGATTAGAGGTTATGAAATACCTGACGACCAACCAGATCCGCCAGTACTTTTTGGATTTCTTTCATCAGCGCGGCCACGAGATCGTCCCCAGCAGCAGCCTGGTGCCGGAGAACGACCCGACGTTGCTGCTCACCAATGCCGGCATGAACCAATTCAAGGACGTCTTCCTCGGCCTGGAAAAACGCCCATATAAGCGCGCAGCCACCGTGCAAAAGTGCATGCGCGTCAGCGGCAAACATAACGATCTGGAGAACGTCGGCCCCAGCCCGCGGCATCACACCTTCTTTGAGATGCTGGGCAACTTCTCCTTCGGCGACTACTTCAAGAAGGACGCCATTCGCTTCGCCTGGGAGCTGTTGGTGGACGAGTTGGAGCTTCCGCTCGAGCGGCTCTGGTTCACCGTCTATGAAGAAGACGACGAGGCCGAGCGCCTCTGGATTGAAACCGGCGCCGACCCCTCGCGCGTCCTGCGCTTTGGCAAAAGCGACAACTGGTGGTCAATGGGCGACGTCGGCCCTTGCGGTCCTTGCTCAGAGATTCACTACTACTGGGGCGATCTGGAAAAGCAAAGCGCCGCAGGCGTCAACAACAGCGACGAATATCTGGAGATCTGGAACCTGGTCTTCATGCAATATGATGCGCAGCCGGATGGACGACTCGTCCCCCTGCCGGCGCCCAGCGTGGACACCGGCGCCGGCCTGGAGCGCCTCGCCAGCATTCTCCAAGGCAAAGACAACAACTACGACACCGACGCGTTTGCGCCAATCATGAACCGCATTCAGCAGCTGGCGGGGCACAGCGATGCGCAGCGCCAGGAGCACCTCTTCCGTTACCGCGCCATCGCCGACCACGCACGCGCTTGCACATTCCTGATCGGCGATGGCGTGCTGCCCGGCAACGAAGGGCGTCAGTACGTGCTGCGCATGATCCTGCGCCGCGCTGCGCGCTTCGGCAAGATCATCGGCTTTGAACGCCCTTTCCTGGCGCAGGTGGCCGACGCCGTCATTCAAGAGATGGGCGGTCATTACACCGATCTCATTCCGAAGCGCGACTACATCATGCAGACCATCACCGATGAAGAGGAGCGCTTCCATCGCACGCTCAACAACGGCCTGCGCATCCTGGATGAGGTCATGGATCGCATGCGCGCCGAAGGGCGCACGCAAATTTCCGGCCAGGAGGCCTTCTTCCTGTGGGACACCTTTGGCTTTCCGATCGACCTGACGCGCGACATTGCGAAAGACAACGGCTTCACCGTAGACGAGGAAGGTTTCAGGAATGCGCTGGCCGAACAAAAAGAAAAGAGTCGCGCCACCGCCGTTGAAAAGGTTGCCCTGGATGTCAAGCCCTATGTGGAGCACTTCCGCAAGCTCCAGGAGCAGGGCGTGATCGACCCTGCAGGCGTGCGTCATCGCATCTATGAAGACCTCGCCGAGGTGAACACCACCGTGGCGGCGCTCTTCGTCAATGGCGAGCCGGTCGAAGAGGCGAGCGTCGGGCAAGAAGTCGAAGTCTTGTTGCCGGAGACAGTCTTTTACGTCGAGGCGGGCGGTCAGGTCAGCGACACCGGCGAAATTTACTACTGGCCTGAGAATTTGCCCGAACCGGTCTGGTCGATCCAGGTGACCGATATGCGACGCCCGATCCCTGGGCTGATCCTGCACGTCGGCAAGGTGACTAGCGGCACGGTCAAGGTGGGCGACCCGGCCGCAGCGGTCATCGACACCGAGCGCCGCTGGGACATCATGCGCAATCATACGGCGACGCACATTTTGCATGCCGCACTGCGCGAACGGCTGGGCAAACATGTGCATCAGGCCGGCTCGCTGGTGGCGCCGGATCGACTGCGCTTTGACTTCACCTACGGTCAGCCGCTGAGCGACGAAGACATTGCCGCCATTGAACGTCGCGCCAACGAGATCGTCTTGCAGAACTACCCGGTCAACACGCGCTGGACGACCTACAACCAGGCCATCGGCGAGGGCGTGACCGCCCTATTCACCGAAAAATACGGCGACAAGGTGCGCGTCGTCTCCTTCGGTGAAGAGGAGGGCGTCAGCGCCGAATTGTGCGGCGGCACACACGTCGACAGCACCGCCGAAGTCGGCCCCTTCCGCATCGTCAGCGAGGGGAGCGTCGCCGCAGGCGTGCGGCGCATCGAGGCTGTCACCGGCCGTGCAGCGGAGGCGCTGATCGAAGAGCGGCTGGCTGCGCTCGACGCCATTGCCGAACTGCTGCACACCAAACCCGCCGAAGCGGCTGAGGCGGTGCGGGAACTGATCGCCCGTCATCATGCGTTGCAGAAGGAGGTCGCGCAACTGCGTCAGAAGCTGGCGCGACAGGAAGCAGAGGCGCTGCTCCAGCGCGCCGAACGCGTGGATGGGTTCTCGGTGCTCGCCGTGCGCGTCCCGGTCGAAGACGTGGAGACCTTGCGGCAGATGACCGACTGGTTCCGCGACAAGCTAGGCAGCAGCGTTGTGGCGGTCGGCGCCGTGATCGACGATAAGCCGTTGATCGTCGCCGCCGTGACCGAAGACTTGGTCCGCCGCGGGTTACATGCAGGCAATTTGGTGCGCGACGCCGCCAAATTGATGGGCGGCGGTGGCGGCGGACGCCCGACGCTCGCCCAGGCCGGCGGACGCGACAGCGCCAAACTGGAAGAGGCGCTGCAGAGCATCGCCCAATGGGTGAAGACAAACTTGAAGTGAGAGACGTAGTGCGTGGTTCGTGTTCCGTGTTGCGTGTTTCTTCCAAGATCGTGATTTCACGCAATACGAATCACGCAACACGCGCTGCGCAACACGAATGCAATCATGATTGAATTTTATCAAGTTCCACCGGACGCCAGCCTGGAATCCGTGCGTCGCGCGGTGGGGCAAATGCGCAACAAGCGGATTGCGCTCGAATTGCCTGAAGGCTGGCTTGAACTGAACAACGCGGCGCGCATGCGGCTCTTGCAGCGCCAGGCCCAGATTCAGAAAAACGAGATTGCGCTGATCACGCGCGAGCCGGCGACGCGCCTGGCCGCTGAACAGGTGGGCGTGCCGGTCTTCAACCACATAGAGCAGGCGGCCAACCATCGCTGGCGGATGAAGCCGCTGCTGCCACTCATCGACCCGCGCAACCCGGCGGCGGGGCTGCCGGAGCCTCCTCCCTGGCGCCGCGAGCAGATCGTGGCGCAGCAGGCCCTGCCCACGCAACGGCAGGCGCGCCAACGTCGCATCGAAAGCGAGACCGCCTACCGCAAGCCGACGCCGATGTGGATGCGGCTGGCCGGCAACCTCATCATGAGCGCACTGATCGTCGCTGCACTGGCCGGCTTCACCTTCTACGTCTTGCCCGCCGCCACCATCACCGTCAAACCGGGGCGACTGCCGTTGCAGACGGACCTACGGATGACGGCGCTGATCGGCATCGACGCCGTTGACGCCGAAGAGGCGCTCTTGCCTGCGCGGTTGGTGAAAGTCGAGTTGACCGAGCAGGGGGCGGTGCCCACCAGCGGAACTGCCCAAAAGCCGACCACGCGCGCCGTAGGCGAGGTCGTCTTCACCAACCTGGGCGCCGTTCCTGTGACCATTCCGGAAAACACGCGCGTGAGCACGAGCGCCGGCATTCCGGTCGAATTCCGCACCTTGCGCGAGGCCACCGTCGAGGGCGGCGCCGGCCAACGCGTCAGCGTGCCCGTCGAAGCGGTGGAGCCCGGCATCATCGGCAACGTGCGCGCCAACACCATCAACACCGTCGTCGGCGCGCTTGGCTTCCGGCTGCGCGTCAACAATCCCAATCCCACCGCCGGCGGCGGCGCTGAGCTGGTGTCGGTGGTTTCTCAGGCAGATCGGGACCGCCTGGTGGAAATTCTGCTGGATTCGGCCCGATCCAAGGCGTACGATCGGCTGCGCGAGGAGTTGCAGACAGGCGAATGGCTCCCGCCCGAATCGGTGCAGACCTTTGTGCTGGCGCAGTCGTTCGACCAGTACAGCGATGAACCGGCGCAACAGTTGAGCGGCTCCATTCGCGTGTTGGCGCAGGGCTTGGCCGTCAACGAACAGCAGGCCACCGACCTAATCTTGAAAAAACTGGAAGCGCAGGTGCCCGAACGCGGCAGGCTGGTGCTCGACAGCATCCGCGCCCAGCGCCAACCGGGAAGCGAGGCGACGACCACCAGCGTCACCTTCACGATGACCGTCTCGGCCGACTATACGACGCCGATCGACCCGGACGAGCTGCGCCGCGCAATTGCAGGCATGACGCCGGAGGAGGCGAAGCGCACGATCCGAGAGCAGTGGTTGATCGAAGGCGAGCCGGACATCTATCTCGACCCGGCGTGGCGCGGGGTGCTTCCTTCGTTGATCAACCGCATGCAGGTGCGCATCGATTTTGGGCCATGACGATGATGACAACCGACGCCGATGCGGTGAACAAACTTCATAAACAGAAGACGCCCGCCGGCAAGCTAATGAGCCTGGATGTCGGAGAGGCACGCATCGGCGTGGCCGTCTGCGACCCGTTGCAACTGGCCGCGCGACCGCTGACGGTGATCCGACGCCGCAGCCGAGAAGAAGATTTCGCTGCCCTCGCCCGGCTCGTGCAGCAGGAAGAGGCGCAGGCGATCATCTGCGGGCTGCCGCTCCACATGGACGGCAGCGAGGGAGCACAGGCGAAATCGGTGCGTCGCTGGGCGCAGCGGCTTGCGCAGGCGTTGCGCCAACTTCTGGGCGCTGCGCCTCCCATTCTCTTCTGGGATGAGCGCCTGAGCAGCTATGAAGCGCAGTCGATACTGGCGGCGCATCCTCAGACAGAGGAGAACGAGGCGACGATTGCCCTTCTGGCGCACATCAAAGGGGAGCGAGACAAAGGCCGTCGGCGACAAGGACGAAGCTCCCAGAGCGCCGATGACGCAGTGGCGGCTGCCGTCATCTTACAGAGTTACCTGGACGCCCATAAAGCAGCCCAGGCAGGCGTCGAGAACAGGATCGACTACGGTCGCATTGAGATCTGAGGGCGTATGACTTTTCGTGAACGTGAACAGCAGGTGCTCTGTCGCCGCACGCAACTGATGCGACGACAGCCTGACTGGAGTCAGCAATGGCGTGGAGCGGCGCTGCTGTGGAACCTGCTGAAAATTGGCACATTGTTGATCGTAGTCGCCGTGCTGGGTGGAAGCTGGGTCGTCAGCAGCGCGCACCTGCATGAGCAATTGCTCGCCGCACCCCAACGCACCGCAGGGCTGCTCGATCCAACCGCCAATCAGTTTTCGCTCGACCCGGACACGATCGAGCGACAAATCTTGGCCTTTAGTTTGCGCCTGCGTGAGGATGAGCTTTACATCCCCGCAGGCGACAACCCCCGGCCGCGGCCCTTCACGGTGGTTCCCGGCGAAGCAGCGCGCTTTATTGCCGCGCGGCTGGCCGCGCAAGGGTTCATCACCGACCCGGACCTCTTCAATCTCTATCTGCGCGTCACCGGCCTTGAACGCAAAATCGAGGCCGGCAACTTCATGCTGGCCGAAACCATGACCATGCCGGAAATCGCCGAGGCTCTCCAACACGCGCTGTTTGAAGAGGCGCTGGTGACCATCCCCGAAGGGATGCGCTCGGAGGAGATCGCCGAGCGACTTTCCGCCGCCAATGTCATCGAGGCGGATCGCTTCCTGGCGGCGGTGCGCAACCCGCGCAGCCTCACCATCTTCGACCGCTATGATTTCCTGCAAAGCCTGCCGCCGGACGCCTCGCTCGAAGGCTTCCTCTTCCCGGACACCTACCGCTTCCCGGTGTTGGCGGCCACCCCTGAACAGGTGATCCGCCCGTTTCTGGACAATTTCGAGCGACGGGTCGGCTCCAAAGGCTTGACGGGCGGCGCCAGCGGCCTGAGCGGCCGCGACCTCATCACGCTGGCCAGCATCGTGGAGCGAGAGGCTGTTCTGGCGGACGAGCGGCCAATCATCGCCGGCGTTTATCTTAACCGCCTGAACAACAAATGCCCGGAGGTGGGCGGCCCCTACCTGCAGGCCGACCCCACGGTGCAATATGCGCGTGGCACGGTGGGCAACTGGTGGTGGAAACCGCAGTCGATCGAGGAGTACAAGCTGGTGCAGAGCCCCTACAACACCTATCTCTATCCCGGGTTGCCACCAGGGCCGATCTCCAACCCAGGGCTGAGCGCCATCGAAGCGACGCGCAATCCGGCGCGCACCGGCTACTGCTTCTTCGTCGCCACCGGCGAAGATGGCAGACACATCTTCGTGCAAACGCTGGCGGAACAGCAGCAAAACCTGCAGATTTACGGATATAATCCGAAGTAAAGATGTTTTGGATGCCAATAGACGCACCTCTTTGATGCAAATCCTATGGCGAAGTGCGATCCTTCTGCTCTTCGCCATAGCCATTTTGTCGGCGGCGTGCCGGGACGTGCGGCCGGTCGTCAAGATCGGGCTGATCGCTCCGTTTGAGGGGCTGTATCGCCGCACCGGCTACGAGGCCCTGGCGGCGATGCGGCAGGCCATCGCCGAAGTTTCCTCGCGCCAAATCGCAGTCGTGCCCTTGGCGCTCGATGACAGCGCAACCCCAGAACGCGCACGACGTGCAGCCCAGAAGCTGTTGGTCGATCCTCAGGTGCGCTCCATCGTGGGGCCTCTCACCCCGGCGTTGACCGCCGCCGTCGCCGACGTCTTGAGCGACACCAGCATTCCCTGGATCGTTCCCTACGCAGTGGAGCCGGAAGGCGGCTTTGCCTCTGCGCTTCATTCCACAGCCTGGGCGGATGGATTGCTTGCGGCGGTGGGGGCGGCCGTCCGACGGCAGGGAGCCGCCTCGCTGGCGTTGGCCGGCGACCCTAGCGGTTGGCCTGCCTGGGATGGAGCGAGCGGGTCGGCGATTGCAGGTCTACCCACGCGTTTCCTCTACGATGACGTCGCTTCCCTCAGTCCGGATGAAGCGGTTTTTTGGCTGGGCGCCGCAGATGAAGCTGCAGCATTCTTGAATGCAATGCCTTTGTCAGGGGCCGGCGCTCTGTTCTGGCTGGGGCCGGTTGGTGGCGACCCGGTGCTGGCGGAACGGCTCAAAATTGACAGCAAATTGTATTGGTTGACGTGGTCGAATTCCCACTATACTCATCGGATGATGAGGCACGAATCGCTGACGCCATCGGCTTTGTTGATCTATGAGGCCACGCAAGAAGCGCTAGACGCAATCAAAGGAGACAGGGCAAGTCCTGAACATCGGTGGCGCATCGAGATGTTTGTGTTAGAAGATGGGGTGAGCCGTCCGTTCACCCTGGATGAATAAAGGTGAGGTGTTATGCGCGTTCTTTTAATCTCCTGGGAGTATCCTCCCTACGTTGTAGGCGGCATGGGCAAACATGTCGCCGAGCTGACGCCTTTCCTGAGCGGTCAGAGGCTCGGCAGTGCGGAGGACGAAGATCACGTTTCGGTCGATGTCCTTACGACGCGCTACAGCGGCGGCCCGCAGGAGGAGCAGGTCAACGAATTTCTGCGCATTTATCGGGTGGACGCTCCGCCGATCGATCCGGTCGATCACTACAACAGCGTAATTCAGAACAATCAGCACCTGGTGGAGCGCGCAGAAGAGCTTGCGCAACGACAGCCCTATGACCTGATCCATATCCACGACTGGCTGGTCGCCAAAGCCGGGATTGTCCTGAAGCATCGATGGAAGGTTCCGCTGATCACCACGATGCACGCCACCGAACGGGGACGCCATCAAGGGCACATCCCCAGCGAAACCAGCTCACAGATCGACCGCATGGAGTGGCAGTGCTGTTTCGAAGCGTGGAGCATTATCGCCTGCAGCCACTTTATGCGCAACGAATTGCAGCACTATTTTGGCATCCCGGAGGACAAGACGATCATCATCCCCAACGGCATCAACATTGAGGCCATGGTGCGCTGTTCGGAAGAGCGACGCGCGCTGTTGCGTCGGCGCTATGCGCCGAACAACGAGCGGTTGCTGCTCTTCGTAGGGCGCATCGTCTATGAAAAGGGGCTGCACGTGTTGATTCGGGCGATGCCGCGCATCTTGGCCGAGCATCCGAACACCCGGCTTCTGGTGGCCGGCAAGAACAGTGAAAAGTATTGGCCTTTAGCCTATGAGCTCGGGGTGGAACGGGCGATCAGCTTTTTGGGCTACGTCAGCGACGAAGAGCGCGACTGCCTCTACGGCGTTGTGGACGCCGCCATCTTCCCCAGCCTGTATGAGCCTTTCGGCATCGTGGCGTTGGAGGCGATGGCGGCCGGAACGAACGTGATCGCATCGAGCGTCGGCGGCCTGGCGGAAGTGGTGCGTCATCTGGAGACCGGCCTCACCGTCTATCCCAACGATCCGCTGAGCATCGCCTGGGCGGTGAACAAACTCTTCACCGAACCGGAGGCTGCCGCCGAACGACGTCGCCGCGCCCTGCGCGAAGTGGAGGAGCGCTATAGCTGGGACACTATCGCCAGACAGACGGCGCTCCTCTATCAGCGCGTGGTGGAGGAGCGCAAAAACACGGATTGGTAGAATGTACTGCGTGTGGCGTAACGGAACACGCAATATGCACCCTCCCCGCTTATGCGATGCGGTCGAGCACAATTTCCAGTGGCTTCACCGGCGCATCTGCAATCCTGTAGGCTGCCTGCAGCCGTTTGGCCGCTGCCATGGCGCTCTGTTCAGTGGCCGCGTGGACGGTGCAGAGCGTTTCACCGCTTTGCACTTTTGCCCCCACTTTTGCGGATAGAACGACGCCCACCGCAGGGTCAATCGGATCGCCTTTTTTGTGGCGCCCTCCGCCCAGGTCCACGGTGACCAGGCCGACTTCTCGGGCATCAATGGCGTGGACGTAGCCGCTGGCTGCAGCAGCCACAGGGAGCTGAACCGGCGCCGTAGGCAGCCGTTCTGGATGGTCGACCAGCGACGCATCGCCGCCCTGCGCTGCGACGAAAGCGCGGAATTTCTCGAATGCGCTGCCATCGGCGATGACTTTGCGCACTGCAGCGCGCGCCTGGTGCATGTCCTCCGCCGCACCGGCGATCAGCAGCATTTCCCCCGCCACGGTTTCGACCAGTTCGTGAAAATCGTCGGGGCCGGCGTTGTGCAGCGTGGCGATGGCCTCCTTCACCTCCAGGGCATTGCCCACCGCCAGCCCTAGCGGCTGCTCCATCTGCGTGATGAGCGCCGTCACCTTGCGCCCAGCCAGGCGCCCGATGGCAACCATCCGCTGCGCCAACGCGCGCGCATCATCCAGCGTCTCCATAAAGGCGCCGCGCCCGCATTTCACGTCCAGCACGATGGCGTCGGCGCCGGCCGCCAGTTTTTTGCTCATGATGCTGGCGGCGATCAAGGGCAGACTGGGCACGGTGCCGGTCACGTCGCGCAGCGCATAGAGAATCTTGTCTGCAGGCGCGAGGTTGGCGGTCTGCGCCGCAATCACCAGCCCAATTGAGCGCAACTGACGGCGGAAGCGCTCCTGTGAAATTTCGGCGGTCCACCCTCGAATGCTTTCCAGTTTGTCGATGGTGCCGCCGGAAAAGCTCAGGCCGCGACCGCTCATTTTTCCCACAGGCAAGCCACAGGCCGCCGCAATCGGGGCGACCGCCAGCGTAGTTTTGTCTCCTACGCCGCCAGAGGAATGCTTGTCTACGATCATCGCCCCCGGCAAGACGTCGTGCAGGTCGAGCCGGTCGCCGGAGGCGGCCATCGCCAACGTCAGGTCGGTGGTCTCCCGGTCCGTCATGCCACGAAAGTAGACGGCCATTAGCCAGGCGGCGATCTGATAATCGGGGATGGCGCCGCTGACGACGCCATCGATGAAAAAGTCAATTTCTTCTTTGGAGAGTTCACCGCCGTCTCGCTTTTTGACGATGATGTCGACCGGGTTCATGTTCACTCCCTACGCTTCGCGCTCCGCCGGCAGCTGGAATCCGTTTTGAAGCCAGGTCACCACTGCGCGCATCTGAAATCGCTCTTCCTCGTTGAGCGAGGTGTACGCCTCCGAGATGGACTGGAGCAGCTGCTCGACATCCACGCCCTCCAACATGCTGGCGACGCCCGCTTCGCTGCGCACTGCATTGTTGTCTCCCCCGAAAAAGCTCGAGAGCATCTTGCCGAGTCCGCCGCCGGCGATCAGGGCGCCCGCAATTTGCAACAGCAACTGAAGCCCCGCCATCAGGTCTTTCTGGCTGTAGGTTTCCTTCCGCTTTTTCATATCAACAGCGAGCTGTCCTTGCGGCTTCGGTTGCGGGCGTGCGGGCTTTCTTGCGCCGGCTGATGCAGCAGCCCTGCTGCCGGAGGTTGGCTTCTTTGCATTCGGTTTTGCCTTTGCCTCTGCGAGCTGATCTTCACGCAGCAGTTTCCCTCCACGCACGTAGATTGGCTGTCCGCAATGGGGACAACTGGTCTTTCGCTTCGGTTCTCGGTCCAATTTGCGTCGACAGTAGGGGCACCGCACAAAAGAAGACCTGGAAGTCATAGACGACTTTTTACCTGTTTTTTCATGTAGAGCAACAGGGCGTGCAAGCCGCGCACGCGCTGTGGGGTGATCACTTCATGCAGCCCTAAGAGCATGTAGACGTCTTCCGGAGTAGCCAGCACCTCCTCCGGCTTGGCGCCGTTCAACCCTTCCGCCAGAATCGCAGCATAGCCGCGCACCGTCGGCGACTCCGGCGGGATGTCCAGATAAAAGTGCACGCCGTCTCCGTCGATTTCGGTGGCGAGGAAGACCGGCGTCTGGCATTCGTGCACCTGCTCCATGCTGTCGCGCTGCGCCACATAGCGTTCGGGCAAAGGCGGCAGGCTCATGGCGTACTCCAGCAGATATTCCATGCGGTCGCGCGGAGACGCTTCGCGGAATTCTTCGATGATCGCCTGCAGCGCTGGAGGACACAGTTCGATCTTCTCTTGAAGAGAGGTCTCTGTCGTCATGGTTTCTCCGCTCTGAAATTAGAGCGCCTCGCATCAGGTTGCGGCGGGCGCTGCGTCAATTCTCCCTGCGATGCGTTTGCGAAACAGTTTGATCCTACTGCATGGAGGGGGTTGCGTCAAACTATGCGCGTGATTCTGGATTGCTTGCGACTGTCGGGAGGTGCGGCTCTATCCTCGCGCCCGATTATGATATGCTTATCGAAAGATTCAACAAAGAAAGGCGGAAACGATGCAGCAGATTATCGCCATGGGCGGCGGCGGTTTCTCTATGGAGCCGGAGAACCCGGCGCTCGATGAGTATGTGATTCATCAGTGTGGGAAGGCGACGCCGAAGGTGTGTTTTCTGGCGCAGGCCAGCGGCGAGAGTCTGGAATACACGCTCAACTTCTACCGGGCGTTCAGCCGATTGGGTTGCCGCCCGACGCATTTATCGCTCTTCGCTGCGCCGCCGGAGGATGCGAGGGGCGTGCTGCTGGCCCAGGACATCATCTACGTCGGCGGCGGCAACACGAAGAGCATGTTGGCGCTGTGGGAGGCGTGGGGATTGCCCTCCCTCCTGCGCGAGGCCTATGCACAGGGGATCGTGCTTGCGGGCGTCAGCGCCGGCGCCAACTGCTGGTTCGAGCAGGCGGTCACCGACTCCATCGCCCCGGAGCCGGATGTGATGGGCTGCCTGGGTTTTTTGTCCGGCAGCTTCTGCCCACATTACGACGGCGAAGCGACGCGACGTCCGGCTTTTCATCGCCTGCTGGCGGAAGGGTGCATCCAACCCGGCTATGCGGCGGACGACGGAGCGGCGTTCCATTTCATCGACGGAGCGTTGCATCAGGTGGTGGCCTCGCGACCGGCGGCGCGCGGGTGGCGGCTACGGAAGGATGAGCAGGGCGGCGTGCACGAGGAAGAAATGCAGCCTGTGCTCTTGACTCGGTCAACGACGGCGTGAAGCAGCGGGCTTACGTCTCCTGAGCAGCGTGCACCACCTGCTCGGCTGTCCAGGCGTCGGTGATGAGTACGTCGATCATCTGAATGCGCAGCAAGCCGAGAATCGGCGCCACCTTCTCCGGGCCGGTGGCGATGACGACGAGCTGCGGACAGGCCAGCAACTGCTCCCAGCGGATGCCGATGGAGACACCGGGATAGGCGTCGTCGACCAGCTCGCCCTGCACCGTGTAGAAATGGCCGCAGATGTCGCCGACGGCGCCCGCCTCGGCCAGCCGTGCGATTTCCGGCTCGCCGAGCAGCCCGGCCAGCACGAGCGGCGAATTGTGCAGGGCGCCGATGCCGACGAGCGCCAGGTCGAGCCGATTGTAGAAGGCGCTCACCTGCTGGATATTGGAGGATTGCAACAAAAGCTGAGCGAGTTGTCGGTCGGGCACGAGTGCAGGTGCATTTAAGAAATAGCCGGCGCCGGCGTAGCCTTCGCATAGGATGCGCGTGATTTCCGCTCCGCGCGCCAGAGAGTGCTTGATGTCGATGTCGCCGAGCAGCTGCACCAGGGTAATGTTGCGCGGGGTGGCGAGCTTGGAAAGCCCATAGGCCAGCTCCGCCAGCGTGCGCCCTCGTCCGACGCCGACCAGCATGTTCGGCTTGATTAAGGGATCGACGAAAGGCGCCGCCTCAACGCCCACCAGACGTCGCAGCTCCTCCGCCTGATTCGGATACTGCTGGACATCGATGACGATGGCCTCTTGCAGACCAAATTGTTCGCACAACCTGCGTTCGAGGTGGCTTTGGCGAACCTTAGGTCGGACAATCTGGATGCGCACGATCCCTTCTTCGCGCGCCTTGCTGAGCAAGCGAGAGACGGTGCTGCGCGAGATATGATAAAGTTCGGCGATCTGCGCCTGCGTCAATTGTTCAACGTAATACTTTTCGGCGACCTCAATCAGGAGATCGAGATTGTCGATTGCGTCGTCGCCCGTGTGTCGATGAATCATCATGTTTTTGCATTCGTGTAAAGAGCTGGAGGGCCTGCTGATCGCCCCGCTGTTAGGTCAAACCTATTCTATGGTGACTGCACAGTGACGAACAAATACCTCGCTCCCTTAATCCTGGCCGTAGACGTTGGCACGACCTCGATCAAAGCGGGCGTAGTCTCAACGGATGGCCGCATCGGCGCCCTGCGCCAGCATCCCACGCCCTATCGCCTGGCGCAGCCGCCTGCTTTTGAGGTCGATATGGACGCATTGGCGGCTGCAACGCTGCAGGTTTTGAAGGAATGCAGCGCCGTTGTAGATGCATCCTCCATCGCAGCCGTTGCAGTCACGGCGCTGGGCGACGGCGTGTGGCCTCTCGATCGGGCAAAACGGCCTGCTGCACCTGCGCTGATCTGGCGCGATGGCCGCAGCAACGCCGTGCTGCGGCGCTGGCGCCGCGAGGGCAGGCTCGCCGCCGTGGCCCAGATGACCGGCACCTATCCGACCTCGGCGCACCAGACCACGCAGATGGCCTGGCTGAAAGCGCACCTACCCGAACGCCTGGCGCACGTGCGCCATCTTCTCTTTGCCGAAGATTGGATCGGATGCGTGTTAACCGGCCAGGTCGGCGTGAGCATCGCCGACTTTGAACACACCTATGGTCACGCACAGCCACCGCGCTACGACTTTGCGCACAGCGCTGCGCAGGTGTTGCAACTCCTCGACCTCGACTGGATGCAGCCGCTACTATTGGAGCCGACGTCGCCGCTGCAACCGCGCGGGGCGCTCCTTCCCGATGTCGCCCACCGCATCGGCGTCGAGGCTGGCCTGCCGGTCTACGTTGGCCCTTTCGACGTGCTTGCGGCTGCGCTCGGCGCAGGCGCCGTCCTGCCCACGCAGGCATCCTCCATCTGGGGCACGGCAGCCATCCATCAGCGCTGGGTGACTTCGTTTACTTCGTCGGAGATCGGCTACCTGGTCTCCCATCCCCAACAGCCGGGCCGTTGGCTGCGATTTGTCGCCACCGGCGCCGGCATGATCAATCTCGACTACTGGCGACGGCTGCTCTATCCAGAGGTTGAAACCGGCGCCCAGTGGACGGCGCTGGAGTCGGCGTTGGAGCAGCTGCCTCCCGGCGCCGATGGACTGATCTACTTGCCCTACCTTTCAGCCGCAGACGAGCGCAGCGAAGAGATAATCGGCATCCTGGGCGCAGGCTTTCTGGGTGTGCAGGAGCGTCACCAGCGCACGCACTATTTGCGCGCCGTTTACGAAGGGCTGGCAATCCAGGCGGCGCGCATCTTTCGTCGCCTGAATCCGTTGGATGTTCCTTTGCGTGAGGTGCGCGTCGCCGGCGGCGGCGCGCAGAGCAACCTGTTGACGCAGCTGCTGGCGCACGCCGCTGGCTTGCGCGCAGTCCGTCCCCGCTGCACCGAGGCCAGTTTGCTCGGCGCGGCTGGCGTTGCGTTCACAGCGCTAGGATATGCCGCAGACCTCAACGCGTTGATGCAGACGCTCAACCCGCCGCAGACCCTTTGCACCCCCGACGCAGCGGCGACCGCCAGGTATCGTGCGCAGGCGGCCGCCATCGACGGCCTGCTGCGTGCACTGGCGGAGGTGCAGGAGGCAAGGTTAGAAAATGCAGGCAAAGAGCTTGCATAGACGCCGTTGCGCCGCTGTCGGCGTCGGCGCGCCTCAGTGGAGCAGCCTTCGACAATGCTCGACCGACTGTTTGATGTTCTCCAGCAGCGCTGCGTCCGACAGTTCAAAGGGATAGAAAACCTCCAAAAAGATCGGTCGATCCGCGAGGCGATGACGTCGCAGCGTCTGCGCAAAGGCATCCACATCGAAGCGGCCGCGCGCGTCCGGCCATCCCCAGTGAGAGTCGCTCTGGAAATCAGTATTCTGAAGATGAAAGACGCCGATCTGTTCGCCGAGCGCCTCCAGCCAGGGGTCGAGCGCGGCGTCGGCGCCGTAGAGCGGCTGGTAGAGGGCGTGGCCGACGTCGAGCACGTAGCGCACCGGCGTGGCCGTTTTGCCTTTCAGGTCGGCGAGCAGTTGCAGCGAGTCGTCGACCTGATGCGGAATTTCGCGCACGAGCGGCGTCGGCTCGATCAATAGCTCTTGCAAGCCCGCCGCCGCAGCCCATTCGCTGATGCTGCAGATGTCCTCCAGCAGCCGCAGATAGAGTCGGTCTCGTTCTTTGTTTTGAAAGCTGTGCACGCTCATGCCGCCGAGCGGGCCGCCGACTGCGGTTGCGCCCAGCTCCGCCGCTGTCTCGACGGCGCGGCGCCACCATTCCAGGCCGGCGCGGTGGCCGGCCGGCTCTGGATGCAGCAACCCGTTGTAGGTGTACGAAGCCAGCCCCACAAAAGCGCTGTGAATTGCGACGCCGGCGGCTTCAGCTGCGCGACGCGTCTTCTGCGTCAACAGGCGGCGATCCGCCTCCGGCCACCAGGGGTCGAGCAGGTCAAAGGTGAACTGCACAAGGCGTAGGTCGAGCGTCTCCCGCACCAGCGCCGTCCACGCTTCCGGCTCTGGCCAGCGCTTGGTGGCGAAACCGAGATTGACGCCAAATTGAAAGTCGCTCATTTGACGGCTCCCATCGTCAATCCGCGCACGAGATTGCGCGAGACAAGCAGTGCAAAGATCAATACAGGCAGGACGATCAGCGTGCCGGTCGCCATCATCGGCCCCCAGCGAATGCCGAAGCCGGTCATGAAGTTGGCGGCCTCCACCGGCGCAGTGCGCGCCTCGGCGCGCGTGAGCACCAGCGCAAACATCAGCTCGTTCCAACTGGCGATGAAGGCGAGGATCGCCGAGACGACGATGCCCGGCATGGCGAGCGGCAGGTTGATGCGGAAGAAGACTTGCCAGAGGTTGGCTCCGTCCACCGTGGCCGCCTCATCGACCTCGCGCGGCACGGCGCGGAATTGGTCAACGCACAGCCACACTACCAGTGGGATGCCGAAGGTCAGGTAGACCAGGATCAGGGCGATGTGCTTGTCGAGGATGCGCAGGTCGCGCGCGATCAGGAAAAAGGGCAGCGCCACAACGATCGGCGAGATGAAGCGATTGGTGATGATCCAGAACCACAGGTCGGCCTTGCCGCGGAATTGAAAGCGGGCCAGCACATAGGCTGCGGGCGCGCCGATCAACACGGAGAGCAGCGTCGCCGAAGTGGCCACGATCAGGCTGTTGACCAGACTCTTGGCCACCGACCCCTCTTCGTAGACGACGCGGAAATGCTCGAACGTCGGCTGAAAAATCAGCACCGGCGGCACGGCGAAGGTGTCGGCGGTGGTCTTCAGCGCAGTGGTGACCATCCAGTAGACCGGCAACAGAAAAGCAACGAGCAACAGGAGCGCCACAGCGCCCTGCCAGAGATGGGTGAACAGATGGCGCTTGGAACGCGCGCTTCTGACGCTGCGCGCCTGTGGAGCAACGCTCATGCTTCCACCTCCCGGTAAAACAGGCGAATGTAGCCGCGCGCAAGCACAATGCAGAGGATCAGCAGCAGGATCGCCTGCGCCGAAGCTACGCCCATGTCGAAGATGCGAAACCCGACGCGCTGGATGTAGACGCTCACCAGCTCGGTGGAGACGCCTGGCCCCCCGCGCGTCAGGACAAAGACCATGTCGAAGAGTTTGAGGATGTCCGCCGTGCGCAGAATCAGCACCGCGGTCAACCCCGGCAGCAGATATGGCGCCTGCACATGCCAGAAGAGATTCCAGCCGCCGCCGGCGTCGAGCTTGCCGGACTCCAACACTTCCTGGGAGATGAGCGACAGACCGGAGATCATCACCAGCGCGACGAAGGGCGTCCACTGCCAGATGTCCACCAGCGCAATCGTCACCATCGCCGGCAGTGGCTCGCCCAGCCAGGAGACCGGCGGAACGCCGACCAGGCTCAACAGGTAGTTGATGAAGCCAAAATCGCGGTTGAACAGGAGCCGGCCCACCAGCCCCACTACGGTCGGCGTGATGGCGATCGGGATGACGAGCAATACGCGCATGAGGAAGGAGAGCGCCCTCCAGCGCATGCCGTCGATGAAGAGCGCAATCAACACACCGAATACAATCTGCGCAGGCACGGTCAACACGAAAAACTGAGCGGTGCGTCCGAGCGACTGCCAGAAAAGCGCGTCGTTGAAGACGGCGATATAATTCTGAAAACCGACGTAGTCGGTTCCCAGGTAGAGTTTGGTCAATTGATATTGGCGAAAGCTGACGTCCAGCGCAAAGAGCAAAGGATAGATGCCGACCGCCAGCAGGATGATGACGGCCGGCGCAATCAGCGCTACAGCAGGCCAGTTGACTTTTGATTTCGACATGGGTTCGCTTATTCCAGATTGGTGTGACGGCTCCGCATCTCCTCCGGCGTCTGGCCGGTTTTCTCGCGCAACAGGATGGAGATCAGATCGAAGAAGAGCAACTGCGCCGCTTCGTACAGGCTGCCCATCGGTAGGATGCTGCTTGGCGCCGTCTGGTCGTTCGCCATAGTCTGTGCAGGGAGATGAATGACAACGTCCGCCTGTTGCGCCGCCTGGCCCTGCGGCTGCGCCGTGACGACCATCGTGCGG
>CALFWA010000365.1 GCA_937928035.1 uncultured Caldilinea sp. | reverse complement strand
CTCCCAGCCTTGGGAGAGGGGGAGAAGGGGACCTCGTCCTCTACGGAAGCTCCCCTTCGAGCGCAATCAACATTCCGCCGCTGCTGTCCACCACCCAGATAACGCCGCCGGCGTCCACCGCAACGCCGACCGGTTTCACGGGGCGCCCCAGTAGCTCGGCAAGGCTCCATGCGGCGAGCGGCTCCCCTTCCGGATCGCGCAGCAGGATGCGTCCGCTCTCCGGCTCGGTGAGAAGGAGCCGGCCTTCCCTATCGACGGCCAGATGCGGGCCATCCACCGTGTTGGCGACGACCAGTGGCCAGGCGCGCTCCCGCTGGCCGTCTGGAGAATAGCGGATCAGACGATGTCCCTGGCCGTCCACGACGAAGAGCCGACCATTGGCCCCCATCGCTGCGTCGACTGGCTGCGCGTCCTCGCCAGGCCAGACGACCACCTGCGCCATCGGCTCGCCGCTCGCATCGAGAACGACGACGCGGTTGTTCGGCGTGTTGGCGACCAGCACGCGTCCGTCCGACGTTGCGCCAAGCCCCCGCACGCGATCGGCGATCGTTGGGTCAAGGTTGGCGGCGAACTCCAGCGGCTGCCCGTTGAGGGTGAAGCTCCGCAGCCGTCCGGCGCCGACGTCGCTGACGAAGAGGCGATCGCCGAAGATGGCGACGTCGGACGGTTCGCGCAGGCGCTCCGGGCCGCCGTCGATGACGCCGCGCAATGCGCCCTCGGGGTCGAAGACGGAAATCCGGCCTCCGCCGCTCTCCGCCACATAGATTGCTCCGTCCTCCGCCACGGCGACCCCGCGTGGGGTAAGCAGGCTGTCGGCGACCACGCGGGCGACGCCCTGCAGCCGTGGCTCGTCGGCGGGAAAGGCGTCCGGCTGCGGCTGCTCCGTCAGCAAGAGCGAGGTCAGCGCGTCCAGCGAAGGCAGGGCGATGCGGGCGTAGCTTTCCTGCGGCGGGTAGAGCGCTTCTATCGGAAGGATCTGGCGTTCGCGGCCGGGCGGCTGCCAGTAGACGTTGATGTGCGTGTGCGACGTGCGATCGGCGAAGCGGATGCGGATGTCGTGCAGCCCCTGCGACAGCACAATCTCGCCTTCCGCATAGGTGTTGGGCCGCTGCGCCTCGACGACCAACGCACCATCGATCCAAAGCATCGATTCATCGATCGACTCCAGCCCAAAGCGATAGAGGCCTTCGACCGGCGCCGCCACTTTGCCCGTCCATTCGACCGTGTACGGCCTCGGTAGCGGCACGACGTGGATATAGCGGTCGAAGCGGGCGTCGATGCGACTCAGAACTTCGGGCGGCGTCCAATCGCCGTTGGCGAAGTAGCGCCCCAGCAGCCCATGGCCAAGTCGCGGCTCGCTGTAAAACACAGTCGGCGGAATGATGGAAACGGCGCCGTCCGGCGTGCGCCAGCCGAGCGTCACGCGACCCGGCGCGCCTACGACGTTGACGCGCAGCGCGTGGACGCCCTCCGCCAACACGATGGCTCCAGAGAGTGCGCCTACACCTTCCGCAATCACGCGTTCGCCGACGCGCAGATCGGCGGCGGCGGGCGCTTCCAGGTAGAACTCATACTGACCGTAGTTTTTTGCGTGCAAGAAGCCCTCCCACTCCACCGAGAAGGGAACGGGCAGCGGCGTCTCTTGCGACCAGTCGGCGGCGACCTGCGCCTCGCGACGGACCAACGCCGGTTCGCCCTCCCAGGCGTCGTTGGCGAAGTAGCGGGCGGTGAGGCCGCGAATCGAGGCAATGTCCTCCGGCGAGAGCCGCGCCGTGAAGAGGACGGGCGGCCCTTTCACCGGCGGGAGACTTTCCTCAAACTGCGCCTGTGGATAAAGCCGCTTTGCTTCGTCGTAGAGGCCGCGACTGTCGGCGTTGAGGATCAGCAGTGCGCCGCGGTCCGGCGCGAAATCGAGGGGGAACTGGTCGAGCGTGTTCAGTTCCTGGTAGGGGCGCGCATTGCGCGCCACGAATTTGATCGTCGGGTGCCCGCGGAAAAAGGAGGTCACATAGGCATCTGTGTCCGGGTCGAGGTCGGCAAGGAGGCGGGCGGTCAGCGTCTCCGGCGTGGAGTAAGCGTTCCAAACGGCGAAGTCGTTGGCCTGGCGCACAAAGTAGGTGTAAATGTTCAGGCCGAGGACGGCGATCGCCAGCAGAAGCGCAGGCGCCCGCAACGCGTGAGGGTAATAGCGCCCGGCTGCCAACGTCCAGGCGCGACTCAGCGTCGCCAGGGGAAGCGCAGCAAGGATGTAGGCGACCGGCAGCGCGGCGTTGGCGCGCAGCGACTGCGGCGCCTCGAAATCGAGCGAGAGCGCGCCTCCCATCAACCCGAAGAGCATCCACAGCAGCAGGAACAGGTAGGCCGGCTGCGCCATCCGGCGCAACGCATAGGCGGCGCCCACCGCCAACAACGGCGCGGTCACTGCATCCAGCATCGGATTGCCGGGGAGATTGTGCCGTCCGTTGGGGTCTCCGAAGACGTTGAACATGAGCAGATGGCGGCGCACGTTCGCCCACAGCGCCGGCCAGCGCTCCGCCTCGCTTTTGCCGGCGAAGATAAAGGTCTTTTCAACGCGCGCCCAGAAGATGTCGGGATGCTTGTAAGCGTAAAGCCCCACCGGCGCAGCCACGAGCGCGGCGATCAAGGTCAACAACCCGACGCCGATCCAGAAGTTGCGCGAAGGCCAGCGATGGCGCGCAAGACGTTCATAAAACGCCCAGTGCACAAGCAACAGATAGACGGCAGGAACAAAAAGCCGAAACGAAGTGTAAAAACAAAGTCCCAGACCCAGCCACAGCCCGGCCAGCGCGTAGTCGAGCAGGCGCTGCGTGCGCAGCCCGCGCAGGACAGAGGCGGCGGTCAGCAGCGTGAAGAGGGGCGTGGACATGGTGGCGAACATGCCGAAGCGACTGAAGGTCAACGCCCAACTCGACGCAGCCAGGAAGAGCGCCAGCAGCAGCCCAACGCCGCGTCCGAAGAGCTCTGCGCCGACCCAATAGCCTGCAACTACCGCCAGCACGCCGAAGACGACGCTCACCAGCCGGATCGACTGCACGCTGACGCCAAACCATTCAAACGAAAGGGCTGTCAAATAGAGAAAATGAGCCGGTCCGTTGATGGCGCCCTCAAAGACAGGGCGAAACCGTTCGCTCTCCAGAATGCGCAGCGCCTGCAGCCCATGCTCCGCCTCGTCGTACCAGACGCCAAAAGGCAGGTCGTCGAAGCGAAAGAGGCGCAGCGCAAGGGCCAGCGCCGCAATCCCCACCAGGAGCAGCATAGGACGTCCCCGCTCCCGCCATCGCCGCACCCTGCTGCTTTCGTCGGGACGCGCTGGCAACCCTCTGTCGAGCAGGAGCGCGCCCGCCAGCGCCGTCAGCAGCGCAGCGCCGTGCCAACCCCACGCCTCCACGACGAACGGCTCGAAGTCGTAAAATTGTTGCAGCGCGTTGACGGTCAGGAGAACGGAGAGGATCAGCGCCCCAACGCCGATGCGCGCCATCCACCGGTGTGTAGACGAACGGGGAGAGGCGAGTGGGGGAAGAGAGCCATCCAGGGAGCGCAGCGGGTCAAAGCGATGCGACCAGAAGGCGACGACGAAGAGGAGTGCGCCTGCAGCAAAGAGAAGGCCGGCTTCTCCGAGCAGGCCCTCATGCACCATGCGTTGACCTGCAAACGCCAGCACGCAGGCGCCCCCTCCGAGCAAGAAAGGTCGAAGCGCCGTTCTTGAGGACATAACCGACACAGTGGAGCGTTAGCTCACGGCTGAATCTCCGGGAAGACCATTACGCGGTTGTTGACGCCGTCCGTCACAAGGATGAGCCTGTTCGCCAGATCGGCGGCGATCCCGTTGGGCTGCCCGATGCGGCTGGCGTCGCTGCCGGGTCCGCCGAAGGCCGCCAGCACGGCGCCTTCTCGGTCGAAGACCATCACCAATGCAGTCGCCGGATCGGTCGCATAGATTACGCCGTCGGCGGTGACGGTCAAATACGGCTTCTGGAAGACGTCGCGTCCCACCCAGCCAGGGGTCGGAAATTCGGCCAGGTGCTCCAGGTTCGGCGAAAGACGCTGGATGCGGCCATTCCAGGCGTCGGCGACGAGCACGGAGCCGTCGGTCGGATCGACGGCCACGGCGGTCGGCTCCTCGAAGCGGCCGGCGATGACGCCGCCGCCACCCACCTGTTTGATCAGCTCGCCGTTGGGCGTGAATTTCAAGATGCGCTTGTTGCCGGTGTCGGCTACGAGCAGGTTGCCGTCCAGGTCGATCGCCAGCCCGCGCGGGCCGAAGAGCGCATAGGGATCGCCCAGCTCGCCGCCCGTCGTGGCGAAGACGCCCCACTTGCGCAGGAAGCGTCCCTCGCTGTCGAAGACCTGGATGCGGCCGTTCCAGGTGTCGGCGACATAGATTTGACCGGCTTCATCGACCGCCACGCCCCACGGCTCGTAAAACTGGCCATCGCCGAGCGCCAGCGGTCCATCGCCGTCAGGGTCAAGACAGGGCGTATTGGCCGGGTCGTTGACGTTGCAGAAGCTGCCGAACGAGCGAATATACTCGCCGTTGCCGTTGAGCACGACGATGCGATGGTTGCCGGTATCGGCGATCACGCGGTTGCCGCCAGGCGCCACCGCCACCGCGCGCGGGGCGAAGAGCGGCAGGCCGTTGTAGGCCTCGCTGTAAATCGTCAATGCGGCGACCGTGCGCACCTGCCCCGGCTCGATCACGGGCACGTTCGGCGCGGCTTCGGCGGTGATAGGCGTCACGGCGAGGTCCCAAATTTGATTGGCCAGATCGCGGCGCACGTACATGTCGAATTCGCTCTGATAAGGCCACTTGGAAAGATCGCGGAACTGCGACAGGTTGTTCGGGTCGCGGTATTTGCGGAAGAAGACGATGTCGAAGACGCGCTGCCGTTGCGCCGGGTCGGCGATGGCGCCCCACAGTCGATCCCACGTCAGGTCGAAGTAATCCATCTCCGGCCACCAGATGCGACGATAGGTGCGCTTGACGTAGTCGCGCGCCATGTACGGTTCGACCTTGGCGCGGTTCGCCGGACCGACGATCACCACCGGCGCCGACATGGCGTCGGGGGTGGGAGAGTCGCCGTAATAGCGGGCGTTGCGATAGAGGCGCATGTACCAGCTCAGCGGCCAGGCGCTGTCGTTGTCGTAGGCGACGACGATGTTGCGGTCGCCGACGGTGCGTTCGCTGATCGTGTCGATCTCCGACAACGCCCGCTTGATGTCGGGCGACGCGTGGGCGTAGACCAGATATTCCGTAGCCATGTCATAGTTAATGTAGGTCAGCATGAAGCTGGTACGCACGGTGAAGAGGAACAACACCGCAGCCAGCCCCACCGCCAGCAGCCGCAAAGCCGGCAGGAGGCCCATGCGCAGCGCAGCGTACACGGCGCCGAAGATCGTCCCGCCCAGCGCAGCCAGAATCAATAGCCACTGCAGCAGGCGACCGAAAACGCTCGCTTCTCGGCCTGCCGCGCCCGAGGTGACGGAGAGTAGCACAGCTCCAAGCAACGCCAGCGCAGGGAACACAAAGACCAGCAACCAGGAGCGCTCGCGCCAGGCCGCCCGCCAGTCGATGTTGCGCACTGTGTAGCCGAGCCACCAGCCGCCGAGCACGCACATCGGCAGCGCCATGTGCGTCAACAGCCAGGGCATCTTTTCGCCGGCGACGGTGTAGCCGATCCAGGCGCCCAGCGTCCACCAGATGAGGAAGAGGACAAAGACGAAACGCGTCT
>CALFWA010000364.1 GCA_937928035.1 uncultured Caldilinea sp. | reverse complement strand
GCAGGCGACGCCCCACCTCGTCGCGCAGGGTTTCGTCGGCTGGCAGCGCCAAAAAGCGCAACAGCCCAAGCGGCTGATAATCGGGACGCGCCTGGCTTTCACTGTCCAGGCCGACGGCTGCATCGAGCAAGCCCACCATCTTCCCGACGCGCAGCGCAATGAAAACGGCGTGGCTGCGCCAGCGCACCGGCAGAAGGGTCGGCGGCGCTTCATTCAGGAGCTGGTCGGCGGCTTCGGCGGGCGTCATAGGCCGAGTGTAAATGGAGCCTGAAAAAGCAGGATGAAGCAGGTCAAGCGCACGCTCGACGTCTTCCAACGTCAATTCTCTGATCACCAGGGTGGGCGCAAAAGGCAGCGTCATGGCGTCTGTCTGGGAGACGGATGAGATTTTTGGGCTTGCAGCGTTGCCAGCAACTCGTCCTGTCGCTCAACGGCGGGCAGCGCTGTTGCACGCAGCGTTTCCAGGTCAAGCAGGCCGTTCTCTTGCAGAGGATGATAGGTGACCACGAGCCGTCGAGCAACCCGTCCACTTTCGTGCACAGCGTCGATCTGTCGAAATTCGATGCGGAGTTTCTGGATGGGCGAGTTCAGCGAGAGTCCTTGGTCGTCAAGCGCCACATGAGAGCGCCACTGCACGCCGAACATCCACGTCGCATACAGACAGCCGATCAGAAAGACCAACACGACCCAGTCGAACTGGCGCCACAGCGACCACGCGCACAGACCGACGGCCAGCGCGCTGGCGCCGACGAGCGCAATATACAGCGGAGTCGCTCGATAGATCGGGCTATGTTCTGGCGTCTGTGTCATCAAAGGTCGTGCCATCGAGAGTTCAAGGCTGGAACAAGACGAAATTTTTTATCTTGTCCGCAAGCTTTCTCATCGCAATGTATTCTACCCGATCATCTGCTGAAGCGCTTGCCAGAAGAGACGCAGGCTAAAGAACGCCAGCAACACCGCGCTGGCGAAGAGGAGTCGTCGATACCAATCATCGTTCAGATAGCGTCTTCCGCCGGCGACGGCGAAGGCGGCCAGCGCTTTGCTGCCAACCAGCAGAGCGTAAAAGCTGGCCAGAAAAACGATCGCCAGCGCAGGTCTGTTTTGCCAGGCGCGTGTGAAGAGCGGCGCGCCGACGCCGATCCAAAAGAGCCAGGGATTGGGGCTCAGAAAATTCACCATCACCCCGCGCCAGAGATCGGCGGCGGCGGAAGCCTGCGCAGCCGGGCCGGTTCGGAGAAGCGTTGCACTTCGCACGTCGCGCGCAATCTCCCAGGCCAGGTAGAGGAGAAAGGCGGCGCCGGCCAGCGTCAACGTAGCCTCGACGCCGGATGGCAACGCCGAAACAAACAGCACCGTGAGCGCGACGATCGGCGCGTCGGTGATCAAGGGCGCCACGGCCACGCGCAGCCCTGCGGCCAGGCCGTATTTCAACGTGCGCGTGATCACAAGCGTCATCAACGGACCTGGGCTGACGCCGGCGGCGAAGCCCAGCGTCAGGCCGGCGAAGAGGTGGCTCATGGGCGATTCTCCAGGATTTCTCGATAGATGGATTCAATTCGATCGACGTGTTGTTCAAACGACGAAAAATCTGCGCTTGGGCTTCGCATCGCTTCCAGCGTTTGAGGATAGTCCACGAGGCGCTGAAGCGCATTGCTCCACGCCTTCACATCGCCCGGTGGCAACAGCAGACCGTTGATGCCATCTTGAATCGCTTCCGGCAGGGCGCCTATTGCTGATGCCAGCACCGGCGTTCCGACAGCCAGCGCCTCATGTGCAACCAAACAGAAGGTCTCGTGCCAGAGGCTGGGAACGGCTATGGCGTCGGCCTCGGCCATGGCCTGCCAGACCTCTTGTCGGCTCAGCCTACCCAGAAATGTCACCCGCGTGTCGGCCATCCGACGCAACAGTTGGGTGTAGTGTGGATGCGGCGAAAGATCCCCGACAACTGCGAGTCGGAGATTGCCCTTCACATGGCGGAAGGCTTCCAATAGGATATGAACGCCTTTATTGGGCGCCAGTCCGCCGACGTAGAGAAGGACGAGTTCGTCTTGTTTTGGCCTGCGCCGCAGGAGCGTCGCGTCTGGCGGCGGAATCCCAAGTTTAACGGTCCGCAACTGCCTGTCAGGAATGCCGTGCTCGCTGTGCCAGCGACGCACGAAGTCGGACGGCGTCAACAACACAGCGGCTTGGCGGAGCAATTTCTTGAGCCTGCGACTGCGATCCGCAAGGAGCCCCCACAGCAGCGGCGCTCCCACCCAGGCTGAACGCTTCCCCGTTCGCGCCACGGCGCAATGCGTACAGTTGAAATAGGCGCGCGGGCCATCGCAAGAGACGCGGCTGTAATTGGTCAACAAATTGGCGTTGGCGCAGATCCACCAGTAATCGTGCAGGGTGACGAGATAGGGAATGCCAATCCGGGTCAAATGTTTAAGCAGGGTGACCGGCAAGCCCATCAGATGTTGAACGTGCACGACGTCTGGCCTGAATTGATTTAGCGCCGTTTTCCAGAAGTTGAAAATGTCCGGCTGTCGCCATGTCGATAAAAAGCGCAATGAAGGAGAGAGGGCGTCGACGGAAGCGCGAAAGACGGTGACGGCGTCCTGCTGTTCTATTTTGAGCGCTTTTTTTCCAGAATAGGAGCGATGAAACACGGCGGCCTGCCAGCCCCGCTGCGAGATAGCCTGCGCCAGCGTTTGGGTGTAAAGCTCGACGCCGCCGATAAATTCCGGTGGATACTGGTGAACCAGGTGGAGCACCCTCATTTCGCCGGAGCTCCTTCATTCGCAAGTCGGCTGTAAATGTCTCGAATGAGCGGATATTTGTAGTCCCATGTATGCTGGCGGAGCGCTTTATTGCGACCTGCTTCCCCCATCCGCCGCCGAAGCGAAGGATTTTCCGCAAGCATCTGAATGGCTTTTGTCAGCGCCTGCACATCGCCAAAAGGGACTAACAAACCATCTCGACCATGATCGATGACGGTGCGCACACCCCAGGCCTGCGCTGCAATCACTGGTTTGGCGTAGGTCCATGCCTCCAGAAAGACAATGCCGAAGGAATCGGTTCGGGAAGGCAGCGCTAGGACGTCCATGGCGTCGAGCAAGTCGAGCTTGGTCGCATGGTCGATGCTGCCGAGCACGAGCAGTCGGTTGCGATCCGCCGCTGGCAGATCGTCTAAATAGCGGCGGAATTGCTCAAGGATGGCGCCGGCGAGAACCAGGTGCACATGGACGCCTCTGCGCCAAAGGGCGCGCACTGCTTCGACGACATGCA
>CALFWA010000363.1 GCA_937928035.1 uncultured Caldilinea sp. | reverse complement strand
GCGGCTGTTTTGCCGCGTTGGGCGAGGCGGGACTGACTGCGCCTGAGGCGTTTCTGCCACCCCCGGCGTCCGAACATCCACAAAAAGGCTACCTGCAGATGAAAAGCATCCTGTCGTCGCCTCGCAAGCCAACGGCAGTTGTAGCCATCAGCGACAAGACCGCCTTCGGCGCCATGAGCGCCATCTACGAAGCCGGGCTGCGCATTCCAGAGGACATTGCCATCGTCAGCATCGACAACGTCGCTAGCAGCGTCTACACCAATCCCCCGCTCACCACGTACCACATTCCCAGACGGGAAATGGGCGTGCTCGCCATGCAAAAGCTCCATCGCATCATCGAAGGGAGAGCAGAAATTCCGGTGAAGAGCGTAATGTACGGCGAGCTGATCGTGCGCGAGTCTTGCGGCGCGCAAAAGTTGGGATGAAGCCTTTTCCGGTATAATACCTTCATGGCCTCAACCGACACCTCCCCAATTCAAGGGTCTCATCACGCGCCTTCCCTCCGGGACTGGCGGTGGTGGATGCCGGGCCTCGCCCGGTTGCGCGCCTACCCGCCGGCCTGGCTGCGCTATGACCTGAGCGCCGGGCTGGTGTTGGCCACTATGCTTGCGCCGGTGGGGATGGCCTACGCCCAAGCCGCCAGCCTGCCTGCCGTCCACGGCCTCTATGCGACGGTCGTTCCCCTGCTGGCCTATGCGATTTTTGGCCCAAGCCGCATCCTCGTCGTAGGTCCCGACTCTTCGCTGGCGCCGATCATTGCCGCCACGGTGCTGCCGCTGGCGCACGGCGACACCCAACGCGCAGTGATGCTGGCAGGCATGATGGCGATCTTGGCCGGGGTTATCTGTATCGGCGCCGGCATCGCAAGACTGGGCTTTCTCACCGAGCTGCTGTCCAAGCCGATCCGCTACGGCTACATCAACGGCATTGCACTGATCGTGTTGATAAGTCAGGCGCCCACACTCATGGGCTTTTCGTTGCAAGGGGGGAACACCCTGCAACGGGCGTGGCAGCTCCTGGAAGGGGTGGCAGCCGGTCGCGTCAACTGGGTCGCCTCTGCGATCGGCGGCGCAGCGCTGGTCGCCGCCCTACTGTTGAAACGCCAGCCGCGCCTCCCTGCAATGCTGATTGTACTGGTCGGCGCAACGCTCGTTGTGACGCTCTTCGATCTCGACGCCCGCGCAGGCGTGGCCGTCGTGGGAGAAATTCCCACCGGCTTGCCAACGCCGGCGTTGCCGCAAGTCGATTTTGACGATCTTGCGCCGTTGCTACTCGGCGCCGTCGCCGTGGCAATTGTCGCTTTCGCCGACACCAGCGTGCTCTCGCGCGCCTACGCCGCCAAAACGGGTGACAAGGTCGATCCCAACCAGGAGCTGGTCGCGCTGGGCGCCGCCAACCTCGCTGCGGGCTTCTTTCAGGGATTTCCCATCTCCAGCAGCTCGTCGCGGACCCCCGTCGCCGAGGCGGCCGGCGCGCGCACGCAGCTTGCCGGCGTCACAGGCGCCGTTGCAGTGACGCTGCTCCTTCTCTTCGTTCCTTCCTTGCTGAGCAACACGCCCACCGCCGTCCTAGCGGCGATCGTCATGGTCTCGGCGCTCGGCCTCATCCAAATCTCCGATCTGCGGCGCATCTATCGCATCCAGCGCTGGGAGTTCTGGCTGTCGATGGCGTGTCTGGCGGGGGTTGTCTTCTTCGGCGCCATCCAGGGCATGGGGCTAGCTATCGTGATCGCAGTGATCGAATTTTTATGGGACGGCTGGCGACCTCATTCCGCCGTGCTAGGTCGCGTTGACGGCCTCAAGGGCTACCACGACATCACGCGCTATCCCAACGCTCGGCTCATTCCGGGGCTAGTGCTTTTCCGCTGGGACGCGCCGCTCTTTTTCGCCAATGCAGAATATTTCCGCACGCGCGTGCTGGAGGCCATCGCCGCTTCGCCCACGCCGGTGCGCTGGGTGGTGGTCGCCGCCGAGCCGGTCACCAGCGTCGACGTCACCGCCGCTGACATGCTGGCCGAACTTGACAACATCCTACGCCAGGCCGGCGTTCAACTTTGCTTTGCAGAGATGAAAGATCCGGTCAAAGATAAGCTCAAACGTTTTGGGCTGTTCGAGCGATTTGGCGAAGAGCATTTTTTCCAGACAATCGGTCAAGCGGTGAACACCTACGTCAAAAAATTTGACGTGGACTGGGTCGACTGGGAAGATCGTTTATCAAAGAATGCCTCGCAGGTCACGCCTCCGGTGTCCCACGGCGCCCCACCCGGAGCGTCCGGCTAGAGGCCGCACCTGCGCTCTCATGCAGCTTCCGGCGCAGTGTTATTGCGCGCCGGAAACTACTGCGGCTGCGAGCCGCGGCTACTCAGAGAATAGAGCAGCGACTCAGATGATAGATAAAGGGAGGCTGAAAAGCTAGAGCTTTATGCGTACATCCACTGAACCCAAGCCGAAAACAAACCATCTGCAGACGCTTGAATTGCCGGTGCACGGCATGGATTGCGCCGAGTGTGTGCGACATGTGGAGCACGCGCTGGCGAAGACGCCGGGCGTGGTCTCCGTCCAGGTCTTTCTGTCCGCCGAAAAGGCGATCCTACAAGTGGACCCTTCGGTTGCGTCGATCGAGCGGCTGCGCGCGGCAGTGGCGGAAGCGGGCTACAGCGTGCCGGAGCCTGCGGAGGAGGCGACGCCGGAGGCGCACGCAGGGTATGCGCGCAAGGTGTGGACGGCGCTGGCGCTGGTGTTTGGCGCCGTGCTTTTCGTGGTGGTGATCGGCGAGTGGCTGGGACTATTTGAGCAGATCACAGCGCGCGTGCCGTTCGCGCTCGGCGCAGCGCTGGTCGTGCTCAGCGGCTGGCAGGTCTTCGCCAACGTTGCGCGGGCGGCGCGCAAGCGACAGATCACCTCGCACACGCTGATGACCCTGGGCGTAATTGCGGCGCTGGCGGTCGGCGAATGGGCGACGGCGGCGGTGGTGGTCTTTTTCATGCGCGTCGGCGATTATGTCGAGCGATTCACCGCCGAAGGCGCCCGCACTGCGCTGCGCGACCTGACGGCACTGACGCCCAAACAGGCGCGCGTCGTGCGCGACGGCGTCGAGCAGGAGATTCCGGTGGAGGCGGTGAGGCCCGGCGAAATTGTCGTCGTGCGTCCCGGCGAGCAGATTCCGGTGGACGGGGTCGTCGTCGAAGGCCACGCTACGGTGGATCAGGCGACCATCACCGGCGAGCCGTTGCCGGTGGAGGCGGAGCCCGGCAGCCGCGTCTTCGCCGCCACCATTGCCCGCCTGGGCAGCCTGCGCATCCGCACCGAGCGCATCGGCGCCGACACCACCTTCGGTCGCGTGGTCAGACTGGTGCAGGAGGCGGAAAGCAACCGCGCGGAAGTGCAGCGCTTCGCTGACCGCTTCAGCAGCTATTACCTGCCCATCGTGGTCGCCATCGCTGCGCTCACCTTTCTGATTCGCCGCGACCCGCTGGCGATGGCAGCGGTGCTGGTCGTCGCCTGCTCGTGCTCGATTGCGCTGGCCACGCCAGTCGCCATGTTGGCGGCGATCGGGCGCGCTGCGCGAGAGGGTGTGTTGATCAAAGGCGGCAAATACATTGAGACGCTGGCGCGCGCCGACGTGCTGCTGCTCGACAAAACCGGCACGTTGACGCTTGGGCGCCCCCAGATCGAGCGCGTGATTTGCTTCAACGGCGTTGAGCCAACCGAGGCGCTGCGCCTGGCGGCCTCGGCGGAGCGCAATTCCGAACATCCGCTGGCCGAGGCGGTGCGCGCTCATGCCGTGCGCCAGGGCATCCGGCTGAGCGAACCGACGTACTTCGAGGCGATCCCCGGCAAGGGCGTGGTCGCCGAGGTGGAAGGGCATCGCGTCGCCGTTGGCAGCCATCGCCTGCTCGATGCGCTGGACGCCGCGCTTGTCGCAGGTGTGAAGGAGACGCAGGGCAGCGTGCTGTGGGTCGTTTGCGATGGGAAGCCGATCGCTGCGCTGGTGGCGACCGATACGCTCCGCCCCGAAACGCCGCTCGCCATCCAACGCCTGCGGGAAATGGGCGTCGAGCAGATTGAATTGCTGACCGGAGACAATCCCGGCGCAGCGGCGGCGCTCGCCGAACCGTTGGGCATTCCCTACCGCGCCCACCTGCTGCCCGAGGACAAAATCGCCGTTGTGCGCGACTATCAACGCCAAGGAAAAGTCGTCGTGATGGTGGGCGACGGCGTCAACGATGCGCCGGCGCTGGCGCAGGCCGACGTCGGCGTGGCCATGGGCGCGGCCGGCGTCGACATCGCGCTGGAGGCTGCGCATGTTGCGCTGATGCGCGAGGATTGGATGCTCGTGCCCGCCGTCTTTGCCATCGCCCGCCGCACCATGCGCGTCGTCAAAATCAATCTGCTGTTGACTGCAGTCTACAACGTTGTTGGGCTTTCGCTGGCTGCCATAGGCCTGCTGCCGCCGATCCTCGCCGCAGCCGCACAGTCCATTCCAGACCTGTTCATCCTGGGCAACTCGGCGCGGTTGCTGAAAATGACCGACGCCAGGCGGCTGAACTCTTGAGCACTTTTCTCGCAAGTTTTCAGGTGGAAGAGCACTGTTTGCTGCGACCTTCCAGGGAGCTTTGGAGCTTCCTGGAAGGTTAACGTTTAGCATCGAATCGGCAAACCCATCTCTTTAACGATCGCATCGCTCCTACGCTGTCCATCGCCTTATCTATGTCTCCAGCCCGAAAACGTGTTGACCATCTTTACACAACAAAGCTTATACAAAGTCTTTGCAAAATGTAGTTGTCCCCACGCCCCTTTCCCGCAAATCATTGTATCTTTCTTGTACAAAACTTGTGCAAGCAAAAGGTAAGGCTTTGTCCAATCAATCATGGACTGACGCACGGATACAACTTAACTTTCACTCTTCTAGTTCAATGTGGAGGCAACAATGCTAAACTTTGAGAATCAATTTGCTTACTCCTCGATGGCCTACGAGATGGTGGCGCACGTGCTCACCCTGGGGTACGCCGTGATGCTGGCGGCGCTGGCGTATTTCATTTTGACCATCCGAACCGTAGCGCCAAGGTACCGAATCTCATCTGTATTGAGCGTCGTGGTGATGGTTTCAGCGTTTTTACTGCTCTATGCTCAGAAAGGGAGTTGGACCGAAACCTTTACATTCAACGCAGCAACAGGACTCTATGAGGCGTCAGCCAGCGGTGAGCGATTCAGCAACGGGTTTCGCTATTTAAACTGGCTGATTGACGTGCCGATGCTGTTGATTCAAATTCTCTTTGTGCTCGAAATAGCAAAACAGCGGCGAACCTCCATGATATTCTGGTTCTCGCTCTCCGGCTCCTTGATGATCATCACAGGCTACATCGGTCAGTTCTATGAGACGACGAACCCCACAGCCTGGCTGGTTTGGGGCGCCATCAGCACCGTGTTTTTCGTCCATGTCCTGTATTTGATGCACCGCGTCATTAATGATGGCAAGCGCGATATTCCAGAGGCAGCTGCTCGGGTGATGAGCGGGATTTGGTGGTTGTTTTTGATCTCCTGGATGCTCTATCCCGGCGCCTACTTGATGCCACTCTTCCTGAACAATGAAGCGGGAGTCGTCGGAAGGCAGATGACTTTCACAATTGCAGACATTACATCGAAAGTGATTTACGGCGTTATGCTCTCCTACGCCGCCATGATCCGCAGCAGGGCCGAGGGCTATCAGGAAGATTTGCTGCAGGTCTTTAGCATCGGGAAGGCCGGGAAGACTACCAACGGTTCGAAGTCGGTGGAGCAATCTCTTCAGGCAATGGTTGAGTAGATTCACCCTAATCTTTTCCCGCCAGGAAGTTCAGGCTTCCTGGCGGGCTTGATCTTTATGATAGCGAGGCGAACTGCTTGCGCATCATAACGACGTACGAGCGCAGCGCGTTTTCGGCGTTGATGCCATGCAGGTTCGCCAGCGCCGTCAACTCCCAGAGAATCTGTCCGACCCGGCGTTCGTCCGGCGCATCGCCCAATAGCGCAACGAGCAACGGATTTGCCTGCGCCAGCGCAGTGCGATCGAGCAGGCCGGCTTTCGCAGCTTTCGACTGCAACTTGCGCGCCTTTTCCAGCGCAGGCAAGGCAGGGGCGACGCCGTCAAGCGGATCGGACTGCACCCCCTTTTCTATCTGTTCCTGTGCTTTGATGGCATCCCAGTTCGCCAGCACATGGTCGACGCCGCCCACAGCTACATCGCCGAAGACGTGAGGATGGCGGCGGATGAGCTTGGTCACCACTCCTCGCACCACGTCGGCCATGCGAAAGCGCCCCTCCTCCGTAGCGATCTGCGTCATCATCGTCGCCGAAAGCAGCACATCCCCCAACTCTTCGCAGATGGCGGGGCTGTTATCATCCACGAACGCCTCGGTGTCGATGGCTTCAAGCAGCTCGGCGCACTCGTCCAGCAGGTCACTGCGCAGCGAGGCGAGCGTCTGTTCGCGATCCCAAGGGCAACCCTCCGGCGCGCGCAGATGGGCGACTAGCTCTTGCAGCGCCGTAAAGCTGGAGTGCGGCGGCAGCGGCGGCACGTAGACGCTGGTGAGATGGTCGAAGTGCTCTCCATGATCCAGTTCGGCCAGCGGCAGAGAGATCAAACGTTGGTGCGCGCCGCCGGCGGCCTGCACGACGGTGACAGGATGCTCCTCCGGATAGGCGTTGAGCAGCGTCAGCTTGACGTCGGAGGCCAGCCAACGCGCGTAGACTTGCGCCAGCACCAGCGGCAGGTTGACGTCGATCATCGGATGGTGTTGTCTTGCCACGAGCATGGCATCGATCACCTGCGCGCCGTCCATGGGGTC
The DNA here is from genome assembly GCA_937928035.1 of uncultured Caldilinea sp. Classification (GTDB taxonomy): domain Bacteria; phylum Chloroflexota; class Anaerolineae; order Caldilineales; family Caldilineaceae; genus Caldilinea. The sequence continues at coordinate 390 of CALFWA010000363.1, read as the reverse complement.
GACGCCGACGGCGACGCAGACCGGCTCGATGAAGCTCAGGCCGGCGACGATCTCCACCTCCACGCCCGCCTCGACGCTGCGCTGTTGCAGCAGCGCTGTTGTTCTCTCTCCGACGCAAGGGTGCCCCGGCACGGCGTAGACAATCTCGCCGTGCCTTTGCGCCAGCACAATCAACCGCTCGACGATGGCGGCGTAAACCTCCTCGAAACGAGCATGCGCTTCGTAGAGGTCGTCGCAGGTGTATACGGCGGCTTCCGTCGGAAGATGAGCTCGCAGTTCTTCGATACAAGGGTGGCGCTCTGTGCGCAGCACCAGGACCGATGCCTGCGTGAGCGTGCGCCAGGCGGCTATCGTCACCTGGTCCAGCGGCCCCGGCCCCAACCCAACTAC
>CALFWA010000362.1 GCA_937928035.1 uncultured Caldilinea sp. | reverse complement strand
GATCGCGAAGGCGTGGACTGGTGGGAAAACTCGGTGCGGGCGACGAGAGCGCACTATGACTTCGCCGTCGATATGCAGGCGCAGTCCAAGACGCTCGGCCCCCGCTCGTGGGGACTGAGCGCCTCGGATGGCCCAGATGGCTACAACGGACTGTACGGCGCGCCGCCCTCCGGCTTCGACAACCGCGCGCATCGGGTGGATGACACGGTTCCGCCCTATGCGGCCATCGCCTCCATTCTGTTTCTGCCGGAGGAGGCAATGACCGCCATGCTGCACTATTTCACAATTGAGGAGCTGAAGGGGCGGTATGGTTTTGTCTCCGCCTATAATTTGAGCCGCAACTGGTTCTCCAGGGACGTCATCGGCATCGATAAAGGCATTTCACTCTTGATGCTGGCGAATTATGAGAACGATAGAGTTCACCGAATCACCATGAACAATCCAACCATTCTGACCGGTCTGGAGCGCCTTCAGATCGTCAAGAGAGAAATAGTCGAGGATTCTGAGCAATGACCACCATTCGAGACGTCGCAAAGCGCGCCAAAGTGAGCGTCACCACCGCCTCCTACGCGCTCAACGGCGTTGGCTCGATCAGCGACGCCACACGCGCGCGCGTGCTCAAGGCGGCGGAGGAGCTGAACTATCACCCCAACGCCTTCGCCAGGCACCTGAAAAAGGTCAAGACGCACACGATCGGCGTCTTCATCACCAGCTTCGGCGGCGCGTTTTGGGATGAGATTTTGGAGGGCATCCATGAGGTGACGCTGACCACCGAGTACGACCTTGTGGTCTGCCCACGCAGCCGCTCGGAGCGCCGTATCTTGATGTATCGGCAGGTGGACGGCGCTATCGTCTTTGACTCTGAAATTTCAGACGAAATTGTGTTGAAGCTGGCCTCGCGGCGCTTCCCGATCGTGGTGATGGATCGTCTGTTGCAGGCCGATTTCGTGGCGCCGGTTTTGTTGGACAACGCCCAGGGCGTGCGCGAGGCGTTCCATCATTTCTACGAGCAGGGGCTGCGCAGAATGGCCTTCGTGTCCGGCGACCTGAACTCCTTCGACAACACGGAGCGCATGCAGACCTTTCTAGAGGAGGCGAGAGGGCGCGGCGTGGAGCCGACGCTTCATTACGGCGCGTTCACCGAAATTTCCGGATACAATGTGGCCAGACGCATCATTCAATCGGGCGACCTGCCGCAGGCGGTCTTTTGCGCCAATGATCAGATGGCCATTGGCTTTTTGCGCGCCATGCAGGAGCATGGACTGAAAGCGCCGGAGGACATCGCCGTCGTCGGCTTTGACGACATTCTGCTCTCCCGCTGCGTGCAGCCGACGCTCTCGACCGTGGGCGCTCCCCGGCAGACGTGGGGCGCGGCGGCGATCCGACAACTGATCGAGTTTCTGGAGCATGAAGCGCCCCTACATCTGCAGCGCATCCCTACGCGCCTGCTGCCGAGACAGTCGAGTACATTGGAGCGCAAGGCATAATTGTTGCGTGTTGCGTGTTTCGTAACGCACCACGAAACACGCAACACGCATCCCACACCATGCACCACAAGGACAAACGCCATGACGTCCTACACAGACTTCCGCGTGCAAGGGGGACAATTCTGGCTCGACGGCGCTCCCGTCTTCATCCATGCGGGCGAGCTGCACTATTTTCGCACTCCGGCCGAGCAGTGGAAGCATCGGCTCGGGCTGCTGCAAGAGGCGGGCTTCAACGCCGTCGCCACGTACATCCCCTGGCTCTGGCATCAGCCGGAAGAGGATGTGATCGATCTTAAGGGATGCACCCATCCCTTGCGCAACCTCGTCGGTTTTCTCGATCTGGCGGCGGAGATGGGTTTTCTGATCATCGCCCGCCCTGGTCCGTACATCATGGCCGAGACGATCAACGAGGGGATTCCGCCCTGGGTCTTTGAGCGCTATCCTCAGGTCATTTTGGTGGACCAGCACGGGCAGCCCCAGCCGATCGCCAGCTATCTGCATCCCGACTTTCTCCGCTGCGTCGAGCGGTGGTATGGGACGGTCTTTACTGCGCTTGCGCCGCGACAGATCACGCGCGGCGGCGCCGTCATCCTGGTGCAGCTCGACAATGAGATAGGGATGCTGCACTGGGTGAGGAATTTGATCGACGTCAACCCCGATACGCTGAATCGCTTTGCGAATCATCTGCGAGGCCGTTATGGGGACCATCTGTTCGGTCGCTATCCTGTGCGCGATCTGGCGGGCTTCCTGGAGGCGCAGCTCACGCAGCCGGAGCCGCCCTTCGGCGCGCACGTGCTTGCCGACTATCGCCGTTTTTATCGGAGCTATCTGCGCGAATATGCGGAGTGGCTCTGGCGCACGGCGCGCGCGTTCGGCATGGAAGTCCCGCCGGTGCTCAACATCCACGGCTTCGGTCGCGGCGGCAAGACCTTCCCTATCGGCCTGTCGCAGCTTGTGGAGGCCATGCGCAGCGAAGGCGTGGTGAGCGCCACCGACGTTTATCCGCTCTTCATCGGCGAGGGCAACTTCCATGAGCTGCTACTGGTCAACGAGATGACGAAGGCGCTGCAAAATCCCGAACAACCGCTCTTCTCCATCGAGTTTCAGGCGGGCGGCGCGCAGGACTTCAGCGGCGCGCAGACGTCGCTCTATGAACTGCATGCACTGCTTTCCATCGCCTGCGGCATGCGCGGGATCAACCACTACCTTTTCTTCGACGGCGAAAATCATCCCCTGCTTAGCCCGGTGAAACGTCATAATTGGGGGCATCCGGTGCGCAAAGACGGCTCCCCCCGACGCCATTACGCGACCTATCCCCGGCTGTCCAGGATGTTGGCGACCTACGGTGAGGCGTTGGCGCTGAGCCGCCCGAAAACCGTCGCCACGGTCGGTTTCATGCTCGATTTCTTCATGACAGAGGTCAACAACGCCTGCACGCAGGAAACGACGAATGTCCTCACCCACCAGCGCGAGACAATCCTCTTCGATTTCATTGCGCGTGGGCTGGCCCTGACCCATCGCCCCTTCGATGCGATCGAGTTGAGCCGGGCCGAACTCTTGGTCGCCAAACATCCGGTGCTGTGGACGATGATGGAGCGAGGGTGCGACGCTGCCATCCAGCAAAAGCTGCTCGACTACGCCCGCGCGGGAGGCAGGTTGATCCTGGTTGGCCGTCTGTGCGTGGAGGATGAAGAAGGCCGTCCGTGCACGTTGTTGAAGGATGCATTGGGCGTCGAATGCATCCAGGGCGGCCATCCATTCGTCCAGACCGAAATCCATGCCTTCGAGCAGCGAGACATTCCGGCCTCTTTCGTCGAAACGTACACCGGAGCCTTTGCGGAGGTTTTCGCCCTCGACGGCGAAGGCGGCGTCGTCGGCTTTGTTCAGCGCCTTGGAGAAGGCCTGGTGATGATGTTGGGGGCGGCCTTTGCAGCCAACACCCTGGAGGACCTGGACGTTTTTCATCAGATGGCGAATCGCGTGGGCTGCGCGCCGCTCTTTGAATTGAGCGAGTGGGCGGACGTGCATCTCTGCGAGGGGGAACGGGGGAGCTTTCTATTCGTTAACAACTACCGCGAAGAGCCGTTGGAGACCACCGTGGCCTGCGCAGGCGCGCCGCTGTTCGACGGACAGCCCATTCGTCTGCCGCCGCGGCGGGGCGCAGTCCTGCCCATCCGCTGGGAAGTTCGGCCCGGCGTCGTCATCCCTTTCCTTCCGGAAGAGGCGATCAGGGTGGAAGAGAAAGCAGGTCAGCTTGTCGTGCACACGGCGTCCAGTTCGTTTCGTCCTTCGGCTTCGATGGATGAACGCCTGCTGGATGTCTGCGTAGATGTGGTGATCCGCTTCAAGGCGCACGACCGCTACCGATCGGAAGCCGGGGCTGTGAGGGCGTTGAAACGGCGGGCGCCCGGTTACACGGATGAAGAATATCAGGCTGCTTTTTCTTTGCTCAATTGGGTGTATGATCAAGCTGTACTGGCGGTGAGCAGCCATCGACGGGGGCCGACGCAGCCGCCGAAGCGTTTCGCCGAATTTGAAGACATCGACGTGCAGGCGTGTCTGGCAAACCTGGAACGCATTGCACCGAACCGAGCGCAGCGTCAGAAGAAGACAATTTTACATTGGGTGATTTACTGGCATTATTTAAGATGATCGAATTGACCGGACTACTTCATGTCGTCACTCATTCATAAGCAGCGGAAATTCCTCTCAACGCAAGCTGAGGCTCAGATTGAACGATGGGCTGTTCGGTTCATGGCCATTTTGACAGCCGCCATGGGCGTCATCAACCTTTTGTCGGCCGTGACGCCCGCCCTTGCCGATCGCCTCATCCTGCTCAGCAAAATTCTGCCGATGGAAGTTCGCTATGGCAGCCGTTTGGCTTCCGCTCTGGCCGGTTTTGCTTTGTTGGTGCTCGCTTTCGGCCTATGGCGGCGCAAGCGCGCCGCCTGGATGCTGACGGTCTATGGCATTGCGCTGGCGACTTTATCTTTATGCGTTGAGGATGCTGCTGCGTCCAGTGCTGGTGCGCGAGCCGGCCACAGCGGCGGAGCGTCAACGGGCTGCGGCTATTGTGCAAAATTATGGACGGACCGCCCTAGCGCGGGCAGCATTGTTTGAAGACAAATCCTATTTCTTTACGTCCGGCGGCTCCGTGATCGCCTATGCTGCACGCGGGCGAGGCGCAATGGCCTTGGGCGATCCGATCGGTCCAAAGGAGGATGCTGCGGCGGCGATCGTCGCCTTCCGAGACTTTTGCCGGAGAAATGATTGCAATTATCTCAGAATCATCTGGTCCAAGCCATTGACGCACTTTTGATGACGCACTTTTGATGACGCACTTTTGAATTTGCTTAAATTTTTACTCACCTTACGCAGTTGGCTTTGTTTTGGAAAGCTAGATTTTTAACAAATGCAAGGCTCCCGGCTTCCTCGTGAATGCGGTTCTCAGCCGTATGCTCTCGGCGGCTCGCAAGGCCTCGGAGAATGCAAGGAAGCGCAGCTGCATCTACGGGTCGCCAGAATTTTAAGCGCGGCGCAGCGCCTATGGAAGCTATGTTGACCAATGCGCTGTTGTGTTTGTGGAATGAAAACTTTTACATCCCTTTAATCTCCTCTTATCACCCCATTGACTTCACCTTCCTACTTTAAAGATGCATCGGCTGCGATGCGAGAACGTCTGTCTATCAACCGATGAAATGGAGGAAAATGATGCGAAAAGTGGCAACTTTGTTGTTCGCCCTGCTCTTGGCGGCGACAACCGTCGCCCCGGTCTACAGTCAACCTGAAGTGCAGACCGGCAACGTGATCTTCTTTCACCCGGACGGCGCTGGCCTCAACCACTGGAACGCCGCCCGCATGTATTGGTACGGCCCCGACGGCGAGCTGCACTGGGACCGGCTGCCGGAGATGGCCGTCTATCGCGGCCAT
>CALFWA010000361.1 GCA_937928035.1 uncultured Caldilinea sp. | reverse complement strand
GCCTGGACACGAACCGATTGGTTGAATTCTCCAACGGCTACATCGAGGTGCTGCCCATGCCGAGCGACAAACATCAGGCTATTGTAGGGTTTCTCTTCGTGCTCTTCCTAAAGCTCGCCAATGCCACGGGTGGAATCGTTCGCATGGCGCCTTTGCGGCTGCGACTCTATCCCAACAAGATTCGGGAGCCAGACCTGCTGTTCATCAGTTCCGCTTCGGATCCGCGTCGGCAGGAGGCGTACTGGAGCGGCGCGGACCTTGTGGTGGAAGTCGTCTCGCCCGACGACCGCGAGCGAGACCTGGTCGTCAAACGGCAGGAGTATGCGCAGGCGGGCATCCCTGAATACTGGATCGTCGATCCGCAAGAGGAGGCGATCATCGTGCTGAAGCTGGAGGGCGACCGCTACGTCGAACACGGCGTCTTTGGCCGTGGAGAGACTGCCGTCTCAGCGCACTATCCCGACCTGCAGGCTTCGGTGGACGACGTGCTCGACGCACCGTGACGAGCTTCGCAGATGTTTGATTGTCAACTTGACCGAAGTTGGAGATTGAATGTTGCATGTTCCGTGAAGCGTCTCTTTACAGAACACGCAACGCGCATCTTATTTCATCTTGGCGAGTAACTCGCGATCACCCCTGAACCGAGCAGGCGCGGCTCTCCGCCTGCGATCACATCCTGCACCCAAACGCCGCTGCGACCATCTTGCAGCGCGCCGGCAAAGACAAAAGCGTCGCCCGCAGGCGACCAGATGCGGTGACTCTGCGCATACTGGTCAAAGAAGGGCAGATAATTCTCCACAAAAACGCTGGAAGGTAGGAAGAAGGAGTATTTCGCAACGCGACGACCCTCCCACACATGCCAGCGCAGCCCTAGCCTGCCATCGGCGAACTCCAACGTTAGATAGGCCAGGCGTCTCCCATCCGGGCTCCAGTAAAAAGCCAGCACAGGATCGTCCGTCACCTCGCGGGTGCGCAACGTTTCTACATCGACCACATAAAGAGGGCCAAAAACGCTCCATCTCGAGGGATCGTTGGTCACAACATAGGCCATCTGCGCGCCGTCCGGGCTGAGGGAAAAAGCGATCCGCCCTGTGTAATCGGTCAGCTCGACCAACTCTCGCCCGCTGCGGTCGGCGACGATCAGGCGCTGGCGACCGTCAGCGACAGCGTAAATCAGTCGCTCTCCGTCCGCCGCCCAATGGGGAGCGGAGAACTGCGCAGCTGTGATCTCCAGCGGCTCCACCTCGCCGTTGAGTTTCAAGAGCTCGATGCGCTCGCCGTCGATGTGGGTCAACAGCGCTTTTCCATCGGGCGACCAGGAAAAGTACAGAGGGCGCCCTTCCGCCAGTGTGCGCACGTCGAGAGCCTCTTCCTGCAGCTCGACGAGACGCAGCGCAATCGTGGGGCGGTTCATCGCCACCCAGTTGCTCAGAAAGGCGAGATGGTCGCCGTCGGGACTCCAAAAGAAATAGAAGGGCGGGAACGACGTGGCGACTAAGCGACGCTTGCCGCCATCGAAACGACTGACCTCTACAGCGCTGTCGCCGCCCTCCAGGCGCGTCCAGGCGATGCGGTCTCCATCGGGCGACCAGGTAGGCTGCAAATATTGGCGCCGAGGCGAAGCGTCGACAGTTAATGCAAAACGTTGCCCACTGATGGCGTCGATCAAGAATAGATTGCCGTCTGCGCCAACGACCAAAACCTGATGCTCTGGGCTGAGGGGTGGAGAGGCGGCCTCACGCGCCAGCCGCATCTGCGTCAGCAACCGCTGCACCTGCTGTGGGAAACGATCGGGCATCAGCCCGGACGAACAACCTGCGCTTACGAACAGCGCAGTTGCGATTAGCCCAACCCAAAAGATCGCTCGAACCCTTTGAAGCGCTCTTGCATATGCAAAGCCGGCAGGGAAGCATCGCCCGTTCATAAAACCTCCAGCTTTTCACATCTGGTTTTCTGTCCTTCATCATCCACAGAAAACGCTCTCCCTGCAGCATAACGGCTTACAAACGAGGAAGCAAAGAAGAGATGCAACTACAGGTTGGTCAGGCGTCTTTGACCTTGACGGCGCATTCGCCGCTCGTTGACTCGGAGGTCGGTGACTGCAACTGCAACCTTTCTTTCTCTAACGGCGATAGCCAGACCGTGATCTCGCTGCGATTATGAAACAACTGGCGCGCGCCGACGATGCGATACCCCTTGCGCAGGATGGCGAAAGCCTGCTCCAGCACAGGACGCCGCTGCTGCTCCGGCAATTTCAGCGTCATCAGGGCCCAGCCGTGTGGGCGCAGATAGGGCGCAAAGGCGACCATCAGCCGCGCCGAGTCGCGCGCGTCCATGCGCATGTCGTTGACGATCAGGTCGTAGAGGTCGGGGCCTTGTCGGAGATACTGCTCGGCGGTCATGCGGAGATGGCGGACGCCGCGGTCGTTGGCCAGTCGAGGGTCCAGTTCGCCCGGATCGACGGCGGTCACGTACTGGCCGCGCCGGCGCAGCACGCGCGTCCATCCTCCAGGCGATGCGCCCAGGTCGAGCGCCACGCCGCGTGGAGGCAGGTCCAGCCCAAAGACCTCGAATGCCTCCAGCAGCTTAAATTCTGCGCGGCTGATCTGGCCCTCTTCGCGGGCGAAGCGACGCATCCCGCCCGCCCAGCTCGACAGATTCTCTGCGGCGAGGGAGACGCCGGCCAGAGCGGCCAGGCGCGGCTTGCGGTTCTCTTCTGCGCTTGCGATCATCCAGACGCCCTCCTGCTGGCGAAGAGGCGCCTCGGCGCAAACAACCGAGACGATCTGCTGCGGCGCGCGTACGTCAAGCGGAGGTCCGCCTTCGCTGCTCAACGCCTCGGCCAGCGTCGTGTTGACATCGAAAGGTTTATAAGGCAACGCAGTCAGCAAGCGCGTCTGCACCGAAAAGGGAAGGGTGGGGTCGAGCGGCGGCAGCAGGGGCGGCAGCGCACGCGCAAGAAAGGCCGGGTCGCCGACGTGGCCGCCCAACGGCAGAATTGCCTGCACAGGCATCATATGACGCACGAAAATTGGCGGCTCGCTGCGCCAATGGGCGGCCAGCACAGAAAAAGGGGCGCCGACCTCCACCAGCAGCACGCCAGGGGCCAGCGTCGCCAGCAGCGCTGCGCCGGACGCCGCAGCGTGCAGCTCCTCCATCGCCAGGTCGATGGAGCCGTCGTCGCAGGTGAGGATGACGAGAGTTCCGGTCGTCACAAAACGGTCGTCGCTGCGGTCGGTTGCGCCAGCGCAGCGCGGATCTGTGCAGCCAGCGCCAACGCTCGCTCCGCTGCGTCGCCCACGTGTGCGCCGGCGTTGAGCAGCGCAGGCAAGGCTGCGGCGGGCACGTAGCGGGTGATGCGCTCATCGTTTGCCAGCAGCTCGGCGAGTGGGTTGGGTTTGCCCTCCTGCACCGCTGCCCACGCCGCCAGGCTCTGTTGGCGGATCGCTTCATGCAACGCCTGACGATCGCCGCCGGCGCGCACCGCCTCCATCAACACGCGCTCGGTGGCGGCGAAGAGACCGTAGTCGCGCAGGTTGCGCTGGATGGCGCCGCTCCAGAAGCGCATCCCTTCGATGAGGCGCAGCGCGCGTTGCAACGCCTCATCGGTGAGCAGAAACGCCTCCGGCAGCAGCAGACGGCGGTTGGCCGAGTCGTCGAGCGTGCGCTCGAGCAGGCTGAGCGCAGCGTTATCCCACGCCACGCGCGGCAGGGCGGCCACCAGCCGCGTCAGGCTGTCGATGTTTTCGGCGACGATCGGGTTGCGTTTGAAGGGCATGGCGCTGGAGCCGACCTGTTTTTCGCCGAAAGGCTCGCTCCATTCTCCGAAGGGAGGACTTTGCAGGATGCGCAGATCGAACGCAAATTTATGGAGCGTTGCGCAAAGGCCGGCCAGCGCATTCAGGACCAGCCAATCCTGCTTGCGCGGATAAGTCTGTGTAGCGACGGGAAAGGCTTCCAAGCCGAGCTTCGCCATCACTCGTTCTTCCAGCTGACGGGGCGTCCAGCCCGTGCCTTCGAGCAGGTGGGCGTAGCTGGCGCTGGCGCCGACGGCGCCTTTCAGCCCTTTGCCGCGCACTCCGGCGCGCACGCGGCGCAACTCCTCTAGGTCGATCAGCAAATCCTGCCCAAACTGCGCCAGCCGATAGCCGAGCGTGGTCGGCTCCGCCGGCTGAAGGTGGGTGAAGGCGATTGCGACCGTGTGCGCTTCGGCCTCGATGCGGTCGGCGAGCGCAGCCAGCGTCTGTTTGAGCGTCGCAAGGATCAGATCGAGCGCAGCGCGTAGCCGTAAGGCGTCGACGTTGTCGAGTGCATCCATGGAGGTGGCGCCCAGGTGGATGATGGGGCCGCCCACCGGGCATTGCGCCGCATAGGTCTTGATCTCCGCCATCAGGTCATGGCGAATCTCGCGCTCGATCGCTTCGGCGGCTGCGATGTCGATGTCGTCTTGATGGGCGCGTAAATCGGCCACCTGCTCGGCGGTGACGAGGCCGGCCTCTTGTTGCGCCTCGGCCAGAGCGACCCAGAAGCGCCGCAAGAGGCGGCGCTTGTGCGCTTCACTCCATAGCCTGCGCATGGCTTCGCCGCCGTAGCGCCAGGTGAGGGGAGAGAGGTAGGTTTCGTGATCGAACACGGTCACTATCACTCCTCCATTACCAGAATCCATCGTCCTGATTGTAACCGAATTCCTCGCAGACCGCCGCCACGACCTCGACCACCTGGTCGTGCAAGACGCCATTGGTGGCGACCAGACCATTGTGGGCGCGCACATCGCGTTGGTTGTAGCGCAGCGGATTGCCCCAGCAGTCGGTGATGCGTCCTCCGGCCGCCTCGAGCAGCGCCTGGGGCGCGCACAAATCCCACTCTTTGCAGCCAGGGCTGGGGTGAATGTAGAGGTCGGCGAGCTGGCGGGTGATCAGCCCGACTTTCAGCCCTACGCTGCCCGAGACGCGTTCGCGCGTGATATTGAGCCGGGCGCGGATGACGTCGACGATCTGCTGGCGATGGCTGCGGCTGCTGACCATAATCATGTCGCGCAGGTTGGCGCAGTCGCTGACGCGCAGATCGATGCGTTCCCCATCTTCGATCATATACGCTCCCTGGCCGACGACGCCGGCGTAGAGGAGACCGGTGGCGGGCTGTTGAATCACACCCAGCACAGGCCGACCTTCGATGGCCAGGCCGATCATGATGGAGAACTCGCCGTTGCGGGCGATGAACTCCTTCGTGCCGTCGAGCGGGTCGACGATCCAAACCCGCGACTTATGCAGGCGGCTGAGGTCGTCCTTGGATTCCTCGGAGAGGATGCCGTCCTCGGGAAAGGCGGCGCGCAGTCGCGCCACGATGTGCTGATTGGCGCTGCGGTCGGCTTCGGTCACCGGCTCATCGTCGGATTTGTAGCGCACTTCAGAGGAGCCGATATAAAAGGTGTTGACGATGGTGGCCGCCTCATGCGCCAGTCGGGTCACAAGCTCCAGTTCTTTGGTCAAATCCAGGGTTTCAATTTGTCGTTCCGTCATGTCAGCTTTCACTCTTGTCCACACTGTTTTTGGATTCGGTGCGATACTGTACTCAAAAGATGGGCGGGATGCAAAGTTGCAACAGGGCGTTGCACGCATCAACGGCCCGGGCGTCCGTCCTGTCTATGACAGGACTCAGCGCATGTCGCGTGCGCAGCGCACGCCTAGCCAGTTGGCCGATGTCTGGGGAGGGAACGCCTCGGCCGCCGACGTGCGCAGCGCCGTCGGGTCGCTGAGGAAGGAGCCGCCGCGCACCAGATAGTATGTGCGTCCTTCCACCTCCACGCCGGTCGCCGTCCACTCGGCGACGTTGCCCGCCATGTCGCTGACGCCCAACGGGCTGTCGCCGGCGGGACGATAGGAGCCGACCTGCACTGTGTCGCCGATTCCGCTGAAGGCGTTGTTGGCCGATTGCACTGCGAACTCATCGCCCCATGGATAGCGATACATGCGGCCGGTCATGGGCGAGTAGGCGGCGGCCACTTCCCATTCGGCTGCGCTCGGCAGACGTTTGCCCATGAATTGACAGAGGCGTGCGGCACTTTCTTGGTCAATGTGAATCATAGGGAAATCGGCGAAGGCTGGATCCAGAAGATAGTTGGGCCGTGTGGCGCTGGCGGATGAGGCTGGCCAGGGACATGCCCCCCGCTCATAACAGGCGCGATACTGGCGCACCGTTGCCTCAAAGCGGTCGATCTGAAAGGCCCCCAACAAGACTTCCTGGGGAGCGCCGTCGGGCCAGGTTGAAACAAGATAGCGGCCTGAAGGCACATCGACCATGTCGGAAGGCAATGGACGTAGCCGCCATGCTAGTGCAACGAGGACGAGCATGAGCAAGACAAACAAACCTGTGCGCGGCCAGAATCTGTCGGGACGAGAGACCGGTTCTCCCTCCCTCCAGAAAGGCGGCGCTGCGCTTGTTGAAGGGGCTCTCTCTTCTAACGCGGCCAGCAACGTTGCAACATCTGGGCGTTTCTGGGGCACGCTCACTGCGCTTTCACGTAGCAATCTGGCCAGTACAGGCACCCACGTTGCGCTTTGTACATCTTCTCGTAGCAGCTTGCGCAGGGTTTCAACCTCCAACGGCTGCGTAGGGTGAAACAATGCCTCGTGGACGACGAGCGCTGTGCGCTCCGGATCGGTCTGATGACGAAGGGCAGTCAACATGCCGCGACGTCGGGCGAGCGCTGTGCGCAGGAGCAGCGTGCGCTGACTTTCGTCAAGCTCGTGGCCGGCTTGGAGAGCAAACAACCCTTCGCGCAACAGATCATCTGAGGGCAGCGCGCTACATCGCCACCACTCGTCGAGCGCGTGATTCAAGGCGCGCCGGGCGGCGAGAGCGCGACCATCTCCCTGCCGTGAGGCGTTGTGCGACCTGCCGGCGAGTGACGGACGAAAAGAGATGTCGTCACCATATTCCCAGTCCCATGGAACGGCATCCTCGCTTTGGGCGGATGAGACAAACCGTTCGGTCGAGCCGTTTTTGCGAAAAACCATGCGCCCATTGTACCGGGTCAAGCTTGAAGTGCAAACTGCAGCGGCTCTGACCGTTCCTCTTCGGAGAAGACTCACGATCTGCCCGATTATCTTAAACTTTTTGAAAAATCGTTTTCAAAACCTGTTGACAACAACGCTTTCGTCGTGTATAGTTTCGGTAGCGGTACCGGTAGCGGTACCGATAAATCGTACCAAATATCCCGTTCAGACATCGTAACAACTGAATATGTCTTCTGCAACCATTCGTGAAGTGGCGACGGCGGCAGGTGTCTCCGTATCTACTGTCTCACGTATTTTGAACGGCAAGCCCGACGTCGCCGAAGCGACGCGACAGCGTGTCCTTTCTGTAATAGAAGAGCTTGGCTTTGTGCCTCATGCCCAGGCGCAGCGTTTGGCTGCCGGACGTAGTCGGACGATTGCATTGCTCTTTCCGCTGCAGTTTGTCGAGACGTCACATCATGCCGGCGAATTTATTGTGGCGGCGGCAGCGGCGGCTGAAGAGGCGGGTTTCTTCTTCCATTTGGTGACGAGCGAGCTGCCGCTTGACAGCCTTCCCACGCTTTATCAAAGCGGCCAGGCCGATGGCGTGATTCTAATGCAAATCGAGATGGATGATCCGCGTGTGCAGTTTCTACGCAATTCAAGCTACGCATTCACAATGATCGGTCGCACTGCCGACAATGCTGGGCTTTCCTTCGTCGATCTCGATTTCGAGGCGGCCATTGTGGAAGCGTACACGTACCTAGTTGGTTTGGGTCATAGCGCAATTGGATTCCTGGGCGCGCCTGCGTTCTTGCGACAGAGAGGATTAGGCTCGGCGGTGCGCACCTATCAGGGATACCAGGCGGCGTGTGAACGCTTTGGGCTTGACTCACCGGCGTTAGAAGTGGAGCTCCTGCCCCAGGCGATGTATGAGGCGACGCAGCAACTTCTCCACATGTATCCGCGCGTGACCGCCATTGTGTCGACCCATGGGCCGTCTATCGTCGGCGCCATGCGGGCCTTGCAGGACTTAGGACGCCCTGTTCCGCAGGAGATCTCGGTGATTTCGATTGCCACAACTTCCACAGCCGAGATGTTCACGCCGCCGCTGAGCAGTGTCGATTTTCCGTCGGCAGAGATGGCACGCACAGCAGTTCACTTGCTGCTTCGTCAACTGAAGGGTGAGCTAAGCGAAGCGCAACAGGTGTTATTTCCTCCTCGATTAATCGAGCGAGGAACCACTGCTCTCCCCTCTACCTAATCACTGTAGCCGGACTATAGTTTCCGGATGAAATGGCTTGCAAAGGGGAACGGAAGAAGTACCTTGAATCTTCAACGCACTCCCATCGTTATAGTGAGGGCGATTTCATGTCTTTACCTTTTGACCTGGATGGCTTTGTTCGAGATTACAGCAAATCCATGCATCTGGTACAGTCGGCTGGGGTGACCGGGCAGGATGCTTGGGGTGTCGAACTGCGCGGGGAGACGACGCAATTTGTCCGCCGTTATCGAGACCGCTATGGTACCTGGGTGGAGATCGCAATCCCCACCGAACCCGGGGATCCGATTGCCATGCGCGTGGAGTTTTGTACGCCGGAGATCGTGCGTTTTCGTGCCACGCCTAGACTTGCAAGTGCGCAGCCTTTCATCCCCGCCAATAGGACGCCGATGGTTGTCAATGATTTTATAGAGCGGGACTTTCCGGTGCAGATAGAACGGCATGAATCCTGCATCGTGCTGCGCAGCAGCGCCCTGACGGTGACGCTGAATTGTAAACCTTGGCGAATTACGATCGCAGACTCTAATAATGAGGTCCTCTATCGCACAATTCCAGCGGCCGTCTTCCAACATCCGCCCACTGGCGAATCGCACTTGGAGGGCGCCAGTATTACCGATGCCTGGCCCTGGTTTTTCCGCGATCTTTACCCACTGGGCTTTGTGAGAGACGAGACTGGCTGTACGCAGATATTTGAAACGGCGACGATCTGGCATGACGAGCATTTCTATGGTTTCGGTGAAAAATTCGGCACGCTCGACAAGCGTGGGCAGGCGATCCTGCTTTGGCATGCCAATGCCACAGGCAACACCTGGCCGCTTAGCTACAAGAATGTGCCTTTCTTCATCAGCACGCATGGATACGGTCTCTTCATTAATTCGGCTTACCCGATTCAGTACCACATGGGCGACCTTTCGCACACGCGTTACAGCATGCACGTGCAGCATGATCTGCTGGACTATTACTTCATTTATGGGCCGTCGATTAAAGAAATTTTGCCTCGCTACACGAGCATTACAGGCGCACCTGCACTGCCGCCTCTGTGGAGCTTTGGCCTGTGGATGAGTCGTATGAGCTATAACGAACAGCGCCAGGTGGAGCAGGTGGCGCATGATCTGCGCGCCAATGACATTCCCTGCGATGTGATTCACATTGACACTGACTGGTTCGCCCGTCCCTGGGCCAATGATCTCACCTTCAGTTCAGAGCGCTTTCCAGATCCATCGGGCATGATCGCCTGTCTGCGTGAGAAAGGGTTCCGACTCACGCTCTGGCAACTGCCGTACATCGCCACTGACAGCAAGCTTTACGCCGAGGGCGCAGCCAACGGATACTTTGCCAGGCAGGCTGACGGTTCACCTTATCACATCAGTGGTTTTTTCGGCCCGGCAGCGGTGATCGACTTCAGCAATCCCGATGCAGTAGCGTGGTATCAATCCAAATTCGAGCCGCTCTTCCGTATGGGCGTAGCCGCCATCAAGACTGACTTCGGCGAGGGTGCGCCGCCCGATGCGCAGTATGCGAACGTCGATGGGCTAGAAATGCATAACCTCTATCCGCTGCTCTATAACCGCGCCATCTTCGAGGCGACCCGAGTGCACACAGGTGAAGGTATCGTCTGGGGGCGTTCCGCCTATGCCGGTTCACAGCGCTATCCGGTGCATTGGGGTGGCGATCCGGCCAGCCTCTGGGAAGATTTAGGGAATTTATGGCACGGCGGTCTGGGGCTGGGGCTGTGTGGTTTCCCTTTCTGGAGCGTGGACATCGGCGGCTTTGCGGGCACACCCTCCCCAGAGCTATACATTCGCTGGGCAGAGGCCGGTCTCTTCGTGACGCATCCACGCGCCCACGGTCCGATCCATCGTGAACCTTGGGCCTTTGGCGAGCAGGCATTGACCATCTTCCGCAAGTACGCCAAACTGCGCTATCGGCTGCTGCCTTACGTCTGGAGCACAGCGGTGCAGAGCGTCAAAACCAGCCTACCGGTGATGCGGCCGCTGGTGCTCGACTGGCAGGACGATCCGACGACAG
This sequence comes from uncultured Caldilinea sp., assembly GCA_937928035.1. Classification (GTDB taxonomy): domain Bacteria; phylum Chloroflexota; class Anaerolineae; order Caldilineales; family Caldilineaceae; genus Caldilinea. The sequence continues at coordinate 660 of CALFWA010000361.1, read as the reverse complement.
CCACCATCGACGATCAGTGGATGTTCGGGGAATGGTTGCTGGTGGCGCCGATCCTGGATGAGCGCAATGTTCGACGCATCTACATCCCCGCTGGCCGCTGGTTCGACTTTTGGTCGGACGAGGCGATCGACGGTCCGCGCTGGCTCACGCGCCATGCCGCTCTGGATGATCTGCCGCTCTATATCCGTGGCGGTGCCATCCTGCCCCTGGCGCCAGAGATGGCGCACACAGGCGAAAAGCCATGGGATCCGCTGACTGTGCTGCTCTATCCTGGCGATCGATCGGAAGGGGCGTTTACAGTCGTCGATGGCGCAGAACAACTCCATATCTGGTTCCGCCGAATGGAGGAAAAAGTGCTCGTTGGTGTCGAAGGCGCCAAGAAACGACGCAACGTTGAGTTAGAGATTCATCTGGAGGGTCAGGTGCATCGGAGAAGCGTTGCACTGTCCGATGCGAGGTGGGAGGAGCGATTCTGATGAATGCAACGGGCTCCTGGCTACGCATGACGATGAAAAACATTGGCGGTCAAGACCGCATTGGCTATCTTTTTATGGCGCCGCCCTTGTTGTTCATGCTTGCAATCCTCGGCTTTCCGATTCTCTACACTGTCATCATGTCTTTTCAGGAAGTGAGCCTGAGGACATTGATTTCAGGCGAACG
>CALFWA010000360.1 GCA_937928035.1 uncultured Caldilinea sp. | reverse complement strand
GTTCGTGAGTCGAGCGCCAACAGAGGGATTTCTAGCGGGGTTAAGCTCGTGAATGGGCTTAGCCCCGCTTCTTTTTCTCCTGGTCAAGTGACCAGTTTCTCGACTGCACATTTGACTATCGGGAATCTCCCCAGGTGCATGACGCATCTTGAAACTTTCTGCTCTATAGTGTTTCTGCCCTATGTCCTTTTTATTGACAAGGAGGATGCTGAAATGCTAGTGCGTGAACGGATGACATCGCCGGCGGTGACCATCGGCCCGGACACTCCTTTTCAAGAGGCGTTGAAATTGATGCGCGACAAGAAATTCAGGCGGCTTCCGGTCGTCGATGCGACAGGCAAGATCGTCGGCATCGTGTCGGAACGCGATCTGCTGCATGCTGCGCCATCTCCCGCCACTTCTCTGAGCGTATGGGAGGTGAACTATCTGCTGTGGAAGTTGAAGGTCAGCGACATCATGACCCGCAACGTGGTGACGATCCACCAGAACATGCCGATCGAGGACGCCGCCAGCCTGATGGTGTCGCGCAAGATCGGCGGTCTGCCGGTGGTGGACGACGACGACGCCATTGTGGGCGTCATCACCGAGACCGATATTTTCAAGGCCTTCGTCGAAATGATGGGCGGCGGCGAACACGGCCTGCGGCTGACCGTCCAGGTGCCCTCTGGCCCCGGCACGCTGGCCAAGCTTGCCTCCAAGATTTCGGAGCTTGGCGGCCTGATTCTAAGCGTCGTTTCCGTCGATCGGGAGAGCGACCGTCAGCGTGAGTTGATCTTCAAGATCACGGGGGTGGACAAAGAGACCATCGTGCAGGCCATTGAAGCGCTCGGCGACCGCGTCATCGATGCGAGAGAGGTGTAGAAAACTCTTGAGTGAGTTCGCCGATGCGTGCACGGCTTTGAGAGCGCATGTTTATTCGGAAGGGCGTCCGAAAAATCCTGGAAATTTCGCCCTATGCCTTATATCGATATCGATTGAGAGGAAACTGATAAAATGCCAAGAGCACAGGTGACCATCGACGGCAATGAGGCGGCCGCCTACATTGCCTATAAAACCAATGAAGTGGCTGCAATTTATCCGATCACTCCTTCTTCTCCGATGGGTGAGCTGGCCGACGCCTGGAGCGCGGCCGGCATGCGCAATATCTGGGGCTCGGTGCCGGTTGTGGTGGAGCTGCAGTCGGAAGGCGGTGCGGCAGGCGCCGTGCACGGCGCGCTGCAGACCGGCTCACTGACGACCACCTTCACAGCCAGCCAGGGCCTGCTCTTGATGATCCCGAACATGTACAAGATCGCCGGCGAGCTGACCAGCACGGTCTTCCACATCGCCGCGCGCTCGCTGGCTGCGCAGGGCCTGTCGATTTTCGGCGATCACAGCGACGTGATGGCAGCGCGCAGCACCGGGTGGGCGCAGCTTTTCGCTAACTCCGTGCAGGAGGTGATGGACTTCGCCCTGATTGCACAGGCTTCCACGTTGGAGGCGCGCGTGCCTTTCTTGCACGTCTTCGACGGCTTCCGCACCTCACATGAAGTGGCCAAGATCGAGCAGATCGACGATGAGGACATTTGCGCCATGATCGACGACGAGCTGGTGCGGGCGCATCGTGCGCGGGCGCTCAACCCGGAAAAGCCGGTCATCCGCGGCACCGCCCAGAACCCAGACGTCTACTTCCAGGCGCGCGAGAGCGCCAATCCGTTCTATCTGGCCACCCCTGCCATCGTGCAAAAGCAGATGGACAAATTCGCCCGCCTGGTGGGGCGTCAGTATCACCTCTTCGACTATGTCGGCGCGCCGGACGCCGAGCGCGTGATCGTATTGATGGGCTCCGGCGCCGAGGCGGTGCACGAAACCGTAGAGTGGCTCACCGAGCGAGGGGAAAAGGTCGGCGTCGTCAAGGTGCGGCTCTTCCGTCCCTTCTCGGCGGAGCATTTCGTCAAGGCGCTGCCGCCGACGGTGAAGGCGGTCGCCGTGCTCGACCGCACCAAGGAACCGGGTGCTGCGGGCGAACCGCTCTATCAGGACGTGCTCACGGCGCTGGCCGAAGGCGCCATCGCCGGCTGGTCGCCCTTCGAGCGACTGCCCAGGGTGATTGGCGGTCGCTACGGCCTTTCTTCGAAAGAGTTCACTCCGGCGATGATCAAGGCGATCTTCGACGAGCTGCGCAAAGATCGGCCCAAGAATCACTTCACGATCGGCATTATCGACGACGTCACACACACCAGCCTAGACTACGACCCCACTTTCTCGATCGAGCCGAAGGATGTCGTGCGGGCGCTCTTCTGGGGGCTTGGCTCGGATGGAACAGTCGGCGCCAACAAGAACTCGATCAAGATCATCGGCGAAGAGACGGACAACTACGCGCAAGGATACTTCGTCTACGACTCAAAGAAGTCCGGCGCGCGCACCGTGTCCCATCTCCGCTTTGGCCCGCGACCGATCCGCAGCACCTATCTGATCCAGAAAGCCAATTTCATCGGCGTCCATCAGTTTGGCTTTCTGGAGCGCTATGACATTTTGAGCGCAGCCGAAGAGGGCGCAGTGCTGTTGATCAACGCCCCCTACCCCGTCGATGAAGTCTGGGATCATCTGCCGCGGGTGGTGCAACAGCAGATTATCGACCGCAAACTCAAGGTCTATGTGATCGACGCCTACTCCGTGGCTGCGCAACAGGGCATGGCTGGCCGCATCAACACGGTGATGCAGACCTGTTTCTTCGCCATCAGCGGCGTCCTTCCGCGCGAGGAGGCGATCGCCAAGATCAAGGAGACGATCCAAAAGACCTACGGCAAGCGCGGAGAGGCCGTGGTGCGACGCAATTTCGCGGCGGTCGACGCCACTCTCGCCAACCTCTTCGAGCTGAAGGTGCCGGACAAGGTGACCAGCACGATCGAGCTGCCGCCGCCGGTGCCGGAGGACGCCCCCGCCTTTGTTCAAGAGGTGCTCGGCAAAATGATCAAGGGCGAGGGCGATCTCCTGCCGGTCAGCGCGCTGCCGGTTGACGGCACCTATCCGACCGGCACGACGAAGTGGGAGAAGCGCAATATCGCGCTGGAGGTGCCGGTTTGGGACCCGGACGTATGCATCCAGTGCGGCAAGTGCGTCTACGTCTGTCCACACGCTGTGATTCGCGCCAAGCTGGTGGAGCCGGAGCTGCTGGCCAACGCGCCGGAGGGCTTCCTGTCGGCGCCCTCCAAGTGGCGCGAGTTCCCCGACCGTCGCTACACGCTGCAGGTTTCGGTGGAGGATTGCACGGGGTGCCAGCTCTGCGTGGAAGTTTGCCCGGCCAAGAACAAGCAGGCGGTCGGCCGCAAGGCGATCAACATGGAGCCGCAGCTTCCTTTGCGCGAAAAGGGCGCCCGCCACTGGGACTTTTTCACAAAGCTGCCGGAGACGCCGCACGTCGATACGCTCAAATGGAACAACGTCAAGAACGTGCAGCTGTTGCAGCCGCTCTTCGAGTTCTCCGGCGCCTGCGCCGGCTGCGGCGAGACGCCCTATCTGAAGCTGATCAGCCAGCTTTATGGCGACCGCGCTATTATCGCCAATGCCACCGGCTGCTCAAGCATCTACGGCGGCAACCTGCCGACCACGCCCTGGTCGGTCAACCCCGAAGGCCGCGGCCCCGCCTGGTCGAACTCGCTCTTCGAGGATAACGCCGAATTCGGCCTGGGCATGCGCATCACGCTCGATAAACAGAACGAATACGCGCGTGAACTGGTGAATCGCCTGCGTCCGCTCATCGGCGACGAGCTGGCCGACGGACTGCTCCACGCCGACCAGTCCGACGAGCGCGGCATCGCCGAGCAGCGCAAGCGCGTCGAACGGCTGCAGCAGATTCTGGCGGGCGTCGACAACCCAGACGCACGCGATCTGGCGAGCCTGGCCGACAAGTTGGTGAAGAAGTCCGTCTGGATCGTCGGCGGCGACGGCTGGGCCTACGACATCGGCTTCGGCGGGCTGGATCACGTGCTGGCGAGCGGCCGCAATGTCAACGTGATTGTGCTGGACACCGAGGTATACTCCAATACCGGCGGGCAATCCTCGAAGGCGACGCCGCTCGGCGCGGTGGCGAAATTCGCCGCCGGCGGCAAACGCACGCCGAAGAAGAACCTGGCCCGCATGATGATGGACTACGGCTATATCTACGTGGCGCAGGTGGCGATGGGCGCCAACGATGCGCAGACGCTGCGCGCCATCCAGGAAGCTGAATCCTATGACGGCCCATCGTTGATCATCGCCTACAGCCACTGCATTGCACACGGCATCAACATGGCGAAGGGCATGGAGCAGCAGCGACTGGCCGTGGAGTCGGGCTACTGGCCGCTCTATCGCTATGACCCGCGGCTGCGCGCCGAAGGCAAGAACCCCTTCCAACTCGACTCGAAGCCGCCGAAGATTCGCTTCCGCGACTACGCCATGAATGAGACGCGCTATCGCATGCTGATGCAGAGCGATCCGGAGGCGGCGGAGGCGCTGATGGCGCAGGCGGAAGAGATGATTGCGCAACGCTGGAAGGAGCTGGAGTATCTGGCGGCTGAGCCGGTGTAAGGCTCCGTAGGAATGCAGCGCGTGGCGGGCGGCTGGCTCACGAACGTCGATGAAGACGGATCGCCTGGAGGAAGGTACTCCCCCTGCGCCTTGTCATGCGCTGCATTTCATGTCGCCGCTGCGTCTCTGCAAGCGTGCGAAATTCAGCATCCCGCGGGCGCATCGTTGATTCAAAATCTGGAAAGGCGAATGACCCATGACCGACTTGACGACAACCTACCTGGGCATGAAGTTAAAACATCCGGTGGTTCCTTCTGCTTCACCGCTCTCTGAAAGTCTGGACAAGATCAAACGGCTGGAGGATGCAGGCGCGTCCGCCGTTGTCATGTAGTCGCTCTTCGAGGAGCAGATCGTCGGCGAAAGCCATCTGCTTGACCATTACCTCTCGTACGGCGCAGAGAGCTTCGCCGAGGCGCTGCACTATTTCCCTGAACTGGACAGCTATAACGTCGGCCCCGAGGGCTACCTCGATTTAATCCGACGCGCCAAGGAAAGCGTCGCCATCCCGATCATCGGCAGCCTCAACGGTGTTTCCACCGGCGGTTGGGTAGAGTATGCGCGCATGATCGAGCAGGCCGGCGCCGACGCGCTGGAGCTGAACATCTACTACATTCCCACCGACCCGGCCCTGACCGGCGCTGAAGTGGAGCAGATGTATCTGGATGTCGTGCGCGACGTCAAGGCGAACATCTCCATCCCGCTCGCCGTCAAAGTGGGGCCGTTTTTCAGCTCCTTCGCCAACATGGCGATGCGGCTCGCCAAAGCCGGCGCCGACGGTTTAGTGATTTTCAACCGCTTCTATCAGCCGGATTTCGACCTGGAGCGGCTGGAAGTTGTGCCCAATCTCACGCTCTCGAACTCCCATGAGCTGCGCCTGCCCTTGCGCTGGGTCTCGATCCTGTACGGCAAGGTGCCGGTGGACTTTGCCATCACGCGCGGGGTGCACACCTACGAGGATGTGTTGAAAGGCGTCATGGCCGGGGCCAGCGTGACGATGATGGCCTCGGAGCTGTTGCGCAACGGCGTCCAGCGCATCGGCCTGATTGTGCAGGAGGTGGCGCGTTGGCTGGAGGAACACGAATACCAGTCACTGATGCAGGCGCGCGGCAGCATGAGCCAACAGAATGTGGCGGAGCCGGCGGCGTTTGAACGTGCAAACTATATGAAAGTGCTGCAGTCCTGGAAATTCGACCCGACCGGCGTGCTGCTGCGATGAAGGGGAAGAGACGTCCGGACGAGAAGACGGATCTGCGCTGCTCTTCTCTTCCACCCTTCCATCGATCTGAAAGGAGGCGAACACCATGAAGCGCAAGATTCTGATTCCCCTCGATGGTTCCGACTTTAGTTTGCAGATTATACGCGTCGTGCTTGACTTTTTTGACCCGCGCGATGTGTCCCTGGTCTTGCTGCGCGTGGCGCAGCCGCCGAGCCTTCCCCTGGAAACCCCCTCTGCGCGCACGCTTTTGAGCGGCGGTTATCCGCTCTCCGGTTCATACGAGACCTACGCCAGCGCCGTAGAGCAAGAATACGAGGCCGCCGAAGAAGAGCTAAAAGCCGTGCGCGCCCAACTCCTGGAGGCGCTTCAACCCGAAGCAGAGCGCCTGCGCTCCTTGGGATACGCCGTGAAGCTCGAGGTTCAGTTTGGCGACCCGGCGCAGCGCATTGTCCAATACGCCAATGAGGAGGGCATCGGCCTGATCGCCATGGCCACGCATGGCCGTTCCGGCCTGAGTCGGCTGGTGATGGGGAGCGTAGCGGAGCGCGTCTTGCGCAGCTCCGGTGCGCCGGTGCTCCTATTGCGGCCTGACCCTTCCACGCTCGTCAAGAGCGCCGCCGAGAAGCTGGCGATGGCGCTGGGCAAAAGCATGAAGTTGCGCATGGTCGCCGCAACGGATGGCGCCGTGTTCGGTCAGCGCGCAGTGAAATTAGCAAGCGAGCTGCAACCGTTGCTGGTGGGCGATCTCACAGTGGTGGTGATCGCCTCGGAGCGCGAGGGCGCCGAACGCGCACAACAGTTGATGGTGGACACCGCAGCGCTGCTGACCACAGAGCCCAAACCGCAGCTTGTTCCGCTGGTGGGCTATCCGGACGAAGTGTTGTTGAAATACCTGGAAACGCACCCGACCGACCTGCTGATCATCGGCGCCTTCGCCGACCGTGGCGCCGGCGGCCTCAGCACAGTGGGGCCCACCGCCCATCGAATCGTGCAGGAGGCGCCGACCTCTGTGCTGCTGGTCAAAGGCCATCGCACCGCGATCCGGCGCGTCCTGGTCTGCGCCGCGGTCGAAGATGAGACCATCGTAATGGTGGGAGCGCAGTTCGCCCAAGCGATCGGCGCCGACTTAGACTTGCTGCACGTCATGCCGCCTTCAGCCGCTCCCTATCTGTCCGCCGAACCGGACCTGCCGATCGATGTGGAGACCGTGCTCTCTCAGGGCACGCGGCTTTCTTCAGTGCTGCACGAATGGGAGCGCAGGCTTCAGGAGTACGGCTTTGACCGCTCTTCGATCATCCTGCAGGCGGGTTCAGTGCAGGAAGCGATCTTGCAACGGGCTCGCGAGAGGGATTATGATGTGGTTGTGGTGGGCAGCGAATCCAGCCCAGGCCACTTCCCCGGCAGCATCGCCAACGCCATCGTCCGTTACGCCGAACAGTCGGTGCTGCTGGTGCGCATTCGCGCAACTTAAGGGTTTATTCGTCGAAAGCGATCCAGCGAGGAGGCTCCCCATGAAGAAGCGTCATCTCACCGAAGTCCAGGATTGGATGCGCGAAAATCCCGTCACGATCACGCCGGACGCTACGCTCGCCGAGGCGCAGGAACTCATGACCGAGCATGAAGTGCGGCGCTTGCCGGTCGTTGAGAATGGGGAGCTTGTCGGGATCATCACCTACAGCGACATCCTGCGCCAGATTCCTCCCCTACGCGAGGAAGAAGAGGCCGACCATGCGACCGTCCTCTTGAATCAGCGCACCGTAGGGGAAGTGATGACCTATTCGCCGATCACCATCAACCCGAGTGCGACGATCCAGGAAGCGGCCGAGCGTATGCTCGAATATCAGGTGAGCGGCCTGCCGGTGGTGCGCAACAACAAAGTGGTGGGCATCATCACCGAAAGCGACATCTTCCGGCTGGTGGTGGAGTCTTGGTCGGAGGAGTAGCCGTTCACTTCGCAAGAGAATTTGCCTTGCGCCGACGGAGCATGCTATCATCGTAAACAGAATCGACAACGGGGAGCTCGGGGTGCCGGGCTGAGAGGGCGGCCGTTTCGCCGCCGACCCGCTTCACCTGATCTGGGTAATGCCAGCGTAGGGAAAAGATAGCTGCAGCGCCATGAGCCTGTCTTCACCCGCTGGCCTTACCCGTTGACGGTAAGGCCGTTTTTATTCCTCAGGAGGACCGTATGTTTGCTCAATGGCATGTCTGGAACTCACATCTTCGGCGTCTCCACGGCGCGCGCACCTGGTTTTATCGGCTTTGCAGGGGCCCTCTTTGGGGTGCGCTGCTCGTAGCTGCGCTGCTGGCCGGATGTCAGCCGCTGGCCGCGCCACCCCCCTCTGAGACGGCGACGCCCACCCCCCTGGTGCTCGCCTCGCACGACTCCTTCAACATCAGTGAAGAGGTCCTGGCACGCTTTGAAAGAGAGCACAACGCCTCCGTGCAAGTGCTCACCCTAGGCGACACGGGCACGGCGCTGAACAAGGTCATTCTCAGCAAGGACGCGCCGCTCGCCGACCTCTTCTTCGGCGTGGACAACACCTTCCTCAGCCGAGCCCTGGCCGCCGACATCTTCGAGCCGTATGAATCGCCGTTGTTGGCGCAAATCCCCGACGATCTGGAGATGGATCCACAGCATCGGCTGTCGCCGGTGGACTACGGCTTCGTCAACCTCAACGCCGACCGCGAGTGGTTCGCCGCCAAAGGCATCCCGCTGCCGGAGCGACTCGAAGACCTGACCGACCCAACGTATAGAGGGCTGTTGGTCGTGCAGAATCCGGCCACATCGTCGCCAGGGCTGGCCTTTTTGCTCACCACGATCGATTATTTCGGCGAGGACGGCTACCTTGACTTCTGGCGCGGCCTGAAGGAAAATGACGTGCTGGTGACCGATGGGTGGAGCGAGGCATACTTCAGCCACTTCACCGTCGGCTCGGGCGGCGCCGGCGATCGCCCGCTGGTGGTGAGCTACTCGACCAGCCCGCCGGCCGACGTCGTCTACGCCACCGATGGACGCACCGAACCGGCGACCGTCAACGTCTTCCCGCCGGGCAGCGCCTTCCGCCAGGTGGAGTTCGTCGGCGTGCTCAAGGGCGCTGCGCAGCCGGAGCTGGCGCGCAAGTTCATCGACTTCATGCTCGACGTGGACTTCCAGTCCGACATCCCGCTGCAGATGTTCGTCTATCCGGCCAACCCGAACGCCACGCTGCCCGAACTCTTTGTAAAGTTCGCACAAGTCCCGCCTGACCCGGTGATTTTCGACCCGGCGGCGATCGAAGCCAATCGCGAGCGCTGGGTGCAGGCGTGGGTCGAGCTGATGACGCAGTGAAACGTAGTGCGTGGTGTCTGTTCCGTCGCGCGTAACGGAACACGCACCACGCACCAGACGTTGAAAGGTTTCCGTTGCGACGCATGATGCAGGCGGCGCTTTATGCGCTGCCGATTTTGTTTTTGACCATCTTTTACCTTTACCCGCTGTTGGCGATCCTGCGCGTGAGCTTCGGCGCGTCGTTGACCGAGGCGATGGAGCAGGCAAGCGCCGCATTGCGTGCGCCGGGCTTCTGGCGTGTGCTCTGGTTCACAACATGGCAGGCGACCGTCTCCACGCTGCTGACCGTGTTGGTGGGGCTGCCGCTGGCGGGCGTCTTTGCGCGTTTCGACTTTCCCGGCAAGGGTGTGATGGCTGCGCTGCTGACCGTTCCTTTCGTGATGCCGACCGTCGTAGTGGCGCCGGCCTTCCTCGCTCTAATCGGCCGCAACGGCTTGCTCAACGCCTGGCTGCAACGCCTGCTCCACCTGGATGCCCCGCCGATTCAACTTGAACAGACAATCTGGCTCATTCTGCTCGTGCATGTCTTTTATAACGTCGCCATTGTGATTCGCACCGTGGGCGGATTTTGGAGTGCACTGCCGCCGACGTTAGCTGAAGCGGCCGCTGCCCTGGGCGCATCGCCACAGCGACGCTTTTGGACGGTGACGGTTCCGCTGCTGGCGCCTAGCCTTATAGCTGCCAGCTTGCTTGTCTTCCTCTTCTGCTTCACCAGCTTCGGCGTGATTCTGATCCTGGGCGGCCTGCGCTTTGCCACGCTGGAGGTGGAAATCTACCGGCAGGCGGTCAGCTATTTCAACCTGCCGATGGCGGCCTTTCTGAGCATCGTGCAGTTGTTTTTCACCTTCACCGTCATGGCGCTCTATACGCGCGTGCAGGCGCGCCTGAGCCGCACGCTGCGTCTGCGGCGACGCGCCTTCGCCCGCCGCCCGGCCTCCTGGCGCCAATGGGCAGTGGTCGGTCTGGCGCTGACGGCCACGTTCATCGGCGTGCTTTCGCCGCTGGTCGCATTGGCGGTGCGCAGCTTCACCCTGGGCGATGGCGGGCCGACGCTCGTCTACTACCAAGCGCTGGGAGAAAACTTGCGGCAGAGCGCCTTCTTTGCGCCGCCGATCACGGCCGTGCGCAATTCGTTCGTCTATGCGCTGGCGACGTTGGCCATCAGTCTGCCGCTGGGCGTAATCGCCAGCTACGCGTTGGCGCAGTCGCGCTCGCGCTGGGCCGCCATCCTTGATCCATTGCTCTTGTTGCCGTTGGGCACTTCGGCGGTGACGCTGGGGTTCGGCTATATCGTGGCGATGGGGCCGCTGCGGGCGTCGCCATGGCTGGCGCCGGTGGCGCATTCGCTGATTGCGCTGCCCTTTGTGGTGCGCACCTTTCTGCCGGCGTTGCGCGCGCTCGACCGACGCCTACGCGAGGCGGCTTCCACCCTCGGCGCCGATCCCTTGCAGCGGTGGTGGACGATCGATGCGCCGCTCCTGCTGCGTGCCCTGCTGATCAGCGCCGCCTTCGCCTTCGCCATTAGCCTGGGCGAGTTTGGCGCCACGCTGTTGATCGCCCGCCCGGATCGCCCCACCATGCCGTTGGTGATCTACCGGGCGCTCAGCCAGCCGGGTCTTATGAACTATGGACAGGCGCTCGCCATGAGCACAATCTTAATGGCGAGCACGGCGCTTTCGATTCTGTTGATCGAGCGCTTTCGTCTGCCGCAAGGAGAGGAGTTCTGATGCTCGAGGTGAGAGCCATCCACAAGCGCTTTGCGCCCGACAAAGAGGTGCTGCAAGGCGTCTCGCTGACGGTCGAGCCGCAAGAAATTCTCTGCTTGCTGGGGCCGAGCGGCTGTGGCAAGAGCACCTTGTTGCGCATCATCGCCGGCCTGGAACGCGCCGATCAGGGGCGGGTGTTGCTGAACGGGAGCGACATCACAGAGACGCCGGCGCACAGACGCAACGTCGGGTTGATGTTCCAAGATTACGCGCTCTTCCCTCATTTGAACGTAGCCGAAAACATCGCCTATGGACTGCGGATGCACGGTGCGCCAGCGTCGGAACGTCGCCGGCGCGTGGGGGAAATGCTCGCTCTGGTCAATCTGGAGGGCTACGCCCACCGCAGCGTAGACGATCTCAGCGGCGGAGAACAGCAGCGCGTGGCGTTGGCGCGCACGCTGGCGCCGAACCCGACGTTGCTGTTGCTCGATGAGCCGGTCGCCAACCTGGACCGTCTGCTGCGCGAGGAGCTGATCGAGGCGTTGCGCCGCATCCTCAAACGCCTGCAAGTGACCACCCTCTTTGTGACGCACGATCAGGAAGAAGCCTTTGCACTGGCCGATCGCATTGCCGTGATGCGCGCAGGGCGACTGGAGCAGGTCGATGCGCCGGCCTCCCTCTATCGGCGGCCGGCCAACACCTTCGTTGCGGCTTTCCTGGGCTTTCGCAACTTGCTGCCCATCCTGGAATGGCGAGGCGCCCATGCCGTCCGCACGCCAATCGGAACCTTCGATCTGCCTGAACGGGACGCTGCGCGATCCGCGGTCGGCGCTCGCCTGCTGATTCCTCCGGATGCCGCCGTGCTGGATTCCGCACCGAGCGGTGCAGCCCATGTTCCTCTGGTTGGCCGCGTCGTCGCCGCCACCTTCCGCGGCAGCGTCTTTCGGCTGCAAGTGGCGCTAGAGGGAAGCGGGGAGGACGGCATGCTCTATTTTGAATTCCGCACGCGCGGTCGGGAACGACTGCCTGGGCAGGGAGAGCCGGTGCGCCTGTGGCTGGATACGACGCAGATGTGCGTGGTCAAGGAAGCGTAGCAGGCGCTTCCTACTCGACGGGCTCGAGCAGCGTCAGCTCGCTGGTGTTGGCGGGCGTCCAGCCGCGCACGCCGGCCTCGGTTTCGACGTACCACCAGACAATGGTGTCTGCGCGGCCTTGCATCCACACCGGGCCGCCTAGAATCTTTGCCGTTGCGCCATCTTCGAGGAAGCCGACCGCCTCTCCGGCCTCAGGGCCTGGCTCTGAGCGCACGAAGGAGCGAAGGCCGGGACGAATGCGCACGGTCATGCCGAAGGCCAGCCGGTTGTCGGCCATCTTACTGGGCGGCAGCCCGTTGGTGTTGGGAGGGAAGAGCGGCGCCGTCGGCTCTGCCTCTACAGCAAGAGCGGCGCCCGACAGCTCGGCAGCCGGCGACGCCGGAGCAACAGCTCGGGCGGATAAATCTTCTGGCGGCCTGTCGACGTTCGATGCGGGAGAGGCGAGGCTGTTGATCAAGCCAAACACGATCAACAGCCCCAACACCGCAACATAGCCGATCACGAAAGGCAACAGTCGATAGCGACGCTCTGGCTTGTAAATCGGATCGGGATTGTCGTGTGTGATTTGCTCTCTGTTCAACTCGACGCCTTCGAGCACCTCCAGCGTCGATGAAATTCCATCGCCTCCGATATATCTAGTTTCGAGGATGCGCCTGGCCTCGTGGTAGATTCCAGCCTGCAGGGCTTCGGGGAGTTGATTGCGATGATAGTACCAAAGCTCTGCGCGCTGAACGCGCGTCTGCTCATCCAGCAGAAGCGTTAAAAGGGCGACTTTTTTCCCTGCGTCGTCGAAAATCTCATAGCAATGGGCGTCCAGAGGCGACTCCGTCACCTGAATCAGGGGCTGCAACGGCTCGTCGTAGGTAGATTCTTCGGAGGAGGCGTAGGTGCTCATGGACGATCTCGCTTAGTAAGCGCCCAACTCGATCAGCCTTTCATCGCTGATGCCGAAGTGATGGGCGATTTCGTGCAGCACGGTTCGACGGATTTGTGCGCGAATCGCTTCTTCGTCGGGCGGGCAGATTTCCAGAATCGGCCCGCGGAAGATCGTAATCTTATCCGGCGGCGCCAAATTGTAGTGCGTGGTGCGTTTGGTGAGCGGCACGCCCTCATACAGCCCCAACAGCGTCTGTCCCGGCGGCAGACCGACGCTCTCCAGGTGGCGACGGCTAGGCCACTCTTCGACGGTCACCACCAGGTTATCCACCATTTGCCACAACGCCTCTGGAATCTCTTCAAGCGCCTCGGCGACAATTTCCTCGAAGCGACGACGCGAAATATAAAAATTCGGCGGCGAAAGTTCAGACATGGGCAGCGTGCTTCACTTCTGCTCGCAAATGATCTTTTCGCCCTCGATACGGCTGTCGGTGTGAACTGCGTAGGTTCTGGCTCCATCGCTCAGGATGACCAGATATCCCGGTGTCATCACTGCAGCGTACACCATATCCGGCTGAGGACATCCCAGGCTGGCGTCCGGCCACTGCACGGCTTCGATGGATTCAAGATACAGCATTTCCGGCGCAATGTCCAAAGTTTGCGCCACAAACTGAACGGCGGCGTTGACGAGTGCCTGTTCCTCCGACGGCAACGCAGTCATCGGGGAAGGCGTCATCGCCTCTGGAATGCGCTGCACAGGTTGGCACGCAGCCAGAATAAGTGCAATTGCGCCAACCAGCAAACCGGCCTTCCGGCAATGAATTTTCATAAAATTTTTCCTTCCGGCCATGCACCGTTGAGCTTGCGCCGATGAAACCAGGCGGAGCCGGACGAATGCTTCTGCTCAGGCTGCAAGCGCCAGCAGCATCTGCTGCAAGATGATCAAGGCAAAAAACACGACAATAATCGAGATGTCGATCATGCCGCCTAGCGGGGGGATCAACCTGCGCACCGGCTCCAACACCGGTTCGGTGATCTGGTAGAGAAACTGCACGATCGGATTATACGGGTCCAGATTGGGAATCCAGCTCATCAGCGCACGCGCCAGCAGCACCCAACTATACAACTGAAGAACGGCGGCCAAAATCTCAAAAATTGCGTTCATGAGAGATCCTTTTTCTCACTGAGTTCGCCAAGCTCCTGGCTTCGGCGATAGGCGGCGAAGATGGCGTCGTTGATAATGGCGCGAATGCTGGCTTTCTCCAGCTCGTACAGGCCGGCAGCGGTTGTTCCGCCCGGGCTGGTGACCTGATTTTTCAGCTCCGCCGAGTGACGACCGCTGGCGCGCATCAGCGCAACGGTGCCTTCGATGGTCTGCAGCACCATTCTCTCGGCGTCGCGGCGCGAAAAGCCCATGTGCACGCCGGCATCGATCATCGCCTCGATGATCAGAAGCACGAAGCCTGGCCCAGAGCCGCTCAAACCGGTGGCCATGTCGAGGTAGCCTTCTTCGTCCACCTGAAGCTGTTCACCCATGGCGCCCAGGATGCGTTCGGTCTGGCGTAGCTGGCGCTCGGTGACGTGCTCGGTGGCCGTCCACACGGTCATACCTTTGCCGAGTTGGGCGGGCGTGTTGGGCATGGCGCGCACGATGCGGTCATGGAAAAGTTTGTGCTGCAAGGTACGGATGCGCGCGCCGGCGATGATGCTCAACAATAGAGCGTCGGGATGAATTTTGCTATGTAGGTCCTTGCCGACTTTGGGCAGCGACTGCGGCTTGATGCTCAGCACGACGATCTCCGCCCCGCGCACCGCCTCCACATTGTCAGGCGTCACCTCGACGCCGTAGGTTTTGCGGATGTAGTCGAGTCGCTCCAGCCAGGGATCGCTGGCGCAGATGTATTCAGGCGTGGTCAATCCCTGACTCAGCAGCCCTTTGATCATGGCCTCGCCCATTACGCCGCTGCCGATAAACGCAATTTTCGTTCCGTTGAGCATATCCGTCACTCGCTTCTGGCTCCGAAGATCGCCGACCCGATGCGCACGATGGTGGCGCCTTCCTCGATCGCCACTTCAAAATCGTTGGTCATCCCCATCGAAAGCTCACGCCAGTCGCCCTGCGGGAAACGCGCAGCGAGCTCATCGCGCAACATGCGCAACGCACGAAAGACAGGACGCGTCGCCTCCGGCTCCACCTCGAAAGGCGCCATCGTCATCAGCCCATGGATGCGAATGCCGGGCAACGCCAGCAGTTCGCCCGCTACGCTGCG
Organism: uncultured Caldilinea sp.; assembly: GCA_937928035.1. GTDB lineage: Bacteria > Chloroflexota > Anaerolineae > Caldilineales > Caldilineaceae > Caldilinea. The sequence continues at coordinate 5,012 of CALFWA010000360.1, read as the reverse complement.
CAACTCATCCGGCGTAAAACCGTGTTTGGTGGCTTCTCCACTGACGTTGACTTCGAGCAGCACGTCCATGACGCAGCCGACGGCGATGGCGTCGCGGCTGAGCCGCTGGGCGATCTTGACGCGATCGATTGAATGGATCAACACAAAGGGCCCAACGGCGTCGCGCGTCTTGCGGCTCTGAATGACGCCGATCATGTGCCAGCGAATGGCGTTGAGTCCTCGTGTGCGCGCCGCCTCCACCTTCGGCCACAGCTCCTCCAGGCGATTCTCGCCGAAGTCGAGCTGGCCCGCCGCCATCGCCGCTTCGATGTCTTCCAGCGGATGCTGCTTGCTCACCGCCACCAGCCGCACGTCGGATGGGTTGCGTCCGGCGCGCAGTGCAGCAGCCGCTATGCGCCTGCGCACGGCCTCCAGATTGGCGGCGATCGCTTCAGTCCTCGTCAGGTCGGGCATCATGACATGAAATTTTACCAGTGAACCGCGCGCCCGACAAAGCAGGAGAGGCGTAGTTAGGGAAAGCAACGAGGGAGCGTGTTGCGTGGTCTGCCGCCTCCTCTGGAAGTTCTGCGTTGTAACGGCAGAATGCACTGGCGTATCCTTCTAGCAAGTTCTCTGCGCAGCGACGAAAGGCAGGAAGATCTGCGTGTCAACCGGCTCAGCCGGCGGCACAGCCTCAATCTCCGGAGCGGGAACGAACACTTCGATCGGTTCGCTCCAGACGCCGGGGTAGCGCTGATTGGGCCATGCGCCGGATGAGCCGGAGGGCTGCTCGGCGCGCGGCTGGATGCGGAAGCGGTACACGCTGCCCGGACAGGCGGCGTGAAAGAGTGTCTCGCCGGCCTCCACGTCGCCGACGACGTCGCGCCAGCGGCCGTTGGCGTCATGCCAGTATTGAATGTCAAAGAGCAGGCGGTGCGCGCTGTTCGGGATCAGCGGAATGTCCGGCCCGAGGTCGCCGCGCCAGCTCAGGGTGATGGCTACACTGCCGGTCACCGGCGTCGTGGCCGTAAGCGTCGCCGTCGGCGCCTGCACCAGGCTGAGGGCGTCGATGAAGCCATGGTTGCCGTGCCATTGAAAGGGGCTATAGATGCGCGCAAAGACGGTGATCGTCGGCGCCTGCGCTGTGATGCCTAGACGTAAATTCTGCCAGCCGACGCGCGTGACGCCGTCCGCTTCGACAAAATTACGGCGATTTTCCACCCATTGCACGCTCTCAGCGTTCATATCGACGCCGCCTGTCGGGTCAATGCCGAGCATCTTGGCCATGTAGTAGCCGTCGGGGCAGTCGTTGCGCGGTTTGGTGTTGCTGCCGCCGCAGAGCGTGAGCATCCAGCCGCTCAGGCTATAGGCTGTGCCGCTGACCACGTTGACCTGCTGATAGAGCGCGACGTCGAAGGGTTTGCCCGGCGCCGACGACCATTCCAGGTCGCGCGCTTTGATCACCACGCTGTCGATGCCTGCAATGCGCTCGACGTGCGCCGAGCCTTCGCAACTTCCTGCAAAATGGATGCGCGCACTGTCGACGATCGGCGTCTCGCCGTTGTAGGTCAACTCCCAACCGTTGGGGATGCGGTTGGGTGCGTCCACCAGCTCATCGTTGGGAATCTCGCCCTCGCGATAGCCGGCTTCGTTGCACTCGAAGCCAGACGCGAACAGGCGCTCCATCGTTGCAGGCGGGACCGTCTCAACCGCCTGAGGCTCCTCCTGTGCAAACGCCGCACGACCGCAGAGCAACAGGACGCAGGCGAAGAGCAAGGGCGCCGCCGGCAGCAGGAATTTCGACGCCATCGTTTGACCTCCGCAAGAATATATTTCAGGGACGACGGCCGATCAGCCCGATGCTTTCCATCGTCATCACCAGTTCGCCCTGTTGGTTGCTGACTTCGGTGCGCATGCGCACTGCGCCGCGATCGGGCTTGCTCTGCGAGGGACGCGTCTCCAGCACGACGATGCGGGCGGAGAGGGTGTCGCCCGGACGCACAGGGCGCAGCCAGCGGATCTGCTCGACGCCGGGCGAACCCAGGCTGGCGGCGCGACAGAGAAAGCCGTCGACGAGCAGGCGCATGGTCAGGCTGCAGGTGTGCCAGCCGCTGGCGATCAACCCGCCGAAGATCGAGCGCTCTGCAGCCGCCTTGTCGATATGAAAGGGCTGGGGATCATATTCACGGGCGAAGGTGATAATTTCACTCTCGCTTACGGTGCGGCTGCCCAGCTCTAACACTGCGCCCGGCTGAACATCCTCAAAATAATAAACAATCTCTGACACGGAAATTCCTCTTCCTGTGATGGATCGATCTATGCAATCTTGATCATCATCGACGCCGTCAGACTGGCTCTTCTCTTACACGGTCACGCCCTGTCGATGAGCGCCAGACAGCGATCGACCTCCTCGATCGTGTTGTAATGCACAAGCCCGATGCGCACCAATCCGCCGCTTTCCTCCACGCCGAGCCGCTCGCTGATGGAGACTGCATAGAAGTTGCCGTTCCACACAAAGATGTTTTCCTCGGCGAGCTTGAGCGCCAGCGCTTCCGGCGTCAATCCCTCTTTGCGGATCGACACCGTGGCCAGACGTTTGTCCCAGTCCATGCGGTCGGTAACGCCGTAAATGCGCACGCGCGGGATGGTCTTAAGACCCGTGAGCAGGCGATCCATTAGCTGGTATTCATAGGCGCCGATCACCTCCCAGGCCGCCGCCAATTTTTCACGGCGCGAGGCGCTGGCCGACGCGCGCCCGTAGGTTGCGCCAAGGCTGGCGATATAATCGATGGCTGCGGCTGCGCCGGCCATGCCTTCATGGTTCTTGGTGCCGGTCTCCCACTTGCCGGGCAGCGCATCGCCAGCGGGGCGCACGCGGTAGGCGCGCAGTCGCTCCAGATGTTCACGCTTGCCGAAGAGCAATCCGATGTGCGGTCCGAAAAATTTATATGCGCTGCACGCCAAAAAATCGCAGTCAAGCGCTTTGACATCGATTAAGCCGTGCGGCGCGTATTGCACGGCGTCGATGTAGGTGTAGGCGCCCACCTCCTTCGCCCAGCGGATGATCGTCTGCACATCGTTGATTGTGCCGACGGCGTTGCTGGCGTAGCCGACCGCCACCAACCGGGTTCGCTCGTTGATCAACGAGCGAAAATGCTCCATATCCAGCGTGCAGGTCTCCAGGTCGACGTCCGCCCAGCGCACCTGTGCGCCGGTGTCCTCCGCCATCATCACCCACGGCCAGACGTTAGCGTCGTGGTCGAGACGCGTCACGATGATCTCATCGTCGGGGCCGAACTCAGCGGCCAGCGAACGGCTCAACATGAAAGTCAGCGTGGTCATGTTGGCCCCGAAGATGACCTCCTGCGGCGCTGCGCCGAGCAGGTCGGCGGCGGCCTGGCGCGCATAATCGAGGGTTTCATCGCTCAGCCGGCTGGTGACGAAGACGCCATGCGTGTTGGCGTTGCGCCGCGTCAGATAGTCGGTCATGGCATGAATCACCGACTCGTGCACCTGCGTGCCGCCGGGATTGTCGAAGAAAATGGCAGGCTTGCCGTTGTAGCGTTCGCTCAGCGCCGGAAATTGCGGGCGGACGAAGCGTGCATCGAACATGCGTTTGCTCCACTCATGAAATCAGGTTGATGGTTTCTTGATCCAGCGAATCCAGAGGGATGATTCTGGCGCGCGCCGGCTTCTCGACGGGAGGCGCGGCGTCGAAGTCGCTGTAGCGGAAGTCTGCGTTGAGGGTGAAGATCGGCCGGGCGCCCTGCAGCTCGGCGGGAAGCTCTTCCCCGGCGAGGGCCAGGAACGTCAATAGGCCGCTGAAGTCAAGCCGAACCGAAAGGCTTTGCCGATGCAGATAGGGCGCATCCACGCCGATCGCCTGAATTATCTCGAACTGAGAGGAGCGCGCCAGTACATTGGCGATCATCTGGAAGCCCAGGATCGTTAGCCCGATTTCCTGGTCATTCATCGGTTCGCCCGTGAGCTCGCTTGCGCGATCCACCAGAATGCGTAAAAGTCGGCTGAAGTCCGGGCGGGCAGCAAGGCGGGCAAAGTCGAGCGAGGTGCGAAAGACGGCGACTCGCTCTCCGTTGCGCTCTTCGTCGTCGAGTCGCTGCACGGTGATGTAAGGCTCGAGCAGTTGACGGATCGTTTTGTCGGTCATCAGTTGCGCCGACCACATTCCCATCTGGAGAGATTCAGCCGCGCTGGACGTAGACCGCAGCAGATCGCTGCGAATCTGGCTCGCCAGGTCGAAGCCAATCCAGCCGTTCATGCGCTCCCTCTCCAGCTGGGCGCGAAGCTCGGGAGAGCTTTCGGCCAGTTTCTCCATGTTGATGTACATGTAGCCGTCGAGCAGACGCATTTCGAGCCCGATCTGCTCCGGCGGCGCCGCACCCTCTTCCTGCTCAACAGCGTCGATCAAAAGCCGCGGCAGCGCCATTTGCATCTGCATATCCATGGCGGCCGTCTCATAGAACTGCACGAGCAGCTCGCCCAGTTGTTCATACTGGTCCGAGAATTCCTCGTCATTGTCCTCACCCATCCTTGGCGCAAGTCGGCGCATCCGTTCATACACTTCCGGATCAAGATGCATTGTCGTATCGATCTGCATCTCGAAGGCAAGGTCTTCCTCAGCGATGGCCGGAATACCTGTTACGCCCGCCTCTAGAGCCGTCGACAGTCGCAGCGAAGAGACGCTGCGCATCATCTCCTGGGAGTCGATCAGCAACTGACAGTCGGCTTCAGACAATTCGCCGCAAAACGGCGGAGGGAACGGCTCCCAGTCCTGCTGTGCAACGCCTGCCCCGAGCCACCATAACAACAAGCTCATCAATAAGGCCGCCAGAAATTGCATCGTCGCCTCCTTTTTAGATACAACTACAGGTTTCCAGGTCAATCTATACACCGAAGACGCATCTCACACCGTAGAGGGGCCCTCACTCTCTGTCCCCTCTCCCAAGAATGGGGGAGGGGGACAGAGCGCCGCAGCCGCAGATGCGCTGGACTCAACGTAGATTCTCTCGTGA
>CALFWA010000359.1 GCA_937928035.1 uncultured Caldilinea sp. | reverse complement strand
GGAAGAAATTGCACATGCGGTCGAGAAACTCGACGACTTCGATTCTGCCCATCGAACAAAACTGAATGCTTTGACCTATCACACACGGCCCGCCGAGGAGTACGACGATCGAGATTTCAGCCGTGATCTGCGTCAAGTGCTCGAGACATTGGAAGCGCATGGCTCTCTTCACCACCCTGGAAAGCGGCTACGGCTGATTCTGTTGATGGATGAAATGGATACCCTCAATCATTTCAATCACTTGACGCAGCAGCAGTTGCGCCGCATCTTCATGCGCGAATTCGCCGCATCCCTGGGCGCTGTAGTCGCCGGCATCGAAATCAGCAAGGAATGGGAGCGCATTGAGAGTCCCTGGTTCAACCTGTTCAACGAGATCGCCATGCAGCCGTTCACACGGCAAGAGTCGATTCAGCTGTTGGTGGAACCGGTGCGCGGCTATTACATCTACGAGCCGGATGCGCTTGATTTCATTCTCGAGCAATGTGAAGGGCGACCTTTCCGCCTGCAACAATATGGCCTGGAGGCGGTCAACGAGATGTTGCGTCACAAAAGGCGGCGCATTACGAAGCAAGACGCTTTGGTAGCCCATGAGATCATTCAGTTGAACGGTCGACCAGGTGCTAAACAGCCTGGAATCGGCCATCCGGTGCTTGCTGCAACGACAAGCACGCCTGTCGGCGAGACTTAACGCCTTCTGCAATAATCGCTCTAAGGAGGTGAGTAACCATTCATGCGCATCCCGTATATCGTCGGAAGATGGGTCTGCGGTCCGAGTCATTACGGGCGCCATCGACTCATTGCCTATCTGCTTCACACACCTGACACTGCGCTCTGGGCGGTCGGTGCGCGGCGTATCGGTAAAACGTCCTTGCTGCGCCAGATTGAGCGGCTGACCGAAGATGCCAGCGGGGAGTTTGTGCCTCTTTTCTGGGATATGCAGGGATGCGAGACCAGCGGCGACCTCTCGAGCGAACTCTACTTTTCGATTGAAGACGCCGGTGATCGGTTCGCTGCAGCCGGCATTGGCGTCGCAGAGCTGGAAGGGCTTGACGCATTGCTTATTCTGCGTCGGCTGACCCGCATGTTGGCAATGAGGGGCAAACGATTGTTGCTGCTGATCGACGAAGCCGAGGCCTTGATCGCGATTGCGCAAAAGGAGCCGGCGTGGCTTGCGCGCCTTCGCCGCACGCTGCAAGACCCTTCGTTGAAGACGATCCTGGCTTCGACAAAGCTGTTGGTGCGGCTCAATGAGTTGACCGCAGATTGGCCGACCAGCCCCTTCCTTTTCGGTTTCAATATGGTCAATCTCTGGAGCCTTGATCCGGATTCCGCCGTCGAATTGATCGAACAGCGGCAGAGCGCTGTCCAGGTCCACGTCGATCCCGCCGTGCGCGATGAGATTCTGCTCCACACCAATCGTCATCCCTACTTAATCCAGTATCTTTGCCAGCGGCTTTATGAAGAAGACCGCAACGGCCAGGGGCGCCTGCGCCCGCCCAACGACGACGACTTGAATCCCGATCACCTGCTTGCCGGCTTTTTCTCGATCGATTTTCAGCAGCTTACCTTGCTGGAGCGACGCATCCTCCTGGCGGTGGGTGAGCGTACGTTGACAAGTGAAGCAGATTTGCTGGCCCAGATTGCCGATGAATCGCCCCAGCGCATTCGCACCTTTTTGTGGGGACTGGAAAAACTTGGCCATGTCCGGCGGCTCTTCAATCAACTCTCCATCGGCAATGAGTATTTGCGGCGTTGGCTGCAGGACGAGCGTGAACGCCTCGCCCACATGAACGAGACGTTATTGGCGGACGAAAGTATCGAGCCGTTCCTTCAGATCGGATACAGGCGCGAGCCTCTCTACTATCAGGTGGAAATCGAGCGCATTCAGCGGGAACATGCATCGCTGCAACAAGCGCTGGCCGGCAGCAGCAACGGAGAGCGTGCAGAACTGCTGGCGGAGTTGAATCGAATCAACCGTCAGTTGTATAACGCTCGTCGCGATTATGAGCTGGCGCTTCTGCGCCAACAGCCGTAGCCCCTTTGGCCCTCCTCTTGCATCTGAAGTACAATCAGCACAAGTTTTTCGCTGCAACAGCGCCGATGCAGTGTCGACTGCATCGAAGCCAGAGGAGAGTTTTTGCGGGCGTGAACCATGTCAGGTCTTCAGGAAGTTTTGCATCTTGAATCTTCAGAGGCGCAGGCGTCGGAAAAGGTGCGACCCTACTTGTCGATCGTCGTGCCAGCGAGAAATGAAGAGGCGACGATCGCTGCGGTCGTCGAACGTTCTTTCCAGGCGTTTGCACAGATGGGATGCAGCGGCGAAGTGCTGGTCGTCAACGACGGCAGCACCGACCGCACCGGCGAAGTGCTGGCGAAACTGCAAGAGCGTTTTCCCGCCTTGCGCGTCTTCACTCATCGTCGCGGTCGCGGCATGACTGCGGCTCTGCAGACGATGTTCTCCGCCAGTCGCGGCGAGATCGTCATCTTGATCCCGGCCGATATGGAGTCGGATCCACTGCTCGATATTCCGGCGTTGGTGACGAAGCTGGAGCAGGATGATCTCGATGTGGTCGCAGGTTGGCGCCAGGGCCGCCGCGACAACAAGGTCTTGGCCAGCAAAATCTATAACTTCGTGATGGATCGAGTGGCGAACGTGCATGTGCACGACGGCAACTGGATCAAGGCGATGCGGCGCGAGGTGGTGGAAAGCTTTCCGCCGTTGCGCAGCGACTGGCATCGCTTTTTGCTCATGATCGCGGTGCACAATGGCTTTCGTCTCGGCGAGGTGCCCACCGTCTACCGGCCCAGGCAGGCGGGCAGCAGCAAATTCGGTTGGGAGCGCATCCCAAAGAGCTTCCTAGACGTGCTGGTGCTCAAGTTTTTGCTCACCTTCAGCGAGGCACCGATGCGCTTCTTTGGCGGACTGGGGTTGATTGCCCTGACGATCAGCGCTGCGGTGTTTACCTATCTGGTTCTGCTCTACGTCCTCGCCGAGACGCAGCAGCGCCCTGTGTTTATCGCCGCCGGCGTGCTGGCCATCATCGGTGTGCTTTTGATCCTGGTGGGCTTCCTGGCCGAGCTGATCGTGGCGCAAGGCGAACGCATCACCGAGCTTGAGAAGCGGTTTGCAGGGCGAAGAGAAAACGCTGATTAGGGGCGGCATTCAGGGACGCTGCAAAGGCGCAACGACCTTTGCATGGGGCTTCTTGTTTAGCGTTGGACTACATGAACCCGGCCGCATTCCACCTTTGCGCCGACGTCGTTTCCTGCTTCATCGCGTAGCCCAACCAGGATTGGATAGTCTCCGGGTGGCGTCACCGGGTTAAGATTGACGTCCACCTCATCGCGCACGATCGAACCGACCGGCCACCGGGTGGGCGGATCTTTCTGCAAAGGCTCCCCACTGCGATAGAGACGCTCTCCCCAGACTCCCTCCGGCCCGACCATCTGCACCGAGGGCATGTACGCCTGATCGACTGCACCTGTCGCCTGCCACCAGAGGCGGACGTGCACCCAGCCGCTCGGCGGGTGCAGGCGCTCGTCTCGGGCCGCAAGCGTAGGCGTCAGCGCTTCGCAGGCTACGAGGCGCAGATTGGGCGCCATCTCGGCGTCGAGATAAGACGCCGCAGCGTCCAAGGTTGGAAGCTTCTCATAGCGGTGACGCAGGGCGTAGCCGATCACCTGGACGCCAGCGGGGTATTGTTCGGTGATGATCGGAAAATGCTCGTTGAGCCAACGCTGCACGACGCGCGCGTCATCGACGCCGTCGAGATGGCTCTGCACCAGCCACAGCGTCTCGACGCCGAGCTCCATCAGGCCGAAGACAGGAGGCGCTACAGCCGACTCAGAGGCGTCGGCGCTCAAGGCCCCGGTGTAGGGGTAGAAGACGGGCAGCGTTTTCTCATCCACCCTTTGCTGGAGATACCAGCGCAGCGCAATATTTGTATAGTCGGCATGGACAAAGACGGCGGCGGGCAGCCCTGGACTGCGCTGTTGATAGTCGGCGATGTAGTGCGCCGCCGCGCGCCAGTCTTCGCGTAGCATGCCCGGCGACCAGAGGGCCGGCAACGCCAACGCCAGCAGCATCGCAGCCGCAGCGCCGGCTCCGAACGCAGCGGGGCGCCAGCGTTCGCCGAGAATAACCACGCTGCGCGCTACAGCCCACAGGAAGAAGGGCGCCAGAAACAAAAAGTAGCGATCTTCGGTGAAGACGGTGTCGCTGACGGCGAGCAGCAAGTTGCCGATCAAGAGCGGCGTCCCAAGCCAGAGCAGCAGCCACGCCTGATCGAGATGCAAACGATCGCTCTCGTCCGGATGCCCTCGTCGCAGCGCACCCAGCCCGATCAGCGCCAGCACGCTAAAGAAGACGAGCGCCGCTGTAACCAGCGTCTCCGGCCATGGAGCGCGCCAGAAGGTGAAAACCTGCACCTGGCGCACCATGTTGCCGGTAAAATTCATGAACATGAAGCCCGGCGCGCCTTCGCTCTCGTTGACCAGCCAGGCGTTGCGCGCCAGCGGCAGGAAGAGCAGGCCGGTGATGGCCAGGGCGAGCAGGCCCTCGAGAAGAGGACGATCTGGCGAGGTGGAAGGAGCGTCCGAACCTGAGGGCGCTCCTTCGAACGTTGCACCAGAGAGTGGACGTCTTTGGGCGAATCGGGTTTTTCGTCCTTTCGTCCTCAATTTCTGGGCGAGCCATAGCCCCAGCAGCATCAAGCCGGCGGCGGGCAGGGCGAACGCGCTGAAAAGGTAACTGTACAATGCAATCGTAAAGGTGACGACCATGCCCAGCCACCAGCCCACTCTCACCGAGGTTTTTGCGCCGCCCCAGGCGTGCGCCAAGCAACACGCCGCCCAGACGACGCCCATCGTCGCCGGTTGAAACATGCGCAGCTCCTGGCTGTACCAGACGAGCGCAGGGCTGAGCGCCGTCAGCGCGCCAGCGAGCAGAGCCGTGGTCCGATCGCTCACCCTGCGCACCAGCAGCAAAACGCCGAGTACAGTCAGAACGCCAAGAAATGCGCCGGACATACGCAGGGCGACTTCATTGTAGGCCAGCCCCACCGGTTGGAGCGCACTCCACCAGCCATGCAGCAGAAGATAATAGCCTGGAGGATGCTTGTCTTTGATGAGCGGAAACGTGCTCTGCCAGATGTAGGAGGCGTCGGCACGCGCCCATTCCAGGCTGACAGCTTCGTCGAACCAAAAGGAGTGATAGTCGAGCTGCCAGAAGCGGGTCAGGGCCGCTACCAGGAGAATCCCCAGTTCTGGCATAGAACCGGTTGATGTTGTTCGCCATCCACGTTGCACAGACGTCGCCATGATGGAATGGAACGTTTTATTGTTCCGGAGTTCCCTCGTCTTTCCTGAGATCTCCAGGATTGGATTCGTTGACCTGGAAATGATACCATGAGGCTGAATGTTTACGTCCACGATAGGGCCTGTCACTATGCTGTACCTTGTTGCGACGCCGATCGGCAATCTGGGCGACATCACGCTGCGGGCGCTGGAGACGCTGCGCAGCGTGGATTACATCGCCAGCGAGGATACGCGCACCACGGGCGTTCTCCTCAAGCACTATGACATCCACAAGCCGCAGATCGCCTTCCACGAGCACAACGAAACGAGCGCCGGCGAGCGCATCATCGGCCTGCTCAAGAGCGGCGCATCGGTGGCGCTGGTGACCGACGCCGGCACGCCAGGCATCTCCGATCCCGGCTATTCGTTGGTGCGTCGCGCCATCGAGGAAAAGCTGCCGGTGACGATGGTTCCAGGGCCGAGCGGGCTGATCATGGCGGTGGTACTTTCCGGCCTGCCACTGCATAGTTTCACCTTTCGGGGTTTTCCTCCACGCAAGAGCGGGCAACGTCGCCGCTTTCTCGCCGTCGACAAAGATTCTCCACACACCCTGATCTTCTACGAAAGCCCCTTTCGGCTGGCGGCCTTCCTCGAAGATGCGCTGGCCGTCTATGGCGATCGCCCTGCGGCGCTGGCGAACGATCTCACCAAGCTCTACGAGCACATCGAACGGGCGCCGCTTTCCGGACTGTTGTCATTTGTTCAACAACAGGGTAAGCTCAAGGGCGAATACATCGTTGTGATCGCCGGGGCGCGGCAGACGGAATAGAGATTTCGATCCGCTTCAGCGTAGCCGCTCGTTCATCGAGGTGCATTCGTGGGAAATCGCCTTCCAGGAAGCTCCAGGCTTTCTGAAAAGCGGGCTTGCTGCGTCATTTCTAGACACACAAAGGAGAAGGAGCATGATTGCATTCGTATTGAGCGGCGCAGGCAATCGCGGGCCGCTGCAGGTCGGCGCAGTGCGCGCGCTGCT
>CALFWA010000358.1 GCA_937928035.1 uncultured Caldilinea sp. | reverse complement strand
CGCGCCTCGGCGCTGCATGTGCGACACACACTGCTCGCTCTGCCAGAGGAAATGCCCGACCTGCGCGCCGTCTTCATGGAGCCGCTGGCCTGCTGCCTGCGGGCGCTCGATCGTGTTTCGCTGCTCGAAGGCGACGCTGCCTTGATCATCGGCGTCGGCGCCGTGGGGTTGCTCTTTGCGCCGTTGCTGGCCGACCGAAGCGTGACTACCTTCGCCGTCGACGTGCGCCCAGAAAGGCTTGAGCTGGCCAGAGCGTGGGGCGCCGCCCAGGGCTTCCTGGCCGACGACCGGGAGGCGGCGAGCGCAATGCGCGACCTCACCGAAGGCCGCGGGGTCGATGTCGTCATCCTCACCGTCTGGACGCATGCGACGCTTGCGCTGGCCTTGCGCTCCGTGCGCGACGGCGGGACGTTGCTCCTCTTTGGCGTAAAGCCCGACGCTTCGTTGTTCCCCCTCGATGGTTGGGAGCTTTGGCGTCGCGAGATCAATCTTATCAGCAGCTACTCCGCTACGCCCGATCTTTTCCCTCGCGCACTGGCGATTTTGCGTCGCTCCAGGTACACTTTGGAAACAACCGTCAGTCATGTGCTCAACCTGGAGGACGGCGCGGAAGCATTTGAAATCGCTCATCAAGGTCTGGCTTCAAAGGTGGTGATTGCCTGTGAGTAACGGAACGACTCATTCGCCCGATGAAATCCGTGGGGATCGCACCGACCTCTTGGTGACGGTCGCCACTTTGTACTATGAGCTCGGTCAGAATCAGCAACAGATCGCCGACCGGTTGGAGACCTCGCGCTCCAGCGTTTCGCGCATGATCAAAGAGGCACGCGACCTAGGTATCGTTGAAATCCGCATCCATCGCCCTGTCAATCGCGCGTATGCGTTGGAACAGGCGCTGATTGACCGCTTTGGCCTGACCGACGCCTATGTGTTGCTCACCAATTCCGATCAGCGCGACGAGGAGCGACTGGCTGGCGTCGGGCGCCTGGCCGCCAGCTACCTGGAGCGCGTGCTCGGCCAGTTGCCGCCGCACGCCTGCATCGGCATCGCCTGGGGAACCGGTGTGCACGCCGCCATCGGCGCGCTCAGCGAAGACCGTAGCCGACAGATCGACGTGGTGCAGATTCTAGGCAGCCTTGGCGCTGCGAATCCGCTCATCGACGGCCCTGACCTGGCGCGCCTGTTGGCGAGCAAGCTAGGCGGCCGCTATTTCGACCTGCATGCGCCCGCCCTGGTGGAGCAGCCGGCGCTGCGCGATCTCCTGCTCAACGAACCCTCTGTGCGAGAAGGTTTGCAGCGCGCGCGGTCGGTGGCCCTCGCCATCACCGGCATCGGCACTGTGCAGGAGGAGGCCGCCAGCTTCCTGCGCGCTGGCCATTTGAGTCCGGAGGACCTGGGGGAGCTGCGCAGGCAGGGCGTTGTCGGCGAAACGGTCGGACGCTTTTTCGATGTGCACGGGCATTTTGAACAGTTCGACATCAATGCGCGCGTGATCGGGATCGACCTGCCGGACCTGCGCAAGATTCCGCGCGTGATCGCCGTGGCGCGCGGCCTGCCCAAGGCGATGTCGATCCTGGGTGCACTGCGCGGGCACTATATGACCGTGCTTGCCACAGATGATCAGACCGCCCAGGCCGTGCTGGCGTTGGCAGACGCCCGCTGAGGGCAAAACCAATGGAAACTCCAATCTACCATACACGGAATAGGGAATTGATTATGGCAAAAGTTGTGGTTCTTGGCGCCGGCGTGATGGGCAGCGCGTTCACGATGCCGCTCGCCGACAACGGCCATGCGGTCAACCTGGTGGGCACCCATCTCGACACCGACATCATTGAAGAAATCCATGAGACACGCGTTCATCCGCGGCTGCGCGCCCGGCTCCGCGACAGCGTTGCGCCGTACACTTATGATCGGCTCGGCGAAGTCATTCGAGACGCCGACCTTGTCGTCATCGGCGTCAATTCGCTCGGCATAGACTGGGCGGGCGAGATGTTGCGGCCCGTCTTGCCGGAAGGGACGCCGCTGCTTTTCCTCACCAAGGGGCTTGCCGGCGACGGCGAGCGGCTGCATCTTCTGCCCCATCGCCTGCGCATGCATCTCACTCCGTCGCAGCAACGCACTCCACTGATGGCCATCGGCGGCCCTTCGATTGCGGGCGAGCTGGCGGCGGAGCGCGACACCTGTGTGGTGATTACAGGTGAAGACGCCGACTTGCTCGAGCGCACCGCCTCCATGCTGCGCACGCGCTATTATCATGTCTGGACATCCACCGACATGGTGGGCGTAGAAACCTGCGTGGCGCTCAAGAACCTGTATGCGCTGGCGGTCGGCTGCGTTGGGGGGCTGCTGGCGAAAGCGGGCAAAGCATCCAACGACGCCGTGATGCACAACCTCTCCGCCGCCATCTTTGCACAGGGCCTTTGGGAAACGGCCTACATGGTCGATTTTATGGGCGGTCGGCGACGCAGCGTCTTCACGCTTCCGGGCGCCGGCGACCTGTACGTGACCAGCATGGGCGGCCGCAACAGTCGCATGGGTTGGCATCTGGGACAAGGCGTCCCCTATTCGGTCGCCAAACGCGAGTACATGCCGGACGAAACCATCGAAGGCGCGCAGCTGGCCCAGGCCATCGGCTCCACCGTCGAGGCGTTGACGGCGCAGGGGGTGCTTGATCGAGCCGCGCTCCCCTTGATGTTGAAGATGATCGACATCGTCTGTCACGACGCCCCCGTTGAGTTTCCATGGGACTCCTTTTTTGCAGGCAACGTCCGGGACTAGAAAGGGGAACGGATGTCTAAGTTTGAATTTGCCACTGCGCAACGCATTCTCTTCGGCGAGGGGACGTTGCAGGAGGTGGGCGCGTTGGCGGGCGCCCTGGGCAAGCGCGCGCTGGTTGTCACCGGCGCCCACCCGGAGCGTGCGCAGCCGCTGTTCGATCTGCTCGAGGCCGCCGAAATCAAGGCGGCTGTTTTCAGCGTGGCCGGTGAACCCACCGTCGCCGACGCCGTGGCCGGCGTTGAGGCTGCGCAGCGCAGCCATGCGGAACTGGTGATCGGCTTCGGCGGCGGGAGCGCCATCGACGCTGCGAAGGCGATCGCCGCTCTGGCCGCCAATCCGGGCGATGTGTTTGATTACCTGGAGGTGATCGGCAAAGCGCAGCCGCTGACGAAGCCCTCCCTGCCCGTGATCGCTATTCCCACCACTGCAGGCACCGGCAGCGAGGTGACGCGCAACGCCGTGCTTGCCTCTCCACAGCATGGCGTCAAGGTGAGCGTGCGCAGCGCCACCATGCTGCCGCGCGTGGCGCTGGTCGATCCGGAGCTCACGTATTCCACCCCTCCCTCGGTGACCGCCGCTACCGGCATGGATGCGCTCACCCAACTGATTGAGCCGTTCGTGTCGAACCGCGCCAACCCGTTGACCGATGCTCTCTGTCGCGAGGGGCTGCGCCACGCCGCCCGTGCGTTGCCGATCGTCGTACGTAATGGGCGCAACGTCGTGGCACGGCGCGACATGGCCTTCGCCAGCCTCTGCGGTGGTTTGGCGCTTGCCAACGCCGGCCTCGGCGCCGTGCATGGCTTCGCCGGCCCCTTCGGCGGCATGTATCACGCGCCGCATGGGGCCATTTGCGCCGCCTTGCTGCCCGAAGTATGCGCCATCAATGTACGCGCCTTGCGCCAACGCCAGCCGAATCATCCGGCCCTGGCGCGCTACGCCGAGCTGGCGACTTTGCTCACCGGCGCCGCAGACGCTACCATCGAGGACGCCATCGCCTGGCTGCGCTCGCTGGTCAACGCCTTCGAGATTCCGCCCCTTTCTCACTATGGCTTTAAGAGTGATGACGCTCCGCTGGTGGTTGCTAAAGCGCGCGTGGCGTCGAGCATGAAGGCGAACCCTATAGCCCTCACCGACGAAGAGCTGACCACCGCGCTGCTGGCTGCTGCAGCGTAGCAACCTCG
>CALFWA010000357.1 GCA_937928035.1 uncultured Caldilinea sp. | reverse complement strand
CCCCTCTCGGTGCTGGTCGCCAACTGCGCCGAAGGCTTCGTTCCTCGCGCCGAGGAGCGTTCTCGTGAGCTGATTGTCGATCCAAGCGTCGAGCTGCTCCCCTACGCAGAGGTGGACATCGCCCGGCTGACGATCGCCATCAGCAATTTGCTCGACAACGCCGTGAAGTATTCGTTCCCGACCACGCGCATCCAGGTCAAGGCGCTGTTGGACACTGCAGAACGGCGTCACGCCGCCATCGTCGTGCAGGACCTGGGCGATCCGATTCCGCCGGACAAGATGGAGGCGATCTTCGAGCGCGGGCGTCGCGCGTTGGTCGAAGCCAAGATGGGCAAGATTCCCGGCACGGGCTATGGCCTGTGGGAGGCGCGTGCCATCGTTGAGGCGCATCGGGGAACGATCTTCGCTCGCTCGGTTGAAACCAACGTCTATATGCGCCAGGGCCGCGCCTATCGGGTCAGTTTTCTGGTGAGGATTCCGCTGCGGCAGGAGCGAGAGTGAGGAGTGAAGGAAAAGGGATTTGCGACGAGGATGGCGATGAGGAAGCGAATTTTGCTTTTCGATGACGACTACGAGGGCATGAAGCCGCTGGCGGAGGCGCTGGAGGAGCAGGGATACGAGGTGGTGCTCTCCGCTGCGCAGGAGATTCCCAGACGGCTAGGTCAGGAGCGCTTCGACCTGTTGATCGTGGACATCATGATCCATCCTCACAGTCCAGGGGCGGACGACAGAAGCGTCGTGCGTAATGTGCACTATCCCGGCATCAACTGGCAGGAGACCGGCAAGGAATTTTTGATCAAACTACGCCGCGGCGAATATGAAGGCTTCAACGGTGTGGGCACGCTGCGCACAGCGCCTGTGGTGATGCTTTCTGCAACCGCCGATCCTGACGAGTACTATGAGGCGCAGGCAGTTTTTGAGAAACCTTTCGATATAGAAGAGGTGATCGAGAAGGTTCGCGCGCTCACGCGAGGGTGAGTCGATGAGCACAGACGACCCTGACTTTTTAAGCGAGCTGCAACGGAACGCTCGCAAGTATCAGAAGCTGGTGGTGGCTTTGCGCCACACCCAGGAAATTTCGCGGCAAATTGAGCACTCCTCTGTTTTCACCATCGCCGAAATTCTTTCCCGTCTTTTGCCCCACTACGTGACAGCATTTGAAGCGCAGCGCGGTTTCGTAGCGCGGCGACCCGTATTCAACGCGCGGGGGCAGCCCTTTGAGGTCGTCGCCGTCGAACCTGCTCAGCTCGGTGCACCCGAGATCGCTCTCTCCGACCGTCTGGAGGAGATGGTCAACGCCGGCGGTTCTCGCATCCTGAATACGGGAGGGGTTGACGGCGTCGTTCCCGAACTGCGCGCCTTTGACGCCCGCTCGGCGCTGCTGGCATCCTTCCGCGCATTGGATCATGTCTATCTGGTCGGCTTGCTCGACAAGGTAGGAGCTGAGCAGTATCCCTTTCTGATGGGCGACCGCCGCGTGTTAGAAAGCCTGTTGAGTCTGCTGGCGATGGGCGTGCGTAGCGTCGAACGGCGCCAGCGCGAGCTGGCCATCATTCAGGAGATCGGCGAGCAGATCATCGCAGGTGAAGGTGTTGGAAAGACCAACAAATCCATTTGGTTGAAAATTGCGCAGGGCGCGGGCGAGGTGAGCGGCGCGCAAATCGTCGGCGTCTACGCGTACAACGAAGCGCAGAGGCGGCTCGAACTGCGTTGCGCCTGGGATCACGAGCGCAAGACGATCCTCGGTGGCGGTGCTCCTTTGCCCCTGGATGGCCGCAGCCTAAACGCCGCTGCGGCGCGCTCAATGCGGCCAATCTACCTGCCCGATGTCTCGGCAAGCGAGGAGATCTTTCTAGCGACCGCAGCGGAGACGGGCGTGCGTTCTGCTTACTGCACCCCTCTCTTCAGTCGGGGGGAGCTGGTCGGCACGCTGTACGTGGGCAGCAAGCGTCTTGATGGCGTCGGCGAGCCTCAGCGCGAGGCGATCGACCGGCTCGCCCCGCACGCAGCGATTGCGCTGCATAACGCCCAGTTGCTGGAGCAGTTGCAGCAGTTGCACGAGATCGACGACGACGTCATCGAAATCCAGCAGGCCATCGCTGACGTGATGCAGGAGGAAAAACAAAATCAGCAACTCGAGGCTGTGCTGGCGCGCTTCTTCCCCGAGCAGAGCGACTTTTTCGTCGCCAGCTACGACGACGCAACGAGGATGGTTCATCTGCGCATCGTCCATGAAAGAGGTGTTCGCATCGATTCTCTGGAGCAGCACCCCCTCTATCATCCTCGTCGCATCGGAGAGCGCCGCGGCTTGCTCGAGTACATGTTCGAGCGCAACCTTTCGGTGCTCGACGTGCGCAACTTTCCAGAGTGGCCGGACGCCTCTGAAATTGAGGAAAGATTCAGAAGCGGCATGCAGTGCTGCTTAATTAAGACGCTGGAATACGGCGGCCGATTGACCGGCTGGATCGGCTTTCGCAATTTTACGCGTCCGGATAGCTTCAGCGACCGCCATCGCACGCTTCTCGAAAAAATCGCTCCGCACGTGGCGATCGTGCAACACAACGCCCGGCTCTATGAGCAGCGCATCTGTGAGCTGAAGGCGGTGAGCGAGTTTCAGACCCGCATCACCCGTCTCAGCGAGACGGAGAAAGAGGAGATCGACAGCGTCGCCGAAGAGGTGCGACGCACGCTGCGCGAGCTGGGACTACACACCGGAGATTTCTACATCACCCTCTACGACGAAAGCCGAAACCTGGCGAGCGTGCCCGTCTGCTACGAGCGCAACCGCGCACTCTCAAGAGACGAGTGCGAGCAGCATCCAGCGTACTGTACGCGACCGCTCACAAAGCGCAATGGTCTCGCCGAATGGGTGCTGCGCCATAACCGGCCTGTGTTCGCTCCCGACCGCGCTGCAATCGAACAATGGCGCTTCCAGGGAGTCGCCGATCCGCCGGAGACGACCTGCTGCTGGCTGGGCGCGCCGATGCGCGTGCGCAACAGACCGGTCGGCGTCCTGGCGCTGCGCAGTTTTGTTGAAGAGAACGCATTTACCGAGGCACATCTGCCATTGTTGCAGACGATCGCCGACCAAGCGGCGGTCACGATCGAGAACGCGCGGCTTTTCCAGAGCCGACGCAGGCAGCAAGAAGCTCTGCTGCGCGCCAGCCAGGCAATTGCAGCCGGCAGCGACGATCCGGATAGTGTGCTTCGCATTATCTTAGAGCAGGCGGTGCGCGTCACCGACAGCTATCTTGGCATGTTTTATCTGGTCGATGGCAATGAGATGAAGCTGCACAGCGTCTATCCTCAGAGTGAAGAGGAGCGCATCCGTCGCAGATTTGAAGCCATTCCTCTCAGCCAACCCGGCGTCATGGCGCTGGCCGTGCGTGAAAGGCGGGCAGTACTTGAAACCGACGTCGCCGGTGCTAGAGAGTATCTGGATGTCTCTAACGGCGTCACGCGCTCCGAGTTGGCGGTCGTCCTGTTCCGTAATGGAAGGCGCACAGGCGAAGTCATGGGCGTGCTCAACGTTGAGCATCCAGAGGTAGGCGGCTTGAACACCGGTCATCGTAGTCTGTTGATTTCGCTGGCGCAACTGGCGGTTTCCGCCTTCCAAAACGCCGAAAAGATCGCCGAGCGTCGTCGTCTCCACACCATCGCTGTGATGGGCGCCTACAGCGCAGACGTCATCCACGACGTGAAACAGGAAATCAGTACCATTCGCTGGGCGGTGGATCGTCTGCGACGTCGCAAAGATTTGCCTGTGGGTGCGTTAGATGACTTAAAAGAGATCGATCTGGCTGCTGAGCGCATGAGCGTGCCCGACCTCTCGTCCGCTGAGTGCTCGTTGTCTCCGGACAGGCCATCGGCGCATCGCTCGTTGCTGGACGATGTCGTCGCCGATGAAGTCCGAGCCTTCCATCGAAAGATGGAAAAGGATCGTAAGATCGTTATCGACTTCGAGTTAGATCTGCATTGCAGGGATACTTACGTATACATTCATGAAAACTGGCTGCGCCGCATGCTCCGCCATTATCTGAGCAATGCTCTGAAACATGTAATCCCGAATCGCAAACCTTATATCGTTGTGCGCACAAAGCGGGACAAAGACATGGCCGTTGTCTTCGTCGAAGACAACGGCAAAGGCGTCCGTCGTGAAATTCTTCCTCGCCTGTTTAGTTGGGAGATCGATCATGGCAACGAGCCGCCCGGGCGCGGCCTGCTGCTTGTGCGACTCCTCGCCGAAGCGCATAAAGGCAATGCGTGGTGTGAATATAGTGAACTCGGCCAGGGGGCCTGCTTCGCTTTTTCGTTGCCGGCGGCGACTGCTATCGAGAGAAAGGTCATCGGAAGGTGACTGCTTGAAAAAAGCGTTGAATTTCAGCCCTGGTCGCTGTCTGGGAGGTAGGACAGAATGCCTGAAGTGGTAAG
>CALFWA010000356.1 GCA_937928035.1 uncultured Caldilinea sp. | reverse complement strand
TCATAGAAGGTTTGCAAAATGCCTGTTGCCCTCTTTGATATGTGATTTATATTACAAATTTGATGGGTGGGCAAATGCCGGCAATGACAACTGGCATTTTAACTTCCACCGATTAGGCTGGCCGCGACCGTCGGCGCTGCGCGCAGCCCTTCTTGCGCCTTGTCACTGAGTCCTTCGCCGTGGCCAAAATCCAGCGCCGGCGTCTGCACCAGCCAGCTTTTGGCGCGGACGCCGTAGAGGCGCCGCATGAGCGTCAACAACGCCGCTGCATCCAAACGATGATCGAGGACCGGCGCAGCGTGCGAGGGCGTCAGTTCGGTCAGCGTCACCTCCTGGACGTCGAGGCTGGCGTCTACAAAAACGATCTGATCCGGAGCCAGCTCGGCGGCGTCAATGGCCAGTTCTGGCGTGAGCTGTTGCTGCAACAGCAAATACACAGATACGCCTGCTCGCTGCAGCTGATCGGCCAGCACTTTGGCAAAAAACCACCCTGCGCCATCGTCGCGGCGCAGGGTGTTGCCGATCCCGATCACCAGCACCGCCGTCCCCATCGAAGTCTCTCTAAAAACGCCTACACGAATGCAAGGGAAGCAAGCGAGTTCGCTTCCCTCTTTGTCGATGCTATTCTCTCTTCACCCGATCGACCAGCTTTCCGCCGGCGTCGTAGACCTCCACCACCATCGGCATTTGCCCGACTGCGTGGGTCGAGCAGCTCAGACACGGGTCATAAAGACGGATGCCGTGTTCAATGCGGTTGAGCACCGCCTCTGTGACTTTGCCGTCTTTGATGTGGTACTGTGCGATCTGTTTGACCGTGCGGTTCATGGCCAGGTTGTTCTGTCCCGTGGCGATGATCAGGTTCACCTTTTGCAAGATGCCATTCTCATCGACGTGATATTCGTGGAACAGGGTGCCGCGCGGCGCCTCGCTGACGCCGACGCCGATCATATTGTTGACATCGGCGTGGGCGCGAATGCGTTTATCCGTGATGGAGGGATCGTCAAGCGTCTCGGCGATGCGCTCCAGCGCATAGAGGATCTCGATCAGGCGCGCATAATGATAGTGGAAGCTGTTGGCGACCGGCCGGCCGCGCGGGGCCAGGCGGCGAAACTCGCGCAGCTCGGCGTCGGCGCGCGGGGTGCCGGCGAAGTCGCAGACGTTGAGCCGAGCCAGCGGGCCGACGCGATACATCCCGGCCGGGTAGTGCAGCGTTGAGCGGCCCCCCTGCGCCTCGCGGATGGCGGCCGGTTTGTAGAAGGGGAACTTCAGATAGCTCCACGGCTCCACCGCCTCGCCCAGAATTTCTCGAAAGCGCGCAGGAGGCAGCCCCGCCTCCAGGACCGCGCCGTCGCTGTCGACCACGCGCAGCAGCCCGTCGTAATGCTCCAGGCCGCCGTCCGGCGTGACGAGGCCCATGTAGAGGCTGGGGAAGTTGCCGTACATCGCCTCTTCCTCGCGGAAGTGGTCGAATGAATCCTTGAGCATGTCCAGCGCCAGACCGATGATGTCGAACGCCTCCGGCAACATGCGGCGAATCTTGCTGCGGTTCTCGTCACTTAACGGCTCGCGCACGCCCCCCGGCACGACCCAGGCCGGATGCACGCTGCGACCGCCCAAAATTTCGATCACTTTTTGCCCAAAGCGACGTAGGCGGATGCCGTTGCGCGCCACATCTGGATATTTCTCGACCAGCCCCATCAGATTGCGTTTGGCCGGGTCGGAATCCATGCCCAGCAGCAGATCGGGGCCGCTGAGGTGGAAGAAGCTGAGCGCGTGGCTTTGCACGATCTGCGCCCAGTTCATCAGGCGGCGCAGCTTGGCCGCCGTTGGGGGAATGTGAATGCCGAGAATGGCGTCGCCCGCCTTGGCGGAGGCTATCAGATGACTGACCGGGCAGATGCCGCAGATGCGCGCCGTGATGCCCGGCATCTCCCAAAAGCTGCGCCCTTCACAGAATTTCTCGAAGCCGCGAAATTCCGTCACATGAAAGCGCGCGTCAGCGACCTGACCATCTTCATCGAGATGGATGGTGATCTTGGCGTGTCCTTCGATACGCGTGACGGGATCGATCAGGATTGTCTTGCTCATAATCCGCTCCATTAACCGAAGGTTCGCATTTCTGGTTCGAGCACGAGCGGCTCGCCGGCCAGCAACGCACTCACCGCCGCCCAAATGCGGTCGGGGTCGGGAGGGCAGCCCGGCAAAAAGGCGTCCACATGAATCACCTGATGCAGCGGCAGAACTTTGGGCAGCAATCGGGGCATGATTTCATCGCCGCCCGTCGGGTGGCGACCCGGCCCCTCGTGATAGACTGCTGTCAACACGTCGTCGACGCCGAGTTTGTTGCGCAGGCTGGGCACATTGCCCGTCACGGCGCAGTCGCCAAAGCTGACGACCAACCGGCTGCGGGCGCGAATTTCCTTCGCCAGCTTCAGGTTGTCGATGTTGGCGACGGCGCCTTCGACCAGCGTCACGTCCACATCTTCGGGAAACTCTTTGGCGTCGGCGATAGGGCTGTAGACCAGCTCAATTTTATCGGCGAGAGCGATCAGCTTCTCGTCGAGGTCCAGAAAGCTCATGTGGCAGCCCGAACAGCCTCCGAGCCAGGCAGTGGCGAATCTTACTTTTGGCATAGGTCACTTCCCATTCTCGTAGGACCAGATCTTTTTCTCGCGCCCATCCAGAATCCAGCGCAGGAAGTTGTGCTGCTTTTCCATCTCCGCCACGGTGGCGCCCTTGCTGAAAAGCGCACCGGTCGGGCAGACTTGAACGCATTTGCCGCAGCTTGTGCAGCTTTGGCTTGTCCCCCAGGGCTGGTTAAGATCGACGATCACGCGGCTGTTGACCCCGCGGCCCATGACGTCCCACACGTGGGCGCCTTCGATCTCGTCGCAGACGCGCACGCAGCGCGTGCAGAGGATGCAGCGGTTATGGTCGATCACAAAGCGTTCGTGGCTGGCGTCCATCGGCAGGTCGGGGTTGAGGTACTCGTAGCGCACATGGTCCATGCCGATCTGTGCGGCTTCCCATTGCAGCTCGCAGTTGCCGTTCATGACGCAGACGGCGCAGACATGGTTGCGTTCTGAGAAAAGCAGCTCCAGGATCATCCTGCGATACTTGACCAGCCGCTCGCTGTGCGTGTAAACGACCATGCCTTCCTGCACTTGCGTCACGCACGCCGCCTGCAGGCGACCGCTGCCTTCCATCTCCACCATACACAGCCGACAGCCGCCGCGCTCGCTCAATCCATCCAGATGGCAGAGCGTCGGCACCTCAATGCCGCGCTCCTGAAGCACCGACAACAGCGTCTGTCCTTCCTGGGCGCTCACCAGTTCGTCGTTGATGGTCAAAGTGACAACGGACATACAGTTCGTCTCCTTTAGCGCTTATCCAATCTTCGGGTTTAGATGGTTGAAACTCCGAGATTGGAGCTTATGCATGCACCCACTCCGTCACCGGCGTCTTTTCTAGCGTGCAGACGCCCGCCGGGCAACGCCGCTCGCGGATATGCGCCTCGTACTCGTCCAGGAAGTATTGAATGGTGCTCAGCACCGGATTCGGCGCCGACTGACCGAGGCCGCATAGGCTGGTCTCCTTGACCATCACGCACAGCTCTTTGAGCGTCTCCAGGTCTTGTAGGGTTGCGCTGCCATCGGTGATGCGCTCGAGCAGGCGGTGCATCTGCACCGTTCCTACCCGGCAGGGGACGCACTTGCCGCAGCTTTCGTCCATGCAGAATTCCATGAAGAATTTGGCGACGTCCACCATGCACGAGTGTTCATCCATGATGATCAGCCCGCCCGACCCCATGATCGACCCGAGCGCCTTCAGGCTCTCATAGTCGACCGGCGTATCGAGATACTGAGCGGGGATGCAGCCGCCCGACGGTCCGCCCGTCTGAGCAGCCTTGAACGCCAGCCCATTCGGTATGCCGCCGCCGATGTCGTAGACGATCTCGCGCAAGGTGATGCCCATCGGCACTTCGATTAGGCCTGTGGTGGCGACCTTGCCGGCCAGAGCAAAGATTTTGGTGCCCTTGCTCTTCGCCGTGCCGATCGAGGCGAACCACTCGGCGCCGTTCTGAATGATGGGCGCAATGTTGCCGAAGGTCTCGACGTTGTTGATCAGCGTCGGCTTGCCCCACAGCCCGCTTTGCGCCGGATAAGGTGGACGCGGCGTCGGCTGACCCCGGCGCCCCATGATCGAGGCCATCAGCGCCGTCTCCTCGCCGCAGACAAAGGCGCCGGCGCCGATGCGCACGTCGATGCGGAAGTTGAAGTTGCTGTCGAGGATGCGGCTGCCGAGCAGGCCGCGGCGTTCCGCCGTGCGGATGGCGCGCTCCAGCCGCTTGGCCGCAATCGGGTATTCGCCGCGCACGTAGATGTAGCCCTGGTCGGCGCCGACGGCGTAGCCTGCGATCGCCATCCCCTCCAGCACGCGGTGGGGGTCAGACTCCATGAGCGTGCGATCCATATACGCGCCGGGATCGCCCTCATCGCCGTTGGCGATGACATATTTTTTGTCCCCGCGCGCCTTGCGCACCATGTCCCACTTCAGGCCGGTGGGGTAGCCGGCGCCCCCGCGCCCGCGCAGGCCGCTGTTGATGATCTCTCGGCAGACCTCCTCGGGCGTCATCTCGCGCAGGGCGTGAGCCAGCGCCGCGTATCCGCCGCGCGCAACGTAATCCTCGAGCCGTTCAGGGTCAATCAGGCCGCTGTTGGAGAGCACGACCTTCCTCTGTTTGGCAAAAAAGGGCATG
Organism: uncultured Caldilinea sp.; assembly: GCA_937928035.1. GTDB lineage: Bacteria > Chloroflexota > Anaerolineae > Caldilineales > Caldilineaceae > Caldilinea. The sequence goes on along the minus strand of CALFWA010000356.1, from coordinate 7,069 downwards.
TCGCTCGGCAACAGCCGCGTGCGCAGGGGTTCGGGCAACTCTTCAGCGGGGGGCGCTGCGCTGCGCGCATGATAAGCGACAAGCTGACGTCCGACTTCGGGAGAGACGTGCTCGTAGATGAACTCGCCCTCATCCTTGACCTGAACGGTCACCATCGGCCCACGGCTGCACGGCCCCATGCAACCGGTCGAGACGGCCTGCACTTCGGCGTCTAGCTCCCCCTCTTTGATCGCAGCGTTGATGGCGTCGTAGACGGCCGTAGCGCCCGACGAAAGGCAGGGCGTGCTGGCGCAGCAAAGGATGCGACAGCGGAACGCCTGTTGACGCTGAAGCTCGCGCTGGGCCAGGGCTTCAAGGTCAGATCGGTTCATGGATGCCTCCGTTTGTCACGTGCATAGCGTCGCCGTTTGCAGAGGGTGCAGCGTCTGATTGCTCCGCCAGAAGCAGTTGACGCACGCGCTCAAGCGTGCTTTCCGGCGTCTCGCGCCCCAGCACCTCGCCGTCGAGCACGAGGACGGGCGCGAGGCCACAGGAGCCAAGGCAGCGCGCCGTGCTCAGGCTGAGGAGACCATCCGCAGTCGTGCCGCCGGGTTCGACGTGGAAGGCCTGCTGCAGCGCAGCGACGATTTCCGCTGCGCGTTTGACGTAGCAGGCGGTGCCCATGCAGACGATGCAAGTGTGCTTTCCCTGCGGTTTGAGCGTGAAGAAGTGATAGAAGGTCGCCACGCCATAGACCCAGCTCAGCGGCAGCTTGAGTTGACGCGCCACGTAGATCAGCAGATCGTCGCTCAGGAAGCCAAACGTTTCCTGCGCTGTGTGCAGCACCTCGATCAGCGCGTCCTGCTGATAGCTGAACCGCTTGAGCGTACGGTCGATCAGGTTGAAGCGCGGGTCGCCGCTTGGATGTTCGCGCACAGCCTGCGACCTGGCGCGAGGCGGTGGACTGGTTTTGACTGACATACATCCCTCGCATTGCTAAAACGACGCCCAAGAGCGCCGCAAATTGACCGGCTCTGCGCCGGAAAGAGAATTTGTGACAGGAGCTTGTCTATTTCACCAGCATCTGATTCACCAGCATCTGACCCTCATAGGGTACAGGGAAGTGGCTGATTTTGCCACAGGCGTAGGGTGAGATATTGTCCTAGACACACGAAGGACGCTTCTCCTGGTCAACTGACTAGGAAGCATCTTGTTACGGGAAGACCATGTTGGCCGCCGCCCAGAAACGTACGCCCAGGCGCTCCACCGGCTGCACCGAACCGGCTGCTTCCAGCCGGCGCAACGCGGCCATGACTTCTTCCGGCGGCCAGAGATTGAGCGCCTGGATCAACTGCGCTTCGCTCATGGGATGGCGGGCCACAATGCCGACGATCGCCTCTTCTGGCGAGGCGTAGTCGTGCACGTGAACGGAGTTGGTGAAAGGGTGGACGACCTGGGCGATCGGCCCCAAGATGGCTTCGGCGCGCAACAGCCCCTCGGCGTCCGCCGGCTCGACCCATGGCTCGGCCGGTGGACGTTCGGGCAATACGATGTGCACCTGGTCGGGCTGAATCTGCGTCAGCGCTTTGGCCAGCGCTTGCAGCGCCTCTTCGTCATCGTTCATATGGCGAATCAGCATCACTTCGACCCAGATTTGTCCCCGATAGCGCGTTCGGAAGGCAGTTAGACCTAAGATCAGCCGTTCAAAGGTGGTTTCCGGGTGTGGCCGATGGATGCGCTTGTACAGCTCGGCGGAGCCTGCGCTTACGGTCGGCATGACGACGTCGGCGGGCAGTAGGTCCTCCTGGACGTCGGTGCGATAGAGCAGCGCGCCGTTGGTGATCACCGCCACGGGGATGGACGTGAGCGCCTTGACGCTGCGGATCAACCAGCCCAGCCCAACATGCAGCGTGGGCTCGCCAGAGCCGACGAAGGAAATGAAATCAATGTCGTCGGGATGATGCGCCAGCGCCTCTTTGATCTCCTCCAGGATCGCCTGGCGCGGGACATATTCCCGGCGCTCATTCGTAAGCGGCGTCGAGCGACCAAGCTGGCAATAGACGCAGTTCCAGTTGCAAGTCTTCAGCGGAATGGGATCGACCCCCAGCGAACGCCCCAATCGACGCGAGGGAACCGGGCCGTAAACGTACTGCATACGCGCCGATCAGGCGTCTCGTTCGTGGACGCGTAAGACAAGCAGCGGCAGCGAGGCGCGATGGAGCAATTCGGCGGCAACGCTGCCATGTAAGAGCCGCGTCAACCCACGGTAGCTATGGCTGGCCATGGCGATCAGATCGGCCTCGCATTCATCTGCAACTTTCAGGATGGTCTCGACGATGTTGCCCTGCTTGACAAGCGCCTGCACCGTGAATCCCTTTTGGCGCAAACGTTCCTCCACGTTGTGAAGGTACTGGTGCACTTCCGCCGTGCGGTGGGCGATCCCTTCCTTGAGCGCTTCTGTCTCCACGGCGGCGACATGAGGCGGGGGCGGCTCGATCACCTGTAGGAGAACGATCGTCGCCTTGCACTGTTCGGCCAATCCCTCTACTTGCGGCAAAATTGCTTCCGATTCGGGGGTGCCGTCTAGCGGCGCCAGAATGGTTTTGTACATGGCTGCGTCCCTCTAAACGAGCCCGAAACCATGGAGTCAATCCTGTGCGCGAATCAGAAGGAGCGGGCGATCGGCTTTTTGCAAAATGCCGGCAGCCACGCTGCCATAAAAGACGCGCGAGAGCCCCGTGCGACCGTGGCTGGCCATGGCGATCAGGTCGGCCTGCTCGCGTTCAGCTACATCGAGAATTGTGCTCACGACCGGTCCGGTTTCCACCACCGCCTTCGTCTCGATCCCCTGCCCGCGCAATTCGCCTTCTTTGGCCGCCAGGTAGCTTTTGACTTCCTGGAGCACGCGGTCAGCCGCTTCTTTGTCGACGTAAGGAACCATATCATACGGTGTGACCATCGCCACGATCGGCTCGACAACCTGCAAGAGCACGACTTTGGCGTTGTATTTGGTCGCCAATGAGACGGCATGAGGCAAAATCTTTTCTGCGCGAGGCGAGCCATCCAACGGCACGAGAATTATTCTGTACATAGAGCCTCCTTAGGGCGTTGAGGTTGTCGCTGCTCTGACTCATCATATTTGAAATGACACGTGTAGAGAAGCCCCGGCCGATGGGTTTATCCACCGGTCATGTGACCAGTCCTGGGAAGCATTGGTTTGCAGCTTTGATGCGCGCCGATGGGAGGAGCGCAATAACGGCGCGTCGTCTTGCGCACCCCTTGCGCATGGAGCGCTATGTGGGGCGGTTCGGTAGATGGTCATGGATGTGATGCCGCACTGCATATGCCGCCGCTTCCGCACGGGAGGAAAGATCGAGTTTGGAGAGAATCGAGCTGACATAATTTCTGACCGTCTTTTCGCTGAGATAGATCCTTTCTGCAATTTCGCGATTGGTCAGTCCTTCAGTAATTAAGGCGAGGATGTTCAGCTCCTGCTCTGTCAGCGTGGCGAAGTATTCGTCTTCGGCGCGACGCGCGCTCTCGCGCACGCGCTGAAAGACCTTCTGCGTGATGGCAGGATCGAGCATTGACTCGCCGCGGCTCACGGTCTCCAGGGCGCGCACCAAGTCGTCGCTGCCGATCTGTTTGAGCACATAGCCGCTGGCGCCGGCGGCGATGGCGTCGAAAAGGACGTCGTCGTCGGCATGAGAAGTCAACATGATGATTTTGGTTTCCGGCCGCGCTGCAATGATCTCCCGCGTCGCTTCGATGCCGCTCTTGCCAGGCAGGCGGATGTCCATCACGACAATGTCGGGCTGCAGGCGCAGCGTCTGCTCTAGCGCCTCCTGAGCATCGCGCGCCTCGCCGATCACTTCAAAATGTGGATATCGTGAGAGCAGGGCTTTCAGTCCAAGGCGAACGATCTCATGATCGTCGACAAGCAAGATACGGACATGCATAGGCCGTTGTTCGATAAACAATGATGAAACAATGATGATAGATGCCGGTCTCCGCCGTCCGCTGTTGACAACGGCGCTCGATGACGTTTTCATTATAGCACAGCGCTGCACCATCGCGTTGACAAGGGCAGAGTTTCTATAATGGTGAGCAAATCATAGGCGGCGGTGAATGATCAATCAAATCGACACGCGTTCCCTTCGTTGGCTCGGCGTGCTGGTTCCCCTGGCTTCATGGATTGTGTGGGTAATTGTGCGCACGTGGATCTGGCATCATCCCGTTTCATGGCTGGCCACCTTGATCGAGCTGGCGATCATCGCTGTCGGCGCCACGCTCTTCGCCAACTGGGTGGCCGTGAATCTGGAGCGCCGCGAAGCGGAAATTCGTCGGCGCAGCGAGCACCTGGAGGCGCTGCGCCAGGCCAGTCTGGCCTTGACGACGGAGCTAGAGATCGGCAAGGTGTTGCAACAGGTGGTCGATCAGAGTCGAAAGCTGGTCAATGCGCGCTACGGCGCGCTCGCCGTTTTGGGGCCGGATGGGCGCACAGTCGAACAGTTTTACACCTCCGGCCTCACTCCCGAATTTCATAGCCGACTGCCCAATTTTCCGAGCGGCGCCGGCGTGCTCGGCGTCATGAGCAAGGAGGGCCGCCCGATTCGGTTGGCGGACATTCTGTCCGATCCGCGTTCCGTCGGCTTTCCAGAGGGGCATCCGCCGATGCGCACGCTGGTCGGCGTCCCCATCAGCTCGAAAGGCAAGGTGTATGGCAATCTTTATCTGGCCGACAAACGCATCTTGCTGCCCTCCGGCGGCGAGATCGACGGCGAATTCAGCGCCGAAGATCAGGAGCTGCTGTCCATGTTTGCGGTGCAGGCCGCGATCGCTGTGGAGAACGCTCAACTTTACCGTGAGAACCAGCAGATCGCCGTGCTGCGCGAGCGAGAGCGCATCGGCATGGACCTGCACGACGGCGTCATCCAGTCGATCTATGCCATCGGCCTGTTGCTCGATGACGCGCGCCATCGCATCGACACTTCGCCGGAGCAAACGCGTGAGGTGATCGGCGCCGCCATCAAAGGTCTGAACGAGGTGATCGCCGACATTCGCAGCTACATTCAACATCTGCGGCCACAGCGCTTTCGCGGGCGCGACATTCGTCAAGGTTTAGAGGCGTTGGCGCAGGAGCTGCGCAATGACACGGCGCTCTCCGTCTCCGTGGAAATCGACGAGAGAGCCGCCACAGTCTGCACGGCTCGACAGGCCGATGAATTTCTCCATGTGGCCCAGGAGGCGCTGGCGAACGTGCGCAAACACGCCTCCGCCCATCATGTGACGATTCAGTTTGGTTTTTACGAAGGGCTGCTGCAGTTGTGCATCGAGGATGACGGCGTCGGCATGAATCCCGATGCGGCGCGCCGCGCCCAGGGCAACGGTCTGCGCAATATGCGCGCGCGCGCCCGCGGGCTGCACGGCGAATTTCGGTTAGAGAGCGCGCCTGGCGCCGGCACTCGCCTCTCGGTCACTGCGCCCATCGAAAAGCGCGAAGGATAATCGACGCCGACGTGCGAGGCGCACCAGCGGCGTTTGGATTTGTCGGCGATAGGGTTGAGACGTCGACTTCGCAACGGACAACATCTGTCACCGCGTTGAGGTGACACCTGCCCCTGGTTTTTCCAAGAGTGAATTCCATACTTTGGGCAAGAGAATGACGTTTTTGGGGCGCCACCGTACGCCTGGCATTGATCGCGAAATGTGTGCAACGGTGAAAGGGATTCTGTGCCGTCGCCAGCTATCCTTACCGAACAACTCACCCGCACAATCGGCGCCAAAGCACTCGTGGATCGGGTCAATCTCTCGGTTCCGACAGGTGTCATTTTCGGTTTGCTGGGGCCGATGGGTGCAGGAAAGACAACGTTGATCCGTCTCCTGCTTGGCCTTGTCGAACCCACCCACGGCTCGGCGTGGGTGCTGGGCTATAATGTGCGTACTAACGCCAACTCGATCCGCTCCCGCGCAGGCGTAGTATTCCAGTCGCCGGGCCTTTATGAAAATCTGACCGCGTTCGAGAATCTCGATCTTTTTGGGCGCATCTGGCATCTTCCTGCACGAGAACGCAACGAACGCATCCGAACGTTATTGCGCCATCATGGTCTATGGGAGCGGCACAACGAGCGCGTCGCCGACTGGAGCCCCGGCATGAAGCACAAGCTTGCCATTCTGCGTGCGCTGATGCATCGCCCTAAACTGTTGATCCTGGACGAACCGACTGCAGGCCTTGACGTCGGAAGCCGAGAACTTTTGCACGCCGATCTCGTCGCTCTGGCGCGCCAAGAAGGGGTCACCGTGTTGATCGCAACGCATGATCCGACGGAAGCAGCGCTATGTCATGAGATCGCAATCATGTCCCGAGGACATATCGTCGCCGCCGGAACACCCGAGGCGCTCGCGCATGCACCAACGGCCAAGCGGCGCATAGTGATCACCGGACAAGGCTTCACTGCAGAGGTAGTCGGGCTGGTGCGAAGCCGTCAGGACGTAATGTATGCTGCAATCGATGGACAGCATCGACTGGTCATCGAAGTTTTAGGACAGGCTGCCTGCGCCGCCGTCGTGAATCTGCTGGTGGAATCGGGGGCCGAGATAGATTCCGTCATGCGCTGCGATGATAACCTGGCGGCAGTCTATCGAATGCTTGTGGAGGATACGCATGAGGCTGGGCCTGTTGCGAGATAGCTGGATAATTTTTGTCAAAGAGTGGCGTGAGTGGAGCGCTGCACGCGCAGTGTGGTTGGCGTTGGTTGCGCCGATCCTGGCGGGGGGCGCCGTCGCCCCACATCTGCTGGGGCGGCTCGAGCGCGGCCCTCTCATGGTGGGCGTCCTGCTGGCCGGGTTGCCGCTCGTGCTCTCGGCCATCATGATCGCCGAATCGTTGGCGGGTGAGCGTGAACGGCGCACGCTGGAAACGCTGCTGGCTTCGCGTCTTTCGGAGCAGGCCATCTTACTGGGAAAGATGAGCGCCGCCGCTTTGCTCGGCTGGATGCTTCTGCTGGCGGCGGCGGCGCCAGTGCTCCTCCAGCAATGGCTTGCCCCCGCCGCCGGCTTTGAACAGCTCACTCCGGCGACCCTGACATGG
>CALFWA010000355.1 GCA_937928035.1 uncultured Caldilinea sp. | reverse complement strand
CCACCTAGTGCACTCAGAAAAACCATCAGGCGAGATTGCATCAGGAAACTCCTTTTTGTCGGACCAGAACTTATTGAAAGATTAGAGCTTATTGCCATCGAATGCTAAGAGCAGTGTCATTTAGAAAATAACACATAGGCGACGGGGGCGTCGCGTCCGGCATAGCTGACGCCGTCTCCTTCGAACAGAACGAAATTGCTCTTTACACCGGAAGGAACACTCAACTCCCACACAAAATTGGGGATTTTAAACCGGGTTGCGTTCTACACCCAATCGCCAAGGGGATGGAAGTCGTTGTCCGCTGCGTTCGCCAGAACTGGGGCCGGAGAGCGTTGATAGCATCGTCGTTGCGCAGATGCCCTTCTTTGCCGGTGAGATTGTCCGGAGTGCAGGCGTCGCTGTTGCCTTCGATGCCCAGCGGCATGGATGCGTCGCCGTTCCGGATGACATCCATCAAAAGAGAACGGCGAGCAGCCGGAGTGAAGGTTTTAGCACGACCATGAATGCACTCCTCACCAGTGTAGGCGATTGCTGAATCAATTATAACCGAAGAAGAACTTCTCAAATGTTGCAAGAAATCATCAATGGCACCGTCTTGGCGAGAGCGTTTGCGCGGCCGATGTTTGTGAACACGGCCAGTGCTCGTGAAGTTGTTGTCGCCGCTTTCGAGAACGGCGCAGAGCGCACTGTTCACCGCACGTCGTAGGCAATGCGCTTCAGCTTTGGTATACTTCTGCGCATGAAATTGGATTCGCAGAGAACGACAGCGTATCCATACCCAATGAACCCAGCTTTGCAAACACTCAACGAGGAGAGATGTGGAATGCCCCATCAAGTGCGCAATCTCAAACGCCCTGTGCCCAGCGATCTGGAGATCGCTCAGTCGGTGACGCCTTTGCCGATCCAGCAGATCGCAGAAGAGGTCGGCATCCTGGCCGAGGAGTTGGAACTCTATGGCCCGTATAAGGCGAAAGTCTCGTTGGACGTGCGCGAACGATTGAAAGATCGCCCGAACGGCCATTATATCGTCGTCACCGCCATCACGCCCACCCCTCTCGGTGAAGGCAAAACCACGACAACCGTCGGTCTCAGCCAGGCGCTGGGCGCTCACCTGGGGAAGAAAGTTTTCACATGCATCCGCCAACCCAGCCAGGGGCCGACCTTCGGCATCAAGGGTGGCGCAGCCGGCGGCGGCTACTCGCAGATTATCCCAATGGAGGACTTCAATTTGCACCTGACGGGCGACATCCACGCCATCACCGCCGCCAACAATCTCCTGGCCGCCGCCATCGATGCTCGCATGTTTCACGAGGCGGACATGGACGACGCAACGCTCTTCAAGCGTCTCTGCCCGCCCCAAAATGGCAAGCGTTTCTTCACCGGAACGATGCTGCGCAGACTGAAAAAGCTGGGCATCGACAAGACCAACCCGGACGATCTGACGCCGGAAGAGATCGGTCGTTTTGTGCGCCTCGACATCGACCCGGAGACGATCACCTGGCGACGCGTCATCGACACCAACGACCGCATGTTGCGCGAGATCACGATCGGCCAGGGGTCGCAGGAGAAAGGACGCACGCGCCGCACAGGCTTCGATATCACCGTGGCGAGCGAAATCATGGCGATCCTGGCGTTGACCACCTGTCTGCAGGACATGCGCGAGCGCCTGGGCCGCATGGTGATCGGCCTCAACCGCAAAGGAGAGCCGGTGACGGCGGAGGACATCGGCTGCGCAGGCGCACTGGCCGTGCTGATGAAAGACGCCATCAAGCCGAACCTGATGCAGACGCTTGAAGGCACGCCTGCCCTGGTGCACGCAGGGCCTTTCGCCAACATTGCGCATGGCAACTCCTCAATCGTCGCCGACCAGATTGCGCTCAAGCTGGTCGGGCCGGAGGGCTACGTGCTCACCGAGGCGGGCTTCGGCGCCGACATCGGCATGGAGAAATTCTTCAATATCAAATGCCGCTACAGCGGGTTAATTCCCAACTGTGTCGTCCTGGTGACGACGGTGCGCGCGCTCAAAATGCACGGCGGCGGCCCCAAGGTCGTGGCGGGCAAGGCGCTCGATCCCGCCTACACGCAGGAGAACCTTGCATTGCTGGAAGCCGGTTGCAGCAACCTGACGGCGCACGTGCGTAACGCCCGGCGCTTCGGCGTGCCGGTCGTTGTGGCGATCAACCGCTTCCACACCGACACCGACGCCGAGATCGAGCTGGTGCGGCGCAAGGCCATCGAGGCCGGCGCGCTCGACGCCGTCCCCTCCAACCACTGGGCGGAGGGCGGGGCCGGCGCAGTCGCCCTGGGAAAAGCAGTGATCGAGGCCTGTCAACAGCCGTCCCAGTTCCAATTTCTTTATCCGCTTGAAATGCCCATCAAAGAAAAGATCGAGACCATCGTGCGCGAGATTTACGGCGGCGCCGGTGTGGAGTATTCACCGAAGGCGGAAGAGCAGATCGCCGCTTACACTCGCGCCGGCTTCGACAAACTGCCGATCTGCATGGCGAAGACGCACCTGAGCATCAGCCATGATCCGGAGCTGAAGGGCGCGCCGACCGGCTTCATCGTGCCCGTACGCGAGGTGCGTGCCAGCGTCGGCGCCGGCTTTCTCTACCCGCTGTTGGGAACGATGAGCACCATGCCAGGGCTGCCGGCGCGGCCGGCCTTTTTTGACATCGATATTGACCCGGAGACAGGAAGGGTGATCGGCCTTTCGTAACTGCGCCACGGAGGATCCATGTCTCGACAGTTGATCTCCAGCGGCAGTCCCTATGAACCTCGCATCGGCTTTTCACGCGCCGTGCGAGTGGGCTCGCATGTCTTTGTCGCCGGCACAGCGCCCATTGCACCCGATGGCTCGGTAGCTGCGCCTGGCGATGCCGCCGGCCAGGCCCGGCGCTGTTTTGAGATTATTCAAGCTGCTTTGGAGCAGGCGGGCGCTTCGTTGGCGCACGTAGTGCGCACCCGGATTTTTCTCACGCACATTGAAGACTGGGAAGAGGTGGGACGCGTTCACAGCGAATTTTTTGGCGACGCGCGACCGGCCTCCACTGTGGTGGAGGTA
>CALFWA010000354.1 GCA_937928035.1 uncultured Caldilinea sp. | reverse complement strand
CGCACCTCATCGTGGCTGCACGAGTAATTCACGACCTGCGTGGCTGTGCTGAAGCCCAGATCGCGATAGCCGCCGATGGTGCGGAAGATGTCGCGCTTCTCCCACTCCCAACGACAGTTGAGCACATCATCTAGCGTGTGATGAAAATAGCCGTTCCATACTGCGTCCATCTCGGTCTCGTGCACCAGCCGGGGAGCTGTCTTTTCCGGGCTGGTTCCTTCCAGTTGCCAGAATTCGCCGATTAGGATGCAATCCGGTTTGGCCTGACGCGCCGCCCAACAGATCGCAGCGATGCCGTGGTAGGGGTCAAAGTCCGGCCGCATGGGGTTGTTGCTATCATAATCGACACCGCCCACCCAGTCGAAGCGAAAGCCATCGATGTGATACTCCTCCAGCCAGAAGCGCACAATGTCCTGAAAGTAGCGCGTGGTCTCCGGATTGAAGTGGTCCCAGTCCACCCCGCCCCACATGTTAATGCTCGGCGGCGTGTGATGGAAAAAGGGGTTCCAGTCGGTCAGCCATTCCCCCTTCGGGCCGTACATCGGCGGATAGATGTTATAATAGGGGTGTTGCCCCCAGGCGTGGTTGAAGGCGACGTCTAAAATCACAGCGACACCGGCGCGATGACAGGCATCCACGAAACGCTTGAAGTCGTCGGGCCCGCCATAGGTGTTGGCGACCGCATGGTAGAAAACCGGGTTGTACCCCCAGCTTGATTCGCCAGGGAAGGCGTTGATCGGCATTAGCTCGACGCAGTTCACGCCCAAGCCGACGATGTAGGGCAGCTGCCGTGTGAGACGCTCGAAGTTGCCGTAGTGCGGATAGCCTCCGTGCCAGACGCCGGCGAAGTCGCGCACGCAGAGCTCGTAGATGACCAGATCGCGCAGCGCCGGCGTTCGCCACCCCTGATCGCGCCAGGGGAAGGGCGCCTCGGCGCCGGCAAGCACGGCCCACGGCGTCTTCTGTCCCCAAAAGACCTCGCGCGCATAGGGATCGCCCACCCAGACATGCGAGTCTTCATCCACTACGACATAGAAGCCATAACGCGTGCGACCAGGGTCAGGGATCGTAATCCACCATGTCCCCTGGCCATCGGTCTGCATCGGATGGCTGCGCGTGTCCCAGCGGTTGAAGTCGCCGACCAGGCTGACGAAAGGCTTAAAGGGCGCGCGCATCACAAAGGTCACCGTCCCTCGCCCGAGTAAGTTACGATGAGCGCCACCGCGCAAGTCGCCTGGCAGCCGCCCATCGGTAGCTGCGCGCTGGAATGGGGCTGCAAGTTGGGCGCTCATGGTTTGCAAAAAGGATGGAATCCGGATGCGAAACAAAGTGTGGAGCGAGGCGAATAGTCGGGAGCCTATCCGCCCCAGCATGCGCGTCATCCCATGTTGGCCATCAACGCCTTGCCGAACTCGCTGCATTTGACTTCGGTGGCGCCTTCCATCAGACGGGCGAAATCGTAGGTGACAATCTTCTGGCTGAAGGTGCGCTCCATGGCCTGGATGATCAGGTCGGCGGCTTCGGTCCAGCCCATATGGCGCAACATCATCTCGCCGCTGAGGATGACGGACGAGGGATTGACTTTATCCAGCCCGGCGTATTTGGGCGCCGTACCATGCGTCGCTTCGAAGATGGCGCGGCCGGTGACGTAGTTGATGTTTGCGCCCGGCGCAATGCCGATGCCGCCCACCTGCGCCGCCAGCGCGTCGCTGATGTAGTCGCCGTTGAGGTTCATAGTGGCGATCACATCGTACTCGGCCGGGCGGGTCAAAATCTGCTGGAGGAAGGCGTCAGCGATGACATCCTTGATGATGATACCGTTGGGCAGGCGATGCCACGGGCCGCCGTCGAGCGGCTCAGCGTCGAACTCTTCGCGCGCCACTTTGTACCCCCACTGCATGAAAGCGCCCTCGGTGAACTTCATGATGTTGCCCTTGTGCACCAGGGTCACGCTCTTACGCTTATTGTCGATAGCATACTGAATAGCGGCGCGCACCAGGCGGGTGGTACCCTCCTCGCTGATGGGCTTGATGCCGATGCCGCTGCTCTTGGGGAAGCGTATCTTGGTGACGCCCATCTCATTCTGCAGGAATTCGATCACCTTGCGGGCGCCCTCGGAGTAGGCTTCCCACTCGACGCCTGCGTAGATATCCTCCGTGTTCTCGCGGAAGATGACCATGTTGACCAGCTCCGGGTGCTTGACCGGGCTGGGCACGCCCGTGAAGTACTGAACCGGCCGCACGCAGGCGTAAAGGTCAAGCCGTTGGCGCAGCGCCACGTTGATGCTGCGGATGCCGCCGCCGACAGGCGTGGTCAGCGGGCCTTTAATGGCGACGATGTACTCGTCGATGGCGTCGAGCGTCTCCTGCGGCAGCCAGATCGGCTCGCCGTAAACCGCATTGGCCTTCTCGCCAGCGTAAACTTCCATCCAGGCGATCTTGCGCTTGCCGCCATAGGCTTTTTCCACTGCGGCGTCGAGCACCGGCTGGCTCGCCGCCCAGATGTCAACGCCCGTGCCGTCGCCTTCAATAAAGGCAACGATCGGGTTGTCGGGCACATGGAGCTTGCCGTCTACAAGGGTGATTTTTTCGCCGTAGCTGGGGACGACAATTTTCTGGTAAGCCATGAGTTCTTCTCCTTTTGGGTCGTGCAGGCGTTTGATTCAAAAGAAACAAGCCATTGCGAGGAACAATTCAGCCATTTCGAATACACAATTCAAGAAAATGTGTTGCAAAGTGTACCAAATCGGCGGCAATCCGTCTATTTCCTCGGCAGAGTTTTGCACATTTTCACACGATCAGATTGTGAATTCTCTCACATTCGGAACGCCTTCAATGGATGTAAAATGTTGAAATGGTTTTGACGCAAAGCGTCAAAAACCGTTCAATAGAATTGTGCGATGAACAGAAGCGCTGACGTTCGCTTGTCGGGCCTCGAAGCTTCTGATCGATCGCCCGACTCAAAAAAACGATGGGAACGACGAGCAAGTCAAAACGGCAAGTTGGAACCTGCCGAACTGCAGAATCGTTCTCCATCATCGAAAGGAGTTTACGGATTATGATGGATTACTTTATTGTTCAATTGGCTCGCAGCGAATACGAAGAGCGTGTTCGCAAAGCAGAGATGGAATTGATGGCGAAACGCCGCCAGCTCGAGGAGCCGGGCGTGATGAGCCGCATGCTCTTCCGCCTGGGCGAGTGGCTGGAAAGCGTCGGTGCGCGCTTGAAGGCGCATTACCAGCCGACCTCTCTGCGCCAGACCTATCATGGCGGTCACGCCAGATAATTTTTCTCCCGCACAGTTGCAAAGATGCATCTGTGATGAA
>CALFWA010000353.1 GCA_937928035.1 uncultured Caldilinea sp. | reverse complement strand
GCCTCGCCCATGATCGCCCAGTTGGAGATCTGGCCGTCAATGCCCAGCGCCCACGCTCCCGCCTGACGTTGGTTGTAGCGCGCTACCTTTGCGATCTCTCGCAGTGCGCTTTCCAGGAGGCGTCCGGCGTCGTCTGCGTCCGCCGTCTGCACGCGCCGGTTGCCGATAGCGTCCCCCGGCAAGCGCCGCTGCACAAGATAGAGCACATGGTGCGTGCCGCAACGCTGCTTCAACTGGACCAGACGGCTTGGCGCCACCGTCAGCCCCGCTTCTGTCAGCGCCTCGGTGTAACGTGTGAAGGTGCGACGATACCCTTCGATCTCCGCCTCGCTGAGAAACATCGGCATGCGCTTATAGGCCAGTGCATCGTCGCCGATGGCGAGCACTGCGCTGATCTCGCCGTAGCCGAGCACCTGCGGCGGAATGGCGCTGCGCTCCAGATGCGCCGGGTTCAGCCCGGCTTCAAATTGTTCTAGGCGCTCTATATCTACAGGAAGTTGTTCGTTCATGGGGAGCGTGTTTCATGTTCCGTGCAAGCGTGGTGCGCATTTTGATAATGCACGCACCACGCAACACGCACCTGCATCACCCACTGTGCAACATCACGGCCGCCTGCGCCAGTGCGGCGTCGACGCGCTGCAACAACTCCTCCGCCAGCGGGCGCTCGATGATCAGCGGAGGTAAGAACTGCGCCACGCGCGTGTCGTTGGCTGCATAGATCGACAGAAAGCCGTTGTCATAGGCCGCTTTCGTGAAGAGCGGTCCGCACGCAGGATGCACCATCTCGATGCCCATCATCAGCCCCATTTGGCGTAAGCCGACGAGCACGCTGGCGTGACGGCGCTGCAGCTCGACGAAACCGTCGGCGAAGACCTGCGCCATGGCTTGCACGTGCGCCAGGAAAGCCGGGTCGGCGCTGATCTCCAGCACTTTCAGCGCCACCGGGCAGCCGACCTCGGCGCCGCCGAAGGTGGAAATGTGGATGAACGGATCGGCGTGGAAGACGCGCTCCAGTTCTTTGCGCATCAGGGTCGCCGCCATCGGATAGAGACCGCCGGACAACCCTTTGCCGAGCAACACCATGTCAGGGACAGTGTCGAAATGCTCATACGCCCAGAGGCGACCGGTGCGCCCGAGGCCAGCCTGAATTTCGTCGAGGATCAACAGCGCACCGTGTGCGTCGCAAAGGCGCCGCACCTGCGGAAGATACTCCGGCGCAGGGATCGGCATGCCCAGCGTCGCCGGGATCGTCTCCAGGATCACGGCGGCGGCGTCTTTCACTTCGGCGGCCAGTGCGTCGACGTCATTGAAGGGAACCTGCACAAAGCCGGGGGCGCGTGGGCCAAAAGGCGCAAAGTACTTCTCGTCCCCCGTGAACAGCGCAAAACCGGTGTGACCGTGATAGCCGCCGCCGGCCGAAACGATCTTTTGTCGTCCCGTGTAGCCGCGCGCCACCTTAATCGCCAGGTCGGTCGCCTCGCCGCCGCCGACGGCGAAGACGATGTACGTCAACCCTGGCGCCAGCTCGGCGAACCGAGCGGCCAGGCGCGCCCGCGGTTCGCTGAGGAGATGATGGTTGCCGATGTCAAGCGTCTGCACGCTTTCGATCAGCGCCTGTACAACGGCGGGGTGGCGATGACCGAGGTTGAAGACGCCGCCGTTGCAGTGGCAGTTGATGAGCTGCGTCTCGCCGTCGATATCCCAGATGTACGGTCCCTCGCGGCGGCCCATGACAAACTCGATGCCAGCCTGGCGAAAAAAGGCCGCCTTGCCGGAGGAAACATGACGGGCGAATCGATCGATGACGGCGGATTTGTCTGTCAACATGGAGATTCCGTATTCACTGAATCCAATTCTCTGTCTTCCGTCTCACCCATCGCTGACGAGCGATGCAAGGCAGGAAGATATTTCGACATTATGGATCGCATGTCATGAATTCGTCAACGCATTATGTGCATTTTCCTTAACAAATCATCTTTTCAATTGCACTATATCTTGCATTTCTCTGAAACATCTCTGAGATTTGTTTGAATCTGTTGACAAACAAACAAAAATAATGTAGCATACAAATAAAATCAAACAATCCAGCTTTCAATAACTATGCTCGCCGAAGAAAGACAACAGCAGATTTTGCTCACCTTGCACGAGCGCGGCGTCGTGTCGGTCGCCGAGCTGTGCGAACAACTTGGAGCGTCGGATATGACGATCCGCCGCGACCTGCTCGCTTTGGAGAGTAAAGGACTATTGCGGAGAGTGCACGGCGGGGCGGTCAGCGTGCGCGACCGCAGCTATGAGCCTCCCTTCCTCGTGCGAAGTCGGCAACAGGCGGCGGAAAAAGCGCGCATCGCCGACGCAGCGCTCGCCTGCATCCAGGATGGCGACAGCATTGCACTCGACGTCGGCACGACGACGCTGGAGATCGCTAGGCGGCTCGATCGTTTTCACAATCTGACCATCGTCACGCCGAGCCTGCATATCGCCAACTTGCTGGCCAGCCGCCCGGGGAACCGCGTCATCGTCGCCGGCGGCGTCCTTCGCTACGGAGAACTCTCGCTGGTCGGGAATTTCGCCGAGCGCATCTTCCAGGAGTTGTTCGTCGATAAGCTCTTCCTGGGCATCGCTGGCGTCGATCTGGAGGCCGGCCTGACCGAGTACAACCTGGAGGATGCGCAGGTGAAGCGGGCGATGCTGCGTTCGGCCAAGGAGTGCATCGTCGTGGCGGACGCCACCAAACTCGGCAACGTGGCCTTCGCCGCCGTGGCTCCACTCAGCGCAGTGCACAGGATTATCACCGACACAGCGGCAGATGGCGAGATGGTACAGCGTATTCGAGACCTAGGCGTCGAGGTGATTCTGGCTTGACAGGCTTCGCCGTTGGTTGAAACCCTTTGAACGATCTAGAAGATCGGTTCAAACCGGTTGTCGGCCCTCACACTTGGTCTTCTCGAACAGGAGCGAAGACTGAATCCTTATTCCTTAACGGCAAAAAACAAATTTTCGATCCGCATGATAAATAAAAGAAGAAGGCAGGATAATCAATGTTGCTAAAAGAACTATTCGATGTGGAAAAGCCGGTAATCGCCATGACACACTTTCCTCCGCTGCCGGGCACACCGCTCTACGATGAAAAGAACGGCGTGGAAGGAATTTTAGAATCGGTCGCCGCCGATGCGCGCATTCTGCTCGATGCTGGCGTGGATGCACTGCTCTTCTGCAACGAAGGGGACCGCCCCTATGCGCTCAAGGCGGACTTCGAGGCAGTGGCAGTGATGGCGCGCGTGATCGCCGAGGTGGCGCCTAAAGATCGACCCTTTGGTGTGGATTTCTTGTGGGATGCCAAGGCGCCGCTCGCCATTGCGCTGGCGACAGGCGCCTCCTTCGTGCGTGAGGTCTTCACCGGCGTCTATGAGAGCGACATGGGGCTGTGGAACACCGACGCCGCCGCCCTCTTGCGCTATCGCCGTCAAATCGGCGCCAACCACGTGCGTGTTTTCTACAACGTCACGCCGGAGTTCGCCTCCCCGCTAGGAAATCGCACGGTCGGGCAGAGGGCGCGCAGCGCAGTCGTCTCCTCGCTGGCGGACGCCATCCTGGTTTCCGGTGCCATGGCGGGCGCCGAGCCGGGCGTCGACGCGCTGCGCGAAGCAAAGGAGGCCGTCGCCGACCTGGCGCCCGTGCTGCTCAACACCGGCGCGCGGGCCGACAACATCGCCCGCTATCTAGAGGTGGCCGACGGCGTGATCGTCGGCTCCAGCCTCAAGGTGGACGGCTACACCTGGAATCCGGTGGACCCAGAGCGAGTGCGCGTCTTCATGGACAAAGTGCGCGCCGTGCGTGCAGAGCTTGCCTGATTCAGGCGGCCATTCCTCTGGCATCGGGAGGGCGAGGATGGTTCTGCTGGGCATTGACATTGGCACCACCGCCACCAAAGTTATCGCGATCGACGCAGAAGGGCGCCTTTTGGCGGAGACCGAACGCCCCAGCGCGCTGCGCTCGCCGCAGCCCGGCTGGGCCGAGGAGGACGCAGAAGAGTGGTGGACCAATGTCTGCACGGCCGTTCCTGTATGCCTGCAGTCTGCGCAAGTGAACGCAGAAGAGGTGGCCGCCGTGGGCGTCAGCGGCATGACGCCCGCCCTCGTGCTGCTCGATGCGCAGGGACGCGTTGTGCGCCCCTCCATCCAGCAAAACGACGCACGGGCGGTGAAAGAAATTGAGGAGTTCCGCAGCCGGACGGACGAAAAGGACATCCTGCAGCGCACCGGCAGCGCCATCACGCAGCAGAGCATTGGGCCGAAGCTTCTCTGGCTGCGCCGCCATGAGCCGGAGACCATGGCGCAGGCCGTCCGCGTGATGGGATCTTATGACTTTGTCGCCCATCGCCTGACCGGCGCCTTTTCCATCGAGCGCAACTGGGCGCTGGAGAGCGGCCTGTTCGATCTGCACACCGAAGATTGGGACGACGAGCTATTGGCGCTTTCCACCATTTCCCGAACGTGGCTGGCCGCCCCACGCTGGCCTGCCGAGATCGTCGGCGAGGTGACACAGGACGCTGCCGACGCCACCAGCTTGAAGGTCGGAACACCTGTCGTTGCCGGCAGCGCCGACCATGTCGCCTCAGCCTTTTCTGCGGGCTTGAAGGCGGAAGGGGATCTGCTCGTTAAGCTAGGCGGCGCCGGCGACATCTTGTACTGCGTCTCTGAGCCGATCATCGACGCTCGTCTTTTCCTCGACTATCACGTCATCCCCGGCCTCTATCTGGTGAACGGCTGCATGGCCGCCAGCGGCAGCATTATCAAATGGTTTCGCAACACGTTCGCATCCGAAACCGACTACGCAGCGCTCGACGCAGAGGCCGCTCGGATTGCGCCTGGTGCAGAGGGATTGGTGTTGTTGCCCTATTTCCTCGGTGAGAAAACGCCGCTCCATGACCCGCTGGCGCGCGGGACGGTGGTGGGACTGACGCTCAGCCACACGCGAGCGCATCTGTTCCGGGCCATTCTAGAGGGGATCAGCTACGGTTTTTATCATCATCTGGAAGTGCTCGCCGAGCGTGGACTGTGCGCCACGCGCGCACGCGTGACGAACGGCGGCGCACGCTCGACGCTCTGGAAGCAGATCACGGCAGACGTATTGGGCCTGCCGCTGGAGCAGATCGCCCGTCATCCCGGCTCGTCGCTGGGCGCCGCTTTCGTGGCGGGCATAGGCGTCGGCGCTTTTCAACGGTGGGAGGAGATCGAGCGCTATATCCAGATCGAGGGTGTGGTCGAGCCGAATCCAACCAACCATGCTCGCTATCGGGAGTTCTTTGACCTATACCGAGCCGTCTACGAAGCGTTGAAGGATGTCTACCCTCGCCTGGCGGGTCTGGCTTCGTAAATTCTGATTGTTTATCACCTTTATCGCAATTTTCTGGAAAGTTCTCAAGCTTTCTGGAAGAACAGCAGCAAAGGCAGGCGACTATGCGACTGAAGGAGAAAATTATCGCCATCACCGGCGCCGGTTCGGGGATCGGCAAAGCGACGGCTCTAGCGCTAGCGCGAGAGGGCGCAGTGCTGGCGGTGACCGACTTCAATTCGGAGTGGGCGCAGCAAACAGCCTCGGAAATTCGCACGCAAGGAGGCGAGGCGACGGCGTGGCGGCTCGATGTGACCGACCAGGCCGAGGCGGAGCGCGTGCTGCAGGCAATCGTTGACCGCTATGGCCGGCTCGACGTCTGGGTCAACAACGCCGGCGTTTCGACCATGAACCGTTTCGTCGACCTCACGGAACGGGACTGGGACTACAACATGAACGTCAACGCCAAGGGCGTCTTCCTCTGCAGCCAGGTCGCCGCCCGGCGCATGATCGCCCAGGGAGGCGGCAAAATCATCAATGTCGCCTCGATGGCGGGCAAACGGGGCAACGCGCCCTTCCTGGCCCATTACGTCGCCAGTAAATTCGCCGTCATCGGCCTGACGCAGGCAATGGCGGGTGAGCTGGCGCCCTATGGAATCACCGTCAACGCCGTCTGCCCTGGCTACGTGCGCACCTCCATGCAAGAGCGAGAGGTGGAATGGGAAGCGGCGTTGCGCGGCGTCGCCCCTGAGGAAGTGCGCGCTCTGTACATCCAGGACACGCCGCTGCGACGCCTCGAGACGCCCGAAGACGTGGCGAAGGTGATCGTCTTTCTGGCCTCGGAGGACGCAGAGTTCATCACGGGAGAGGCGATCAACGTCAACGGCGGCGCGTGGATGGATTGAAGCATTTCTCATGAGAGACTTATCAGGAGGAAAGGTTTCGTTTTAGGAGGTGAGAATGAAAACCCACGCTACGCACAAACTGTTGTTCCCCTGGCTCCTGGTCGTTGCACTTGTTCTGAGCGCCTGCGCGCCCATGGCTGCACCGGCGCAACCCCCCTCCGCACAGCCGGTCACGCTCACCATCATCATGGAGCAGGTGCCGGACTATGACATCGTAGCAGAGTTGACGAAGCGCTTCGAGGCAGAGCATCCCGACGTACGCATCCGCTTCGACCCTATGCCCTACGACGCCATGCGCGACAAGATTCTAACCTCGTTCCTGGCGCCACAGGCCACCTACGACGTCATCATTGTCGACAATCCCTGGATGGACGAGTTCGCCAAGGCGGGCTTCCTGACGCCGCTCGATGACTACGTAGCAGCACAGGAAAGGTACGACCTCCAGGATTTCGTCGAGCCGCTGCGCGCCATTGGCGAGGTGGACGGTCAACTCTACGGCGTCCCCTATTACAACTACGCGCTAGGCCTGATCGTGCGACAAGACCTGTTCGACGACCCCGCCAATCAGGAGAAATTCCAGGCCGAGTATGGACGTCCGCTCACAATTCCCACCACGCTGGAGGAGTATCTGGAGGTTGGACAATTCTTCACAGCGCAAGGCGTTTACGGCGCAGCCATGCAGCCCCAGCGCGGCTACAAGGTCTTTGAAGAGTGGAAAAATTGGCTCTACGCCGCAGGCGGCAATCTGATGGATGCCGAGGGCAACGTCATTCTCGACAACGAGGCGGGGCAAAAGGCGCTGGAGATGTACATTGAGATGTACAAGACCGCTGCGCCGCCCAACTCGTTGAACTGGGGTTTCGACGAAGCGCTGCGCGCTATGGCGGCCGGCGAGGCGGCGACGATGCTCTCGTACAACTGGATGCTGCCCACGCTCAACAAGGCCGACGGACCGGCCGGCGACCTGGCCGGCGCCTTTGCGCTCTATGAGCCGCCGGGCGGCAAAGCGGTGCTCGGCGCATGGCACTGGGCGATCCCGGCCAACACGGCGAACAAGGACGCTGCCTGGCGCTACATCGGCTGGCTCACCTCGCCAGCTGTAGACAAAGAGCGCGTCATCCTGGGCGGCGCGCCGATCCGCACCAGCGTCATGAACGACCCCGAAGTCTGGGAAAAGGGATTCGGCCGCAAGTACTACGAAACGGTGCTGCGCATCTTGGAAGACGCCGAGCCGCTGGCGCGCGGGCAGAGCGCCGAGGAAATCATCAACGAGGTCGGCACCTACCTCAACAGTGCAGTTGCCGGCGAGATGAGCGCAGCCGAAGCGTTGAACGCCGCCGCCGCTAAGGTGCGCGAGATCCTGGCCCGTTCCTAAAAGAAGGAGGAGGGGGCTTGAGGCCTCCTCCTTCACAGCCCCTCCATTGATGGAACCATGATTCCTTTCAAATACCGACTCCTCCTGCCCATGGCTGCGACGCTGTCCGCAGTGCTCATCTACCCTCTGCTTTTTTCGCTGTGGGCCTCGCTGCATGACTACCGGCTCACTGCGCTGGGCGACGTGCGATGGGTGGGGCTGGAGCACTATGCGGCGCTGGCGGCGAATCGCTCCTTCTGGAACGCCATGCGCAACACCGTTATCTTTGTGGCGGTGGCCGTCGGGCTGGAGTTTGCATTTGGCTTCCTATTGGCGATCCTGCTCCATCGCGCTACGCCCTTTCGCCATGTCTTTCGAGCACTGTTGCTCACGCCCGCCTTCATTACGCCTATCGCCGTGGGGTTGATCTTCCGTTTCCTGCTCAATTCGCAGTTGGGCGTCATCCCGCATCTGCTGCGCAGCGTCGGCGTGGACGTCGACTGGTTTGGCCCCAACCTGGCGCTGTTCAGCCTCGCCCTCATCGACGTTTGGCAATGGACGCCCTTCATGATGCTGCTCCTGCTCGCCGGTCTGGAGGCGCTGCCGCCAGAGCCGTTTGAAGCTGCACGCGTCGACGGCGCCACCGGCTGGCAAGTGCTGCGCCATATCACCTTCCCCCTCATGCGGCCGGTGATCCTGGCCAGCCTCCTGATCCGCATGT
>CALFWA010000352.1 GCA_937928035.1 uncultured Caldilinea sp. | reverse complement strand
CGCCTATACGGCGGCGCCCATGGTGGAAGCCTGCCTGCGCAACAGAGTGCACTATCTCGACGTCACCGGCGAAGTCGCTGTGTTCGAGGCGCTGGCCCAACGCAACGAGGAGGCGCAGCGTGCAGGCGTGATGCTTCTGCCCGGCGTCGGCTTCGACGTAGCCCCTTCGGACTGCCTGGCAGTCCACCTTCATCGCAGGCTTCCCACCGCCGTCCGGCTCTTGCTCGGCGTTTGTGCACTGGGCAAAGTTTCACGCGGCACGGCGACGACGATGCTGGAGACGCTTCTGCGTGGGGAAGGCGGCATGGTGCGTCGAGATGGCAAGTTGACGGCCGTTCCTATCGCCTGGAAGACGCGCCCGATCGACTTCGGCAAGGGGCCGCGCCTCGCCGTCACCGTTCCCTGGGGCGATGTGGCGACGGCCTATTACAGCACTGGCGTCCCCAACATCGAAGTGTATATGTGCTTCCCCAAGACGATGGTGCGCACCTTGCAGGCCGGTCGCTATTTCAGTTGGCTGCTGCGTGCGCCCGGCGTGGCGCAGTGGCTGCGGCGACGCATTCGCTCTGCAGCCCCTGGCCCAACCGACGAAGAACGCTTGCGCGGCGTCAGCCTGGTATGGGGACGCGCCGAAGACGACTTGGGCCATGTCGTGGAGGCGCGCATGCGCACGCCGGAAGCCTACACACTGACGGCGCTGGCGTCCCTTCGCCTGGTGCAGAAAGTGCTGGCGGGCGACGTCAAACCGGGTTTTCAAACCCCGGCTGGCGCGTATGGCGCGGACTGGATTCTCGCCATCGAAGGCGTGGAGCGGATCGACTTGAGTTGAACGACTGAAACTTCGCCGGTGAAGGACAGTCGCTGCTTGCTTCCTCTTTTGGCCTATTCGCCGCCGTCGCCCATGTCGTTGAACAAAATTGCGTGCACAAATTTCGGGCCGTGCACCCCCAACGTGAGGTTCATTTCGATGTCGCCGGACTTGCTGGGCCCGGTGATCAGGTTCCAGCCGGCGCGGCTGCGCAGCAGGTCAACCAGCTCGCCGGCGGCGCGCCGTTCGGCAAGCCAGGATTCGATGGTTGGATAGAGGCGGCTAAAAGGAATGATCGCAATATGGCGGAAGGGCAGTAGGCTGGCGGCGCGGCTTTGACCCGGGCCGGCGATCACCAGCATCGAAGCGGTGGCGGCGAAGGCGGCCTCGACGCCGGTGACGCCGAAGCGAATGAAACGCACCGTTTCCAACGCCTCCGGCGTCGTGAGCTGCCGGGGGGCGACCAATTTCCAGCCGGTGTCGGCGAGCGCCTCGCGCAATCCCTCCACGGGCAGCTTGTCCGCCGCCCAGCTCAAGACCATGCGCTCCTGGCCGCGCAGATTGGGCTTTGGCCCCTTGCGCGCTGCTTCCTCTTCGGCGGCCCAGTCGTTCAACCGGTTGATCAACGCCAGCCGCGTCTCGATGGCGGATTCGAGAATCTCGTAGCTTCCGTATAATTTGGTCAGCTCCTGCCCGAAACGTTCCGCCAGCTGGCGTTTGCCGCCTTCGGCGTGCGTCACCGTCATGCGCTCTTCGGCGGTGAGCGGCGGCGCCTCGCGCGGGGGGAAGGGCAAGTCAGGGCGATCCAGAATTGTGCGAATGCGCGTGAGAATTTCGTCGCGTGCGTCCATGGCTGTTTCTCTGACTCCAACGCAATAGGCTGCATCTCTCTGGCCCACGGAGATTCCAGGGTGCAGAGCAACCAAATTTATGCACTCATGTTACGCAGTTTGATGGCGCCTTCTCGTAGCATGCAACCTTGCAGGAAGCTAGAGGGAATTTCACAAAGGATTCTGGCAACCCGAAGGCGCAGCTGCGCTTGCTCGAATTCTTCAAGACTTTGCGGAGCATCAAGAGCGTGCGGCTGAGAGCCGCACCTACGAGGAAATCGGCACCTTTGCATTTGTTAAAAAATCTAGAGCTTCTTAGAAACAAAGCCAACTGCGTAAGTTAATTCATTATACAGCGGTCATTCAGCCTTGTGCGAAAGCTCAGCCGCGCAGCAAGCAATCGCTTGACCAAATTCTTTAAAGCAAAATAGACGCAACACGGGAGTGCGGATACAATATCGTTATGCTGCACGTCAAGTTGATCCAGGAAGCTCATTTCCGAGCCGTCAACATTCTTCACGAGTGCTCTACCCCCTATGGCTTTCGTGCTTCGGCGCAGGCGGCCGGCTATCCGCAGATTTGGGCGCGCGATTCCGCCATCACCTTCCTGGGCGCCATCTGCACGGGCAACGAGAACCTGATCCGCGCCGGCAGAGCGTCGCTGGAGACGCTGGGGCGACATCAGAGCCGTCGCGGGCTGATTCCGCTTAACGTCAACCCGGACACCGGCTATGTCAGCACCGAAAACGCTGGCGCCGTCGATTCCAACCTGTGGTTCATCCTCGCCCATTATCTGCATTTCCACTACACGCGCGACCAGGAGTTTCTGCTGCGCCACTGGCCCACGATCGACAAGGCGATGCGCTGGCTCGATTATCAGGACATGAACGAGTGCGGCCTTTTGGAGGTGCCGGAGGCGGGCGACTGGATGGACCTATTGGCGGTGCGCTACAACGTGTTGTATGACAACGTGCTCTATTACGCCGCCAAGCTGGCGCATCAGGAGCTGGCGGTGCACCTGCCGGAGGGGACGGAAGTCTATCAAGGCGAGGTGGACGCCGCCGGCGTGCATGAGCGCGTCAACCTGTTGATGTGGGTGGATCGCTGCTGGGTGGCCGAGCACTTCGCAGAGCACCTGGAGAAGCTCAAGGCGATCCGGCTGGAGTGGTTCATGCTCTATCACAACGTCGGCACCATTTCCAGCCGACCGTTCTATCTGCCATTCGTCGCCTTCCGCGAATACGGCGACTGGTGCGACAGTTTGGGCAACTTGCTGGCCGTGCTCACCGGCATCGCCGACGGCCACCGCCGCGAGCACATTCTGCGCTACATGTTGCAGGTGGGCATGGCGGAGCCCTACCCGACCAAGGCCATCTATCCCCCGATCTTCCCCGGCGAAAGCCACTGGCGCGAATATTATCGCAGCCGCAACTTGAATCTGCCGCATCAATATCACAACGGCGGCATCTGGCCGATGATCGGCGGCTTCCATGTGGCCGCGCTGATGCGCCATGGCTGGCGGCACCAGGCGGAGCAGATGCTCGTCGCCCTGGCCGAAGCCAACCGCCAGGGCACGACCTACGAATGGAGCTTCAACGAGTGGCTGCACGGCGCCAGCGGCCATCCGATGGGCTACGAGCAGCAGGCGTGGTCCGCCGCCATGTTTCTCTACGCCGAGCACGCCGTGCGCACAGGAACGCTGCCTCTGTTCGATGAGCTGCTCGCCGCCAAGCCCGCCTCCGCCGTCGCACGCGAAAACAACGAATTTCATATCGCCGCGGGCGGAGGGCCGGTATAAGAGCACATCCAAGAGGAAAGCGAGAAAGGGGGGGTGTTGTCTTGTTTTTCCACGGCTTTGCACAGAAGAGAGAAAAATGATATAGTCTTCTAGTCACAATTTCGTCTTGCGCCAACATTTCTTGACGCCTGCAATGCACTCTGTTTGAGGAGAGCCGCCATCATGAAAAAATTCAAAATTGCCGCCGCGCTTCTAGGCGCTGTTTTGCTTGCCATAGGGTTTCTGGCGCTGATGGGCGGTGCAACGATCTTTGCTCAGGAAGAGCCTGCCGTCATCGGCGATCTGGCTTTGGTGAAGTACGTCTGTCCGGTGGACGTCGGCGAGACCGGCTCGTCCATTCCTTCTGGATGCGCCGACGCCAACGATCCGAACGGCGCCGATGTGCCCGTGATCCCAGTGGGAGGCCCTGTCTCCTTCTTGTATCAGGTCACCTACAGTTGCCCTCCCAGCGTCGTCTGCGAACCGTTGAATCCGATTTCGGTCACCATCAGCGACAATCAATTGCCCAGCGCGGTTCCCACCGTCTTCGGCCCCTTGAACGACGCAAACACTAATGGCCTGCTCGACCCAGGCGACGTCTGGCTCTACAAGGTGCGCGGCCTGCAGGCGATCGAGCTCGCCCAACCGAGCATAACGCTGCCGGGCGGCGGACCGGTTCAAGGGTGCGCCAATGCAGGCGACGGCGCCGGCTCGCGACCCACGTATGTCAATCGCGCTCGCGTGACAGGTCCTTCGGTGTCGGACGAAGACCCGGCTGCGTATTGCAACCCACCTGCGACCCCCACGCCTACGGCCACGGTCGTACAGCCGACCCCCACCGACACGCCCACCAGCACGCCTACACAA
>CALFWA010000351.1:0-7500 GCA_937928035.1 uncultured Caldilinea sp. | reverse complement strand
CGGTGCAGGCGTAGCCAGCGTCGTAGTCGTCGAGAGAGACGCCATCGCCGGGGTGTAGCGCCACGGTGTACAGGCCCGCAGCAACCCCGCGCACGCCGGTGGCGCCCGCGCCTGCCCACGCGGCGGTCAACGGTGTGGCGCCGGTGACTTCGACTCGCCAGGCCGGTGCGAGGTGCGTCGGGCTGACCAAAGTGGCGATCTCGAGCTCGCCGCCGGGGATAAACGCGCGCGTAACTGCCTCAACCAGGCTGGTGGAGGCGTTGAACCCACCGCCGGCGAAAGCCCCGCGCGCGCGCAGCCAGAAAATTTGATTCAGCGGCGCGCCGGCGAAATTCGCCTGCCAGCGATTGTCGGACCAGGCGCCACGCGCAAGCGGCGTATAGGTTGCACCTCCATCGGTCGAGGCGGCGAATTCCACACGGTGAAACGCCGGGAAAGCAGCGCTAGGATTCCAGACGAATCGTCCTGCGCCGGGTTCTGCGGCCAGCCTGTGGGCAGAGGTTGAGGTCGCCGACAGTCGCGCCAGCCATATGCGCGCGGCGGCGCCGTGCACCTGGCTGCCGATCTGCGTAAAGCCACCGCCTACCAACACCTTGCCATCTTTCTGCAGCGCCAACGCCAAAGCCGTATTGTCGGCAACGTGCATCTCGAAGCTCGGATCAAGGGCGCCGTTATGGGCGAGCCGCAAAATGCGACCGCCCCTCTGGTCATTTTCTTTGTAGTTATTCGCCACCGTGATCCGGCCATCGGAGTGCAGGAGAATTGCACTCACATAGCCGTTGCTCAAGCCGGCGTTAAAACCCTCGTCCAGGCTGCCGTCTGCGTTAAGGCGAACCAGCAGCGAGGATGTAATGCCGCCAACCAGCAGGCGACCGTCCGGCTGAAGCGCCAGCGCCAGACAGCGCCCAAGTTCGGGCGCATAGGTGGGATCGAATTCGCCGGTGGGCCGTAAACGCACAAGGTTGCCGGCGATGGTTTCAGCGTTCAACACGGCCGTGAACTCCCCACAGGCGAGGATCCGCCCGTCTTGCTGGATGGCCAATGCGCTGATCAGCCCTTCATGCAGCGCCGGCTGAAAAGAGGCGTCCACAGCGCCGTCCGGGTTAAGGCGCAACAGGCGAGGGCGGCGATTCGTCTGCTTTTTGAACTCCACGGCGACCACAATTTTGCCATCCGGTTGGAGTGCGACGGCGAGCGCCCTCAAAAGATCGCCGTCGTTCAAGGGGGCGAAACCGGCGTCCGGCGAGCCGTCTGCAAGGAGCCGAGCGATGAAAGGGCGAGATTGATTGTTTACCTGGGTGAAGCCGCCCGCCACGATGATCTTTCCATCCGGCTGCACGGCGATGGCGCGCACGTCGCCGTTGAAGCGGGGGGCGAAGTCGGCGTCGAGACGGCCATCGGGCCAGAAACGCGCAAGGCGCAGGCGCTCTTCCCCGTCGAAGGAGGTGAATGTCCCCCCTGCCAGAACCTTGCCGTCCGGCTGAAGCGCCAGCGCCATCACCTCTGCGTTCACATTCTCGTCGCCCAGCGGGGCAAAGTCAGCGTCCAGGCTGCCATCCTCATAGAAACGGGCCGCTCTGTTGCGCAACGCAGCGCCGGCGAGCGTAAAGGCGCCTCCGGCGACGATTTTGTCGTCAGGCTGAATGAGCAGGGCGTAGACTGCGCCGTCGGGCGCCGGCGAAAACGTTGGGTCTGGAGCGCCATTAAGTCCGATACGCACCAGCCGGGGATACGATTGGCCGTTCACATGCAGAAATGCGCCCCCGGCAATGATCCGACCGTCGGCCTGGATCGCCAATGCATGAATGGCGCCGTCGAAGGTAAGCGCAGGTGCAGCGGCAAGCGCACCGGTGGGGGCGAAGCGCGCCAACCGACCGCGCGCGACGCTGTTGACCGACGTAAAATCACCGCCCACGACGATCGAACCGTCAAAGTCGAGCCTTAACGTGTAGACCGGCCCGTTCAAAACGGGCGCCAGGCCGGGATCGAGCGCACCGGTTGCGTCAAAGCGCGCGAGATAAGCGCGGGGCTGTCCGTTCACCTCGGTGAAAGCGCCGCCCACCACCACGCCGCCGTCCTCTTGCACGGCCAACGCATACACCGGACCGTTGAGCGCGGGGGCAAAAGAAACGTCGAGCGCACCGTCGCCGTAGAGGCGAGCGAGATAAGTGCGCGGCTGGCCGGCAACTGTCGTGAACTCGCCTGCAATCAGGAGCTTACCGTCGGCCAACAGCGCAAGAGAGCGAACGGCGCCATTCACATTTGGATTGAACGCAGGGTCGAGGAGGCCGTCGACGCTGACGCGGGCGAGGCGGTTGCGTCCCGCTCCGTTCACCTGCGTAAACGCGCCGCCGATGACGATGGCCCCATTGTCCTGGATCGCCAGCGCATAGACCGTCTGATTGGCGCTCACTTCAAAGTCCATATCCAGCGCGCCGCTCACGTCCAAGCGCGCCAGGTGGCTGCGCAGCGTTGCGCCTACTTTGGTGAAGGCGCCGCCCACGATCAGTCTGCCATCACCCTGCAGGGCGAAGGCGCGCACCTCATTGTCAAAGCTGGGAGCAAAACCATCCGCCGGCGATTGCGCGTGCACAACTTTGGGCGCGGCCAGCACACACCCCAGCAAGAACAGACAGACCGCTGCAATCCATACACGGCGCTTCGATATGGAATCAAGTTTCGAGCTGGCGGCTTGCCTTCGCCCGTCGATCGTTTTTGACATGCTCTTGCTCTCCCGCTCCAGATTTCATTCCCAACGGCACAGAGTGGGCTCATTGACGCCGAACTTTCTCTCATTGTAGAGAGCGCAGATCGACGTTGTCGTGACGCATAAAGACGAAAAAACGATGACATTTTGCGGAATCCCTTCCAGGGTGTAATATGCGGGCAATTCAACCGTCATTCCAAAGGACGCACCCATGACGCCCACGATTCTCTGTCTCGCCAGCTACTTCAAGGGCGGCGCCTTCATCGAGGAGTGCAAACAGCTCGGCTGCCGCACCATTTTGATTACATCGCAAGACCTGGAGCACGAAGCCTGGCCGCGAGATGCGATCGACGAATTTTTCGTCATGCCCTTTGTCAACCTCTTCAAGCAGCCGGATATCACCTACGCCGTCAGCTATCTGGCGCGCACGCGCAAAATCGACCGCCTGATTGCGCTCGACGATTTCGACGTCGAGACGGCGGCCGATCTGCGCGAGCATCTGCGCATCCCCGGCATGGGCTGCACGACGTCGCGCTATTTCCGCGATAAGTTGGCCATGCGCGTGCAAGCGAGCGACGAAGGCATCCCGGTTCCGGAATTCGTGCACGTGCTCAATTATGAGGATCTGCGCAACTTCATGGCGACCGTTCCCGGGCCGTGGGTGCTCAAACCTCGCTCCGAGGCCAGCTCGATGGGCATCCGCAAGGTCAACCGCGCCGAGGAGCTGTGGCCGATCCTCGATGAATTGGGCGATCGGCAGTCCTTCTACGTGCTGGAGAAATTTGTGCCAGGGAACGTGTACCACGTCGATTCCATCGTGTGGGACAAGAAGGTTCTCTTCACGGTGTGCAGCCGCTATGGCTTGCCGCCGATGGCCGTCTATCAAGGAGGCGGCGTCTTCATCACCGGCAACCTCCCTTATCGCTCAGCGGAGGAGCAGGCATTGCAGGCGCTCAACCGCGAAGTGATCGCAGCCATGGGCATGGTGCGCGGGGTGACGCACGCCGAGTTTATCCGCTCCGAAGCGGACGGCAAGTTCTATTTCCTGGAAATTGCGGCGCGCGTCGGCGGCGCCAACATCGACCAAATGGCGGAGCACGCTACCGGCGTCAACCTGTGGCGAGAGTGGGCGCGGCTCGAAGTGGCGCATCTGCGTAGAGAGGCGTATGCGCCACCGCCTGCGAAGGAGGAATACGCCGGCCTGGTTGTTTCCCTGGCGCGCGAGCCCTGGCCGGACACCTCCGCCTACAACGATCCGGAACTGGTCTGGCGATTGCACAAGGAGCATCACGTAGGCTTCATTGTGGCTTCGCCGGACTATGCGCGTGTGCAGCAGCTCATCACCTCCTACGCCGACCGCATCGCCTGCGACTTCATGGCCGTGGCGCCGCCCAAAGCCGGGGAACGGCCCGTATAGACGATCGAGCTCGGCGCGCTTGTCAACGCACGGGTTGCTAATTCTCTAAATCTCATCCATCTCATCAAGCGAGAAGATGATGCAACCAACGATTCTCTG
This sequence comes from uncultured Caldilinea sp., assembly GCA_937928035.1. Taxonomy (GTDB): domain Bacteria; phylum Chloroflexota; class Anaerolineae; order Caldilineales; family Caldilineaceae; genus Caldilinea. The sequence continues at coordinate 3,277 of CALFWA010000351.1, read as the reverse complement.
TCTTGCCAGCTACTTCAAAGGTGGATTGTTCATCGAAGAGTGCAAGCAGCAGGGGTGTCGCACGATTCTGGTGACAACCCAGAAGCTTGAACATGAAGAGTGGCCGCGCCACGCCATCGACGAGTTTTTTATGCTGCCCTTCCCCAACCTGGCCAGACAGCCAGACATCACCTACTCCATCGCGTATCTGATGCGCGAGCGCGCCATCGACCGCATCGCGCCGCTCGACGATTATGACGTCGAGACGGCCGCCGACCTGCGCGAGCATTTTCGCATGCCGGGCATGGGCGCATCACAGGCGCGTTTCTTCCGCGACAAGCTGGCGATGCGCGTGCGCGCCCATCAGACGGGGACGCCCGTGCCGCCGTTCACCGCACTCTTTCACTATCCAACGGTGAGCGAATACCTGGCGCGCGTGCCCGGCCCATGGCTGCTCAAACCTCGCTCCGAAGCCAGCGCCATGGGCATCAAGATGATCCATCGTCCTGACGAGCTGTGGCAGGCGCTTGCGACGCTGGGAGACCGCCAGAGCTACTTCCTGTTGGAGAAATTCCTGCCCGGCGATGTCTTTCACGTCGATTCGGTGGTGTGGGAAGGAGAAGTGCGTTTTGCAGCAGTTCATCGCTATGGTCTGCCACCAATGGCGGTCTATCATGGCGGAGGAGTCTTTGCGTCGAGCACGGTGTTGCGCGGTAGTCCGCCGGAAGAGGCGCTGCTGGCCATCAATCGCCAGGTGATTGCAGCGATGAGCATGACGCAAGGGGTCACCCACGCCGAGTTTATCCGCAGCGAAGCGGACGGGGCGCTGTATTTTCTCGAGATTGCGGCGCGCGTGGGAGGCGCCGGCACCGATCGCCTGGTCGAACACGCCACCGGTTTAAATCCCTGGAGAGAGTGGGCGCGCATCGTCGTCGCCGATGTCCGGGGCGAGGACTATGCGCCGCCGCAGACGCGTCAAGACTACGCCGGCCTGATCGTGTCGCTGGCGCGGCAGGAATGGCCGGACACCGCCGCCTACAACGACCCGGAGGTGGTCTGGCGGCTGCACAAGAAGCATCATGTCGGCTTTGTCGTCGCATCTTCAGACTATCAACGGGTGCAGACGCTGGTCGGAGAGTACGTCGACCGTATTGCTCACGACTTCAGCGCAACGGCGCCGCCGCTGGAACGCCCACCCGAAGAGTGACCACTGCCCCTCACCCAAACTCTCCGACGCAGTCCTTGGTTCCCCAGGAGGCCATTCACTTTTTGCTGCAAAAAACAGACGCAATCAAATTCTTGACAAAGTCCAAAATTGTGCGTTATGATGTACTCATGAGCAAGGACTTAAGCGATCGCCTGCGTCGACATGGGCTTCACGTCACTGCGCAACGCCTGGCTGTGCTGCGGGCCGTGTCAGAACATCCGCACATCACCGCTGAGGCCGTGTTTGATCTGGCCCAGGCCGAGCTAGGCGCGATTTCCCGGCAGGCAATCTACGACGCCCTCAATACGCTGGCGGACAAAAACTTGATCCGGCGCATTCAACCCATGGGCTCCCCAACCCGCTATGAAGCGCGCGTGGGGGACAACCATCATCACCTCATCTGCCGCATCTGCGGTCGCGTGGAGGACGTCGACTGTGCGATTGGCGTGGCGCCTTGCCTCACACCTTCCGATGCGATGGGCTATGAGATCGACGAGGCCGAAGTCATCTATTGGGGGCGTTGTCCCGCATGCCGGTCTCAGAGCGAAGTGAACAATCTAACCTGATCAAGCCTTGCATCCATGCCACCTTGTATCCGTGCCATACAGTTCGTTAAAAAGCAGGAGGAAACACGATGAGCAACGAAAATCCCATGAGCAACGGCCACACGAACGGCGCCAACGGTAAATGCCCGGTGACCGGCCACAGCGAACGCCGCACAATCCGCGACTGGTGGCCTAATCAATTGAACCTGAAGATTCTTCACCAGAACCCGCCCGCCGGCAACCCCCTCGGCGAGGACTTCGACTACGCCGAGGCGTTTTCAACCCTCGATTTGAAGGCTGTAAAGAAAGACATCGAGCAGGTGTTGACTTCATCCCAGCCATGGTGGCCGGCCGACTATGGTCACTATGGGCCGCTGATCATCCGCATGGCCTGGCACAGCGCCGGCACCTATCGCGTGAGCGACGGACGCGGCGGCGCCTCCGATGGAACCCAACGCTTCGCTCCACTCAACAGTTGGCCCGACAATATCAACCTGGACAAGGCGCGTAGACTGCTCTGGCCGGTCAAGAAAAAATACGGCCGCAAACTTTCCTGGGCGGACCTGATGATTCTTGCGGGAAACGTCGCCTTGGAATCGATGGGCTTCGAGACCTTCGGCTTCGCTGGCGGGCGCGAGGATGTCTGGGAGCCTGATGAATCCGTCGACTGGGGCCCGGAAGGTGAATGGCTTGGCGACGAGCGCCATGATGAGGCCGGAGTTTTGCGAGAAGACCTCGCAGCCGACCACATGGGCTTAATTTATGTAAATCCGGAAGGGCCGGGCGGAAGGCCGGATCCCAAGGAAGCCGCTCGCTACATTCGTCAATCTTTCGCCCGGATGGCTATGAACGATGAAGAGACGGTTGCGCTGATCGCCGGCGGGCACACCTTCGGCAAGACCCATGGAGCCGCTCCGTCCAGCTACCTCGGCCCCGACCCCGAGGCGGCACCCATCGAGGCTCAAGGGCTCGGTTGGGAAAATCGCTTTGGAACCGGCAAAGGGAGCCACACCATCACCAGCGGCCTGGAAGGCGCCTGGACGGCCACGCCGACGCAGTGGGACAACAGCTTCTTCGACAATCTGTTCAACTATGAGTGGGAGTTGGAGAAAAGCCCAGGCGGCGCATGGCAGTGGCGGGCTAAAAATCTGGAAGCGCAGAACACCGTGCCCGACGCCCACGACCCGACCAAACGGCACGCGCCGGTGATGCTTACGACCGACCTGGCTTTGAAGGAGGACCCGATTTACCGGGAGATTTCCAAACGCTTCCATGAAAACCCGGAAGAGTTCAAAAAAGCCTTCGCCAAAGCCTGGTACAAGCTCACCCATCGCGACATGGGGCCGCGCGCTCGCCATCTAGGGCCGGAGGTGCCGCAAGAGGAGCTGCTCTGGCAGGACCCCATCCCCGCCGTCAATCATGAGTTGATCGGCCCGGCGGAGATCGCCGAATTGAAGCAGAAGATTCTGGCGTCCGGCCTGACCGTTTCTCAACTGGTGCGCACCGCCTGGGCGTCGGCCTCCACCTATCGCAACAGCGACAAGCG
>CALFWA010000350.1 GCA_937928035.1 uncultured Caldilinea sp. | reverse complement strand
AATCAGCAAAATCTCCGCCTGAGACCAGCGGAAGCCCATCACACGCTGGCGCCAGGCGCTGACTTTGGCGGTGATGTCGGGCAACTCTGCGCGCAGCGCGTCGATCGTTTCTTCGATCTTCTTTGCAGCGCGGCCCAGCTTGATGGCGGCGAAGAAGCCGGACTTTTCGTTGGAGACCACTGGCCGCACCTTCCCATCCAGAAAAAAGGCCGGGGATTCCACGCCGGCGCGTTCAGCATCCAGACGGGCCGAGATCGAGAGATTGGCGAACGGCCGCCCATCGTGCACCCTCACCACGCGCGAGCGTGGGGTTGGTTCGAACCCCAGCCTGTCGAAGTACAGATACCAGGTGCGCGCCGTCACCTCGGCGAAGAGGCTGTTGGTGAACGGCGTCAATACTCCTGGCGTCAGCGGCTCGAAGAAGGAGCGCACCCATGCGTCGCCGTGCTCTGCGCCTTCATGGATAAATTTGTAATCGATCACAATGTCCTCTCAAGGGCATGAGCTGCTTGCAAAAATCCATCACGATCTTCGTAGCCGACGCCACAACTGACGGCAATTAAAGTCTTTGCAATCGGAGCGTTCGATTGCAGCCACAACGTTCGCAGCCACAACGCTTAATTGTCTCAATATCTGCAGGATGTGTCAATTTGATTCCACAATGATTGTGCATACCCACAATGAGTTGTGCATATCCACAATGCAAACACCGTCTCTGCGATTTGGCCGATCGCTCGGCTCCACGGTATCATAAAGGATGGTCTGCAACGAGGGATCCGGTGCACCGCCGGCCCCTCGTTCTTTCTGTTCGCAGGGCGGTCCTGCGGGCGTCTCCATAGAAAGAAAGGATGGTTCAATGAACGGTGCAAACGAACGTCAGTACGAGTTGGTTTACATTCTCCAGCCCCAGCTAGATGAAGCGGGGATCAATAGTTTCGACGTGCGCCTGTGCGACGTCATCACAGCCCAGGGCGGCCGTGACATCGCCACCGAACTGTGGGGAAAGCGCACGCTCGCCTATCCGATCAACCATCAGTTTGAAGGATATTACATCTTGCATCGCTTCCAGATGCCGCCGACGGGCACGGAAGAGGTGGAGCGTCTGCTCCGCTACAGCGAAGATGTAATGCGTTTTCTGCTGATGCGCAAGGATGAGTGACACTAGAAAGGTGACACTAGAAAGGATAGAAACATGAGCGAGCAAACGAGACCCACACCCGAAATGGAAGAAAGCGCCGCCCCGCTGACCGAAAATCAATCGAAACTGATTGCTCCTTCAGCGCCGCCGCCTGCGCCGATCTTCAATGATGACGAAGATGAGATCATCGACGAAGAGCTGGAGGAGGAGGTTGAGGAGGAAGGGTTCACAGCGCCGGAGCAATACGTCGAACGCGAAGGTTTTGGCCGCGTGCGACGCATCGGCTCTGACGTGCGCTATGAAGAGATCGACTACAAAAACATCGGGCTGCTTTCGCGCTTTTTAGATCGTCGCGGCCGCATTCTGTCGCGGCGCAAGACGCGCGTCAGCGCCAAGGTGCAGCGCAAAATTGCGCGCGAGATCAAGCGGGCGAGGCAACTGGCGCTGCTGCCCTACACCGCCGACCAAACCCGCATCGTACGCAAACGGAAATAAATTATGGCCGAACGCAACAAGAGAAAGCAGGCCGCCAAAAAGTCCAACGACCTACAACGGGAGTTGACGCGCAAGGAACAGCGGCTGCGCCAGCGCGATCGCGAACGGCACAAAAAGCTCTACACGTTCGTAGGCGTTGCATTAGGCGCCGCTCTTCTTTTTATTCTGATCGGCGTCATCTATCAGTTCCTCGTGTTGCCGCGCCAGCATGTGGCGCGCGTCGGCGACGTCTCCATCACCGCCGAGCAGTTCTGGAAGCGCGTCAAATATGAGCAAAGCCAGCTCCAGAACCAACTGATTCGCTACCAGCAGTTGGAACAACAGTTCGGCAATCAAGGCTTCTTTGCGGGGCAGATCAGTCAACTCCAGGGCACGCTGGGCAGTCCCTTTGCGCTGGGGCAACAGGCGCTCAACGCCATGCTGGAGGATGCAATTATCCTGCAAGAGGCGGCGAAACGCGGCCTGGTCGTCACCGACGAGGAAGTGGAAGCCGCCCTGCGCGAAGAGATCGCCAGTAGTCTGGGGCTGGTGACCGAGCCGCAGGCGACTGCCACTGCCCAGGCTCAAATCGACGCCACTGCCACAGCCGCGGCATGGACGCCAACGCCGACGGCCACGGTGGACGCTAGCAATCCGGTTACGGCCACAGCCACGCCGATTCCCACGCCGCCGGTTCCGCCGACGCCTGCGATCCTTACCGACACACTCTATGCAGAAACACTAGACACCTTCCAGAAATCATTACAGCGGGTGGCCGGCTTCACGCTCGACGAGTATAAGCAACTGATTCGCGCCCGTCTGTTGCGCGAGAAGCTGCAGAAGGTCATCGCAGATGAGCGGGTTGCGATGACGGAGGAGGCCGTGCACGCCCGCCACATCTTGCTGCGCATACGCGAGCCGGCGCCGACGCCCACGCCGCTGCCAGAAGGTGTGACGCCCACGCCGACGCCGGAAGGCATGCCGACGCCGACGCCGACGCCCGAACCGCGCGACGAAGAGCAAACGCTGGCGCTGGCCAACGAGCTGCGTCAACGGCTGCTCAACGGCGAAGACTTTGCTGCGCTGGCCGCCGAATACAGCGACGACCCCGGCAGCGCAGCGCAGGGCGGCGATCTAGGGTGGTTCGGCAGAGGTCGCATGGTGTCGCCGTTCGAGGAAGCCGCCTTCAGCCTGCCCGTCGGGGAGATCAGCGAGCCGGTCAAAACCGACTTCGGCTATCACATCATCCAGGTGCTGGAGCGAGACTCGGCGCACCCCAAGGATGAAAACCAGCTCGCCCAGGAGCGCATCCAGGCGTTCCAGACTTGGTTGAACGAGCAGTTGGCGCGAGAAGACATTCAAAGACCCGCCAATCTAGTGAGTCTGTTGCCGGCGGGTTTGTGACGGATCGATTCAATGCAGTGAATTATGAAAGAGGGCGGTGATGAACCGCCCTCTGGACTTTCCCATACTTTCGTGAGTCGATAAGAACGTCCGGCTAGAGGCTGAACTTGCGTTCATTGCCGGATTCCTTCCTGTAAATTCATCACAGCCTGGCGGACAGGTCGTCCAACATCTTCGCCAGATCCTCTGCGGAGGTGACCGGCAGCTTGCAGGCGTAGTTCTCGCACACGTAGGCGGTCGCCTTGCCGTCCACCAGCGTGCGCCCTTGCAACAGCGGCAACATGCTCTCCTGGCCCGGCTCCTTCAGCGCCACGACGGCGTGCGGCAGGAAACGGCGCCGCACTTCCGCCAGCAACGCTTGCGTCGCCGGGTCATCTCGTCTTCCGACGATGGCGATCTCCTGCGAGGGGCTGAGATAGGCGTCCAGCACGCAGAGCAATCGGCCAAAACCGGTCGGCTGCTGGGCCATGGCGTCCTTCATCATCAACAGGATGCGCCCCGCCTCTGTGCGATACATGGGCTTATCCAGGAAGGCCGAGAGCCGCAGCAACGCCTCGGCGGCCAGCGAGTTGCCCGAGGGAAGGGCGTTGTCGACAAAATCCTTGCGTCGCGCCACCAGCGCCTCGTGATCGACGCCGGTCTGGAAGAACCCGCCGGCAGGATCGTAGAATTGCTCGAACATAATCTGGGTGAGCCGCGTCGCCTCGCCCAGCCAGCGCAGGTCGAACGTCGTTTCATACAGCGCAATCAAAGCCCGAATAAAAGACGCGTAGTCTTCCAGGTAGGCGTTGAAGCGCGCGCGCCCATCTTTGTAGGAACGGTGGAGCCGGCCGTCGGGCTGACTCATCTGCGCCAGGATGAAATCCGCCGCGCGCACTGCCGCGGCCAGCGCGTCCTGCCGCCCCAGCACGACGCCGCATTCGGCCAGCGCGTGGATCATCAAGCCATTCCATTCGGTGAGAATCTTCTCGTCGCGACCGGGCTTGACGCGCGTCTCCCGGTGTGCAAAGAGGACGGCGCAGCCGCAGCGCAGCGCGTCTTCCACCTCCGCCTTGCTGACCTTGAAGCGTTGCGCCACCTCCTCGACGCTGCGCACGACGCTCAAAATGTTCTTGCCCTCGAAATTGCCGCGTGCGGAGACGCCGTAATAGTCGCTGAAGATGGCGGCGGTGTGCGGATCGAGCAGGGACTCGATCTCCTGTTGCGACCAGAGAAAAAACTTGCCCTCGTGGCCTTCGCTGTCGGCATCCTGCGTGCTGTAGAAGCCGCCGTCCGGCGCCGTCATTTCGCGCAGCACGTAGTCGATGGTCTCCTCGACCACGCGACGGTAGAGCGGGCGCTGCGTAACTTGCCAGGCGTGCAGGTAGGTGCGCAGGAGCTGCGCATTGTCGTAGAGCATCTTCTCGAAATGGGGAACGAGCCAGATCGCATCGACGCTGTAGCGGTGGAAACCGCCGCCAAGCTGGTCGTAGATGCCGCCGTGCGCCATCTTCTCCAGCGTCAGCTCCGCCATGTAAAGCGCATCGAGGTTGCCGCTGCGCACGTACTGGGTCAGGGCGAAGTCGAGTGTCATCGGCTGTGGGAA
>CALFWA010000349.1 GCA_937928035.1 uncultured Caldilinea sp. | reverse complement strand
AAATATCAAGAAGAAAAGTGAGAAGCAAGGAGGTACTCATGCGAAAAAATCACCGCCATCTGATCGTTGTATTGACGCTGTTGGCGCTGCTTGCCGCCGGCTGCGCGCCGGTGGGGCCTGCGGCTCGGCCGGACGCCGAAGCGGCGGCGACAGCGGCTCCCGCCGAGGAAGTTATAACCATCGAATACTGGCAGTATAACTTCGGCGCGCGCGTCACCGCCATGAACGAGCTGATCGCCCAATTTGAGGCCGAGAATCCGAACATTAAGGTGATTCACAACTCGGACATCCCCTACGACGACTATCGCAATAAGATCGCTGCCAGCGTGCCGGCAGGCGTGGGACCGGATGTGGCGACGCTCTTCTATGGCTGGCAGCCAGCCTGGATCGATGCGGGCTATATTGTACCGCTGCCTGAAGACGAGTTCCCGCCTGATCAGATACTTGCCCAGTTTAGCCCGATGGTCAAGGCCAGTTTCTTCGAGGGCAAGCTTTACACGTTGCCGACCGCAGTGCGCACCCTCGCCCTCTTTTATAACAAAGATCTGATGGCTGCCGCCGGCCTCGATCCGGAAAATCCTCCGCGCACACTGGATGAATTGAAAGAGCAGGCTGTCAAGTGCACGGTGCGCGAGGGCGATGAGTTCAAGGTCTATGGCTTTATTGTCAATCCACCTGGGCAGGCGCATCACTGGTTCCGCGAGGTTCTGCTCCGCCAGTTTGGTCAACCGCCCTATAGCGACGATTATCGCAAGGTGCTCTGGAACGCCAGCGAGGGAGGTTATCAGGCATGGGAGACCTTCCTCTCCTTTGAGCGCGAGCTCAAAACCGGCAAGGCCGGCGTCTATCAGAGCGACCAGGATGGCTTTCTGGCAGGTGAGGTCTGCTTCCATTTGGACGGTTCGTTCCGACTGGGCAACATTGCCAGCAATGCGCCTGACTTGAATTTCGGCGTCGTCGAGCTGCCGGAGCATAACGGCATCAAAAGCACCTTTGGCAGTTATTGGACGCACGGCATCACTACCAAGGCTGCCGCCGATCCAGCGCGCTTGGCTGCTGCCATCAAATTCCTCAAGTTCATCACCACACCGGCGGCAGGCAAGCTATGGGTGGGCATCACCGGCGAGCTGCCAGCGCAACTCGAAGCCGCCAATGACCCCGAACTGCTGGCTGATGAAAAGCTCGGCGCCTTCGCCGCCGGCCTGGCCTATGCCCATTCGACCTTCTTCGTGGACGAGAGCAAGGATCGCCAGGCCATTATCGATGCTTACGACGCTGTCGTACTCAACAACGCGGACCCGCGTCAGGAGCTGGACATCGCCGTGGAGACCGTCCAGGCGCTGCTGGATCAGTTCTGGAGCAGCCGCCAGTAGAGGATGAGAACAAGAGAGAGCCGGAGAGCGTGAGAACGTGATGGGATGAGGAAGCGGGGATGCGGACGCATCTGTAAAGAGGAGATGCTGCAAAGCCTCGCTTCCTCTCCCTTAGGAGCATCGCCGTGAAATTGACGCTTCGTCAACGCCAAATCCTTTGGGCGTATATTTTTCTCAGCGTAAGCCTGATCTTCTTCATCGCCATTCGCTGGTGGCCGACCTTGCTTGCGTTTGACATCAGTTTTCGCAACTGGAATGTCTTTCAAGGAAGCGGCCCCTGGGTGGGATTGGCCAACTATGAGCGCATCTGGGAGGATCTTTTCAAGCCGCGCAGCGCCGTGCGCGCTGCCTTTTCTAATACGTTCCGGTATGTGCTTTTCGGCGTCCCTATCCAGTTGACGCTGGCGCTTTGCACTGCTCTGTTGCTCGCCCGCGTGCGCGTCCTGGCGGGATTTTTCCGCGCTGCCTACTTTATCCCCTTCGTCACTTCGTTGGTGGCGGTCGCCTTCGTATGGAACTGGCTGTACGCTCCGCAGGGAGGGCTGATCAACCAGTTGTTGAAGATGGCGGGGTTGCCTACGCAGCAGTTTCTGCGCGACACTTCCCTGGCGCTCCCCTCGATTACGGCGGTGGCGATCTGGCGCAGCATCGGCTTCGCCATCGTCATCTTTCTGGCCGGTTTACAACAGATCCCCGATATTTACTACGAGGCCGCTCAGATCGACGGCGCCAATCGCTGGCAAATGTTCTGGCGCATCACGCTCCCGTTGCTGAACCCTGTGATCGTCTATCTCGCTGTATTGCAGACAATCGACTTTTTGCGCATGTTCGACTTGGTGCAGAACATGACGCAGGGCGGCCCACTTAAGAGCACCACAACCGTCGTGCTAGAGGTGTACAACGAGGGGTTTTCCAGTTACAACATGGGCTATGCCGCCGCGTTGACTGTCATCTTGTTTCTGGTGATTCTTTTGATCACCGTGATTCAATTGCGCGTTCTGTCGCGACGAGTGGAGTATTGAGATGGCTTCTACGATGGGATCTGACGTCACGCAGAGCCTGGAAGTTGTCGAGCGCCTGGTTGCCCCCCCGCAGCGGCGACAGCTTCGTTTTTCTTGGGAGCTTTTTTTTACCTATCTGCTCCTCAGCCTTGGCGCTGTGGTGATGATTACACCGTTTGTATGGATGATTCTGACCAGCTTGAAGCCTCCGCCAGAGCTCGTGCAATTTTCCTTTTTGCCTAAAAACCCCACTCTGGAAAATTACCGGCACGTGCTCAGCACGAGCAACTTTGGCCGCTGGTATGTCAACAGCATCATCATCGCCATCATCAGCACGACCAGCGTCGCTTTTTTTGACACATTGGTCGGCTATACGCTGAATAAATTCGAGTTCCCCGGCAAGACGATCATCTTCCTCGGCATGTTGGCGACGTTGATGGTGCCGACCGAAATGTTGATCATTCCTTGGTTCACGATGAGTGTGCAATTCGGCTGGAACCAGGGCTATGCGCAGTACTGGGGCATCGTTTTCCCAGGCGTGATTACGGCGGTGGGCATCTTTTTGATGCGTCAGTTTTTCGACGGCGTGCCTAATGAGTTGCTTGACGCTGCGCGCATCGACGGCATGCATGAATTCGGCATCTTCTGGCGCATTGCAGCGCCTCTGGTGAAGCCGGCGATTGCAGCGCTGTGCATTTTTAACTTCATCGGCAACTGGAACGCCTATCTCTGGCCACTGATCATCGCTTCCTCTCGCGAGTTCTACACGCTGCCCGTCGGTCTGAGCTTCTTCCGCGGCGAAACGTCGACCCAATGGGAAAAGCTGATGACCGGCGCCAGCCTGGCGACCGTGCCGCTCCTGTTGGTCTTTTTGATTTTTCAGCGGCAGATTATCAAAGGCATCGCTCTAACCGGACTGAAGGGGTGAACGATGACGACCCATCGATTCCCTCACCCTGTCTATAGTCGTCACGTGTTGCAACCCGCCTATCGAGATGCGCAACGCTATTTCTTTGAGCCAATGCTGGAGGCGCACGAAGCGCATGCCATCGCACTGGCGGAATGTGGCGTGATTCCGTTTGAAAACGCCGCCGCCATCTTAAGCGCAGTGGCGACTATCCGGGCCGAAGGCAGCCAGGCGTACGCGTATCAGCCAGGCGTCGAGGACCTGTTCTTCCGTATCGAGGGGCGCGTGATGGAGTCGGCGGGAATGGATTACGGTGGCAATCTGCAATTGGCGCGCAGCCGCAACGACCTCGGTCATGCGCTAGCGCGCATGGCGATTCGCCTGCGACTTTTGGAACTCGGCGACGCGCTGCTGGCGTTGCGCACGGCGACGATGGCGCAGGCGCGTCGCCATCTCGAGACCCTCATGCCTGGGTACACGCATACTCAGCCCGCTCAGCCGACCACTTTCGCCCATTACCTGGCCGGCGTCCTCACCTTTTTGCACAGAAATCAACAAGGATTTTTTGACGCCTATCGCGAAGTGAATCTTTCGCCGTTGGGCGCCGCTGCGTTGACCGGAACCGGCTTTCCTCTCGATCGCCAACGCGTGGCCGAACTGCTCGGCTTCGACGGCGTCGTCGTCAGCACCCAGCACGCCATCGGCGGCGGCGATTATTTGACCGACGTCGCCTTTGCCACCCAGGCGCTGGCGGTGAATCTAAGCCGCATGACGCACGATCTGCTTGTTTGGGCCAGCCAGGAAGCCAATGCACTGCGCATCGACGACAGCTTTATCCAGATCAGTTCAATCATGCCGCAGAAGCGCAATCCGGTGGTCTTGGAGCATCTGCGCGCCCGTCTGAGCCGGGCGCTCGGCTTTGCCCAGAGCGTTGTTTTGCAGTGCCACAACATTCCCTATGGGGATACACAGGACATTGAGGATGAAATTCTGCCGCCGCTCTTTGAGGCGTTGAACGCCCTTCAGGAATCGGTGGAGTTGTACACGGCCTTTTTTGAGGGGCTTTCCTTGAACGTCGAGCATCTGCGCCGTCGAGCGGGTGAAGGATTTACGACGGCGACGGAGCTTGCCGACGCGCTGGTGCGGGAGGCCGGTCTGCCGTTTCGTGCGGCGCATAAGGTGGTGGCGACCCTGGTGCAGGACGCCGTGAACGCCGGGCTGACAAGCTCCCAATTGACGCTTGCGATGCTTCAGGAAGCCGCCCGAAGCGTCCTCGGTCGCGTGCTCCCGCTCAGCGAGGCGCAGTTCAGGCAGGCGCTCGACCCTGCACATTTTATTGCTGTGCGCACCGGGCTTGGCGGCGTCGCCCCTGCAGCCACGGCCGCTGTGCTCGATAACCTGGAGCAATGCGCAGAGCAAGATCGGGCTGCTTTATTTGCTGCGCATCAAAGGCTTATCGACTCTCAGGAGCGCCGCCAACAGCGCATCGCCGCTTTCCTCTCACCAACTGCATCCAATCCATAAAAATTGCGCAGACTTCGCCGCTCAAGATCGGAACAGGAGATTTCCTATACGCGTCAGCGCCTCGCTAATGACCGGCGTGCGCAGCGCCAGCACCAACGCACGATAGAATAAACCGGGCACGACGACCACCCGGCCGTTGCCGAGCGCATCCAGCGACTGGCGCACGACTTCCTCCGCCGACATCCAGAGAAAGTCGGGATACTGCCGGGCCCGGCGCTTTTTGAACTCTTCGGTGTGATGAAACTCGGTGCGCGTGAAGCCAGGACAGAGCGCCTGCACATGCACGCCGCTGCCGCGCAGCTCGATTTGCAGCCCCTCGGAAAAGGCGACCAAATAGGCTTTGGTGGCGACGTAGTTGACATTGCCGACAAAGCGCCAGTACGCTGCGACGGAGGCTACGTTGATGATCGCCCCATGGCGCCGCCGCTCCATCATGCCGGACAAGGCGGCCTGCGTCAACCGCATGGGCGCCATGACGTGCAGATAGATCATCTCCTGCTGCCGCCCGGGGTCGACGTTCACCAACCGGCCAATGGTACCGAAGCCGGCGTTGTTGACGAGGATGGCGAGGGCGTCCATGGTGCGGATGCGCGCCTCGACGAGCGAGACGCCCTCGTCGTGCGCCAGATCGGCGGCGATGACTTCGCAGTGGACGCCGTGGGCGGCTTCCAGCGACTGGGCAAGTTCGTATAGGCGATCGGCGCGTCGGGCCACCAGCGCCAGGTCAAAGCCGCGCGCCGCCAGTTGACGCGCATACTCGGCGCCGATGCCCGCTGACGCGCCGGTGATCAAGGCCACGGGGCGCGGCGTTGTGTTGCGAGATGGCCAGGGAAAGCGCCCACGCGGCGTGTGCAAGAGCGCCCACGCCGCCGATGTGGCAAGACCGATGAAAAGCAGCCGTCTGTTCATTCGAAAATGCTCTCCGAAGATTTTTAGGCGTTCAGAGGGTTGTTTCTGTTCGCTCCAAAGGGTACAATAAGGTTGTCGCCAGGGCAATTTTTGATTCTGATCCAATCGTGCGCTTCGTAACAGAGCGTTTCCGGCGGATGCACTGCGCCAGGAACGTAACCCAAAGTCTTGATTTCGCCGCACGCTCTGTGCAACTTTTTGTCGAGGACAACGTATGTGAGAAATAACGTATATGAGAAATAACGTATATGAGAAGTAACGTATATGAGAAGTGTAGTTGATGGCAACCTGAGTCAGAGGAGAAACTCTCATGGAAACAAATCAGCCGATCCCCCAAAATCCCGAACCGACGTCATCTCAAGCAGAGAGCGGCGCCGGAGCCAACCCCAAGCAGACCACCCAGGAATTGCTCGATGAGCTCGCCGAGGCGGCC